>DASXBA010000219.1:0-21672 GCA_036406475.1 Thermoleophilaceae bacterium | reverse complement strand
GTCAGGCGCCCGGGTTGTCCGGCCAGTGGAAGATCTCGAGCCGGAAGCCGTCGGGATCGAAGAAGAAGAACGCCCAGTAGCCCGGCTCGTCGTTGTCTTCCTCGGGCGGGTTGTGGATCTTCACTCCGAGCTCCACGCAGCGCTCGTATGCCTCGTCGACCTCGGTCCTCGTTTCGACATGGACGGCCAGGTGCTCGATTCCCACGTCGTAGTAGCGGTACTCGCCACCGTCCGCCGGCCGGAGCCCGAGAAACTGCTGCCCGAGACGGAGATAAACGACCTCTTCGGTCTGGCGATAGGTGGGGTAGCGGAACGCCTCTACGGCACCGAGCGGCCCGAAGACGTCCATGTAGAACGCGAGGGATCGGTCGACATCCGTAACGGCCAGGTCCACGTGGTGGAGGCTCGTGATCGGCATCGGATCGGTCCAGCGCGGAGCATAGGAGAGCGGATAGGTTCGCGCCGGAGACACTCGCGAAAAGGAGCGGACCCATGGCACTCGGTCTCTACTTCACCCCCGACGGCTTCACCCCGGACAAGTACGACGACGCGATCAAGCGTCTCGAGGAGGCCGGCGCGGGCGCGCCGGAGGGGCGGACCAACCACTACGCCCTCGAGGTGGACGGCAACATCCAGGTCTTCGACGTCTGGGAGTCCCAGGAGGCCTTCGAGAAGTTCGGCGAGACGCTGCTCCCGATCCTGGGCGAGGTCGGCATCGACCCGGGGGAGCCGATGGTGGCTCCCATCCACAACGTCATCGGCGGCTGACGCCCCGGGAGGCCGGCCGGGGCCCGCTACAGCCGGATCAGTACGACGATCTTCCGCGCCAGCCGGTGACGGCCATGAACAGCGCGAGGATGGCGAGCACGAAAATCACCGGATGGATGATCGCCCCGCCGGCGATGGCTATCACCAGCAGGATGATCCCGAGGATCAACCACAGCATCTAGATCTCCTTTCCCAGGCCTGGACCGAACGGTCCCGACTCCTCCTTGAACGGGCTTGAAGTACCCGGGCGGCCGAGATTCAGTCCGAGGGATCCCCGCGCGGGCCTATTCTGCTCGGCGGGCCCCGGTAGCTCAGCTGGATAGAGCGGGGGGTTTCTAACCCCCAGGTCCCAGGTTCGAGTCCTGGTCGGGGCGCTCGTACGGCGATGGTTGCGCTGACCTACGTGGGTGGTCCGACGGCGGTCCTCGAATGGGCCGGCCTCCGCCTGCTCACAGATCCGACATTCGACCCGGCGGGCAGCGTGTACGAGCTGCCCGGCTACACGCTGCGCAAGACCCAGGATCCCGCGATCGCGCCGGCCGAGGTCGGTCCCGTCGACGCCGTGCTGCTGAGCCACGAGCATCACCTGGACAACCTCGACCGAGCGGGCCGGAAGCTCAGCCTTGGCGCCCGCCAAATCCTGACCACGAAGGCCGCGGCCGAGATCCTCGGCGAGCGCGCCGTCGGGCTCGAGCCCTGGGACAGCGTCGAGCTGTCCGGCGGCCTGCGCGCGACCGCGACGCCCGCCCGGCACGGTCCGGCCGGCGGCGACCGCGGTCCGGCGATCGGGTTCGCGCTGAGCCGCGACGCCGAGGTCGTCTACTTCTCGGGCGACACCGTCTGGTACGAGGGCGTACAGGAGGTGGCGGACCGTTTCCGCGTGAATGCAGCCCTGCTATGTACGGGCGCCGCCAAGGTCAGCGTCGCGGGCGACGACCCGCTCACTCTCACCGCTTCTGAGGCCGTCGAGGTTGCCCGCGCCATGCCCGACGCGATCGTGGTTCCTCTCCATTACGAGGGCTGGGCGCATTTCACGGAGTCCCGAGCGGATCTGGAGCGGGCCTTCGACGCCGCCGCGCTCGCCGGTCGGCTGCGCTTCGCGGCCCCCGCAGAGCCGCTCTCCCTCGAGCTTCAGGGATAAGCCCGGACGAGGGTGGGTAAGCGATCTCACAAGCACGGAGGCGGCGAGCGCGGCGGTAGCGCCGCCGCGCGCTCGCCTTCAGCGCAGCCGGAACCTGACCTTCGCCCGGTTGCCGCTCCGGTCCGTGGCGCGGGCCACCGCGAAGTGGATCCGGCGGGATATGCGCCCGCTGTAGCGGAGCGTCGCGGCCGACCTGGCCGACCTCACGCGCACGCGCTTGCGCCGCTTGCCGTGCACGAACAGCTCGACCGACGCCAGGCCGCCGGCGTCCCTGGCTGAGATCCGGATGCGCACGCGCGCGTGGTGTCCGCGGCTGCGGCGGATGCGCAGGCGTGGGGCGCGCCGGTCGGCGTCCGCGTGGCTCGCGTGGGGCGGAGGATGAGAGGCTCCGGACGAGGGCGAGGGCGAGGCCGGGACCGTCACGGTGGCCGGCGCGGACAGCCCGCTGCGGTTGTGCGCGGCGTCCTCGGCGGCCACGACGTAGGCGTGCGCGCCCGGCGCCGCGTGGTTGTCGGTGAAGGACGTGGTGGCGGCCGTCCCGATCAGCGTGCCGTCGCGGAACAGCGGATAGGAGGCGACGCCGCGGTCGTCGCTGCTGGCGCTCCAGCTGAGCCGGGCGCCATGTGCGGTCGCCGTGGCGCGGAGCCCGCTCGGCACGCTGGGCGCCTGCGTGTCGGTCTGGTTCGACATCGTGACGGCGACGCTGGCCTGGCCGCTGCCGGCGCTCGTGACCGTGACCTGCACGTGCCCGTCGTCGAAGGTCGAGCCGACCGGGAACGGCGCCTGATAGCGCCACCAGTTGCCGCTCGGGTCGGAGCGCACGAGCTTCGACTGGGTCATGACCGACGGGTCGTCGTTGACCCGGATCATCACGCCGTTCAGCGCCGGCTCGCTCGACAGGTAGTCGTTCTCGAAGACGCCGCCCGCCTTGCGCACCTCGAGGTAGTACCAGTCGAGGACGCTGCCGCCCGAGGTGGTGCGCGGGATGCGGAGCGTGGTCGGCTCGCTCGTCTGGGCCAGCGCCGCGCGCATCGTGTAGGTGCCGCTCTGGCTGATCGTCTCGACGTTCGAGGACTGGAGGACGCCCAGCTTCTGCAGGTGCCAGCCGCTCTCGTGGTGGGCGCCGCCCGAGCCCATCACGTCGAACGGGTCGCCGTACTCCATTGAGACGCAGCTGTCGCTGATCGTGACGGGCGCGCCGCCCGAGGTGCAGGAGTACGCGTTGGCGTGGTTCAGGCCCAGGTTGTGCCCCATCTCGTGCGCGGTCACCCACGGCTCGGGCGATCCGTTGATCCAGGAGTAGGGCCCCGGCATCATCGCCATGCCCGCCCAGTTGCAGTCGGTCGGCGGGAAGACGAACATCACGTTGTCGTAGGAGTAGAGGTCGACCCCGTCGTCGCTCGCCGCCTGCTGTGCCTTGTTCGTCCAGTCGCTGAAGTTGCTGTCGCAGGCGGTGGAGGGCGAGTCGACCGTGTACCAGCCGAGCACGTCCCCGCTGAACGAGATCTGGTCGTACGACTCCTCCTTGTAGTAGGCATTCAGCGACGAGCTGCCGGTGAAGATCTGGTCGCGCACCTGGTCCGGCGTCCACGGCTCGCGGGCGTCGCCCGACCAGTTGAGGAGGACCACGGCCAGCGTGTGCTGACGCGGGGTCAGGCTGCGCGGCCTGTGGACGTTGGTGACCTTGCCTACGAGCCGGCCGTGCTGCTCCTGGCCCTGGATCCTGACCTGGTCGCCCTGGCCCGCGCTGCCGAGCTGGGTGGGGAGGACGTGCAAGGTGCGGCCGCGCTGCTTGAGCGTGTAGTCGAACGTGGTCGGGCCGCGGCCGAAGCCGTCCTTGTGGAGGACCCCGAAGGTGCCCGTCTCCACAGCGCCGTTCGCGACCGCGGGCAGGAACAAGCAGGCGAGCAGCCAGGTGAGCGCGGCGGCGCGGCGCATGCCCTATTTCTCGACAGCGCGGGCGCGGTTTTGTAATCCGCGGCGCACTTCCTGGCCTCGCTGTACCCTCTGCCCGAATGCCGACCTCACTGGTCACGGGCGGCGCCGGCTTCCTCGGCTCACATCTCTGCGACTACCTGATCGGGCGCGGCCACCGCGTGATCTGCGTCGACAACCTCGAGACCGGCTCGCTCGAGAACATCCGTCATGTCGAGGCGGGGAGCAACTTCCGCTTCGAGATGGTCGACATCACGTCGCACTTCGAGATCGACGAGCCAGTCGACTTCGTCTACCACATGGCATCGCCGGCGAGCCCGATCGACTACGCGCGGCTGCCGCTGCACACCCTCAAGGTGGGCGCCTACGGGACGCACAACTCGCTCGGCCTCGCCAAGGCCAAGCGCGCGCGCTTTCTGCTCGCCTCGACCTCCGAGGTCTACGGCGACCCGCAGGTCCACCCGCAGCCGGAGAGCTACTGGGGCAACGTCAACCCGATCGGGCCGCGCGGCGTCTACGACGAGGCCAAGCGCTACGCCGAGGCGCTGACGATGGCCTATCTGCGCCAGCAGGGCGTGAACACCTGCATCGTTCGCATCTTCAACACCTACGGGCCGCGCATGCGCGCCAACGACGGCCGCGCGATCCCGGCCTTCATGAGCCAGGCCCTCAGCGACAAGCCCGTGACCGTGTTCGGCGACGGCAATCAGACCCGCTCGTTCTGCTACGTCGACGACCTGATCCGCGGGATCGTCGCGCTGGGCGAGTCGGAGATCCACGAGCCGGTCAACATCGGCAACCCCAACGAGCTGACGCTGCTCGAGATGGCCAAGCTGATCGTCGAGCTGACCGAGTCGCGCTCCGAGATCGTCTTCGAGGCGCTGCCCGTCGACGACCCGCAGGTCCGCCAGCCCGACATCTCGCGCGCGAAGGGCCTGCTCGGCTGGGAGCCGGAGTTCGACCTCCGGGACGGCCTCGCCCGCACGATCGAGCACTACACACGGATCCTGGGCTCGCCCGCCCGCCGATGAGCTCGTCCGAGGCGAAGACCCTCGAGGCGATCTCCAAGGCGATCGATCACCACAACACCACCTGCGAGTGGCCGGCGGTGGCCGTCGAGCTGAACCCGTTCGAGATGGAGCGGCTCGGCTGGGACACCATCCGCGGCCTGCCCGTCCGGGCCAACGCCGAGCTCGGCACCGGCCGCTTCCGCATCGTCTGCGCCCGCGAGGAGGGGGAGCTGGAGGAGGAAGAGGCCGTCGAGGCGGTGGCCGAGCACGAGGTGCCGGTCGTGCCCGCCACGCACAACTAGCGCCCCTCCTGGCCCGGGCCGCCTGCTAGCGTCCATCGGGCGGGCACCGTTGCCCGCGAGGTTCCTCTTCCGTGCGCTGCGGCGAATTTCGGGTCAGGTGAATCTCCCGAAATCGCGAGGCGGCCCGTCTGTGGGCCGCCGGCAAGGAGCAGTTCATGTCAAGGAAGTCCTTCGAAGCCCTGGGCGCGTCTGCGCCCGTCGTCCGGGCTCTCACCGAGCGGGGCATCGCCGATGCCTTCCCCGTCCAGAGCCTCGTCCTGCCGGACGCGCTGGCGGGGCGCGACGTTCTCGTCAAGTCGCCCACGGGGTCCGGCAAGACCATCGCGTTCGCGGTCCCGCTCGTGGAGCGGATCGAGGCCGGCGACCCACGGCCGAGCGGTCTCGTGCTCGCGCCCACGCGCGAGCTCGCCCAGCAGATCGTCGCCGAGATGCGGCCGCTGGCTACGGCGCGCGCCCTGTCGGTGGCCGCGGTCTACGGCGGCGCCGGGATCGAGCGCCAGGCGAAGCAGGCGCGGCGCGCCCACATCATCGTGGCCACACCCGGCCGTCTCGAGGACCTGATCGAGCGCCGCGACGTCGACCTTCGGCGCGTTCGGATTCTGGTGCTCGACGAGGCGGACCGAATGCTGGACATGGGCTTCCGCCCACCCGTCGACCGGATCGTCGGCCTGATTCCGCGCAAGCGCCAGACGCTCTTCTTCTCGGCGACGCTTGGCGGTGAGGTCGCTCGCATCGCGCGCAGCTATACGCGCGACCCGCGCAGGCACGAGCACGCCCACTCGGAGGAGCAGCGCGGCGAGGTCGACCACCGCTTCGTCTCGGTCACGCCCGACTCAAAGCTGTCCGCGCTCGTGCGCGAGCTGCATGACCCCGATCGCGGCCTGACGCTGGTCTTCGTGCGCACGAAGCGTGGGGCGGACAGGCTGGTCAAGCGCCTGCGCGCCCAGGAGATCGAGGCGCTCGCCATGCACGGCAACAAGACGCAGTCCCAGCGCGAGAAGGCGCTGGCGCGCTTCGGCCGCGGCCAGGTCGACACACTCGTCGCCACGGACGTGGCGGCGCGGGGTTTGGACGTCGATGACATCACCCACGTGATCAACTTCGACGCACCCGAGGATCGCGACGGATACGTGCACCGGGTGGGCCGGACCGGCCGCGCGGGCCGGACCGGAGTCGGCGTGACCTTCGTCGGCCCCGGGCAAGCAGAGGATGTGGGCAAGATCGCCCGCACTCTTTCGCTCCACGGCGAGTTCTCGCAGTCGGGCCTCCGGGTGGGCGAGAGGCCGAAGCGAGCGAACGGCAGGGGCGGCCGCGGGCGTGGCCGCCGACGCCGCTGAGAGGATCCTCATATGAGCACCTCGTGGGAACGGGCCGAGGCGAAGCGTCAGGCCAAGCTGGACGACATCAAGCAGCAGATCGACGACGGCACGCTGACGGTCAGAAAGATGACCGCCGAAGAGCGCGCCGCCAACCCGCCCAAGCCGCGGCCGGAACGCGGCCGCGGCCGGAGGCGGGGCTAGGGCGCGACTGTCCTCACGGGCCGGCGCCGGCCATCACCGGCGCTGCCTCAGACCGGCCGGACGTTGACGGCCTTCGGTCCCTTGTCGCCGGCTTCGGCGTCGTAGCTGACCTTGGCGCCCTCGTCGAGCGACCTGAAGCCGCCGCCCTCGATGCCGCTGTGATGGACGAAGAGGTCCTTGCCCGGCTCATCGGGAGTGATGAAGCCGAAGCCCTTGTCGTCGCTGAACCACTTCACGGTTCCTGTTGCCATGTTTCCTCCACTGAGTTGCGTGCTGCGTACGCGGAGGATGCTTCTCAGCAACGACCTGCGGGCGCTGGCACTGCTCTGCCGCGCGATCGCGCGGCCCGTCCCCGTGACGCTACCAGGGTTGGATGCGAGTACCCTCGACTGAGAGGTATCCACCGTCGGGTGTTTTCGCTCCCTGCATCCCCCTGTGGCGCGACCAAGGGGAGCAGCTAGGAGCAGGTCGAATGAGCGACCCGGCTGAGCGCGGAGACGAAGCACCGCGCAAGCGCGGCGAAGCCGCGTGGAAGGAAGAGCGGGAACGCATCGCCGCTCGCAACGATGCCGCGCGCAAGGAAGGCAGGGCTCGTCGCGAGGCGGCCGAGCGCGAGAAGGACCGGGCACGCCACGAGCACGACCGCCGCGAGATGGAGGCGCTGCTCCGCAAGCAGGCCCAGCGGTAGAGGACGCTGGAACCGCTGCTAGATTCGAGCCAACCTGGTGGGCGTAGCTCAGCTGGTAGAGCTCCTGGTTGTGGTCCAGGCGGTCGCGGGTTCAAGTCCCGTCGCTCACCCTCACGCTTGGTTGCTTAGACCGTCGACGCTCATCTCGAAGTACTCGTTCTGACTGAACGGTCCGACCACAGATTCGACGAGCTCGCTCACAGCCTCAACGGACGGACCCTCCCAGATACAGATGCCGACCGAGTGATCGGGCGTGGCGGCATGAATCGGAAGCGAGAACCCGTCTGGCAAGCCAGCGGCGATCGCTTCGTCCTCAGCCTTCGTGAACCCCTCGGGATCGGAAACGCGGTGTATGGCGCCGACGTACATGGGCATACCTCCTATCGGTTGCGGTGCGCGGATCCTCGCACTCCGCGACGGTCCTCTGCAATCGGCGGCGAGCGTCGCCACGGGCTTGCGCTTTCGGGTGAATGGAGCAGCGGAAGCTTGCCCGGAGTCAGCCCTTGTGGAGCCTGAGCTTCCGGTGCAGGCTGGAGAGTGCGTCTCGAATCTCGGGGTTCGAGAGCCATCCCATCAGGGACCCTCCCGGCTGCGAACCGACGCCTCTTCCTTGCGCTGCTTGATTCTCGCTCGGGACGCTGCAGGGTTGATCGGCTAACGGGTGACGTCGGAGGGTGGCATCGCCACCGGCAACAGGAAAGAGGAACCCATGGCCCACGCGAATGCCGAGCTGATCCGTCGTGCCTACGCCGCCTTCGGCTCAGGCGACATGGAGACCCTCACCGAGCTCATCGACGAGAACGCCTCATGGCACGTACCGGGCCGAGGTCCTCTTGCTGGCGACCACGAGGGCCGCGAGGCGATCTTCGCGTTCTTCGGCCAATTGGGAGAACAGACGGGAGGAACCTTCCAAGGTCGACCTGCGTTCGGCGACGGCGGATGATGATGGCCGCGTGGTCGGCATTCATCGCAACGGCGGGGAGCGAAACGGCAAGCGGCTGGGCGTGAACTGCTGCCTCCTGTTCGAGGTCAAGGACGGCCGGATAGTCGACGCTCGAGAGCACTTTGAGGATCTCTGCGCGTACGACGACTTCTGGTCGTAGGCCTTGACGGAATGGGGATGCGTTTCGCGCCGCCCAGCACCGCCCGGCTGCGACCCTGCGTAGGGCTGCGTCCTCGTCGTTGCCTCCCTGGTTCTCGCTCGGGAGGTGCGCGACGTTCGTCGCTCACGTCTACGGCCGGCTGCCGTCGAGGCGGCGGCGGTTGCGCACGATCGTCACCACCGCGACCGCGATGAAGAAGAGGACCAGGGCGAGGAAGCCGAACCAGGCCATGTAGCTGAGAACGCCGAGGGGACCCGAGTTCTCGTCCTTGAGCAGCCCGCTTCCGACGAAGCAGACGACGAGCAGTGCGCCGAGGGGAATCAGGGTCTGTCGCTTGATCATCTCGTTACCTCCTGTGGGTCGTGCAGACGAGTCCAAGGTACGTCTGTATGCCGGCGGCGTCATCGGCCCCCTGGGCGAACTGGCGTACACCAGCGGGTTGATCTACGGGCGCCGCCGGTCAACTCGCCGGTTGATGCGGGCGGCCGAAGGCTTGTCTACCTTCGCCGCATGAGCTCGACGCTGGCTCGGCGGCTGCGCCGGATCCCGTCCTTCGCGGCCGACGCCCTGCTCGCCTGCGCCCTTGCGCTGGTCGCGGAGCTCGAGGTCCTTGGCTCGGCGAGCTTCCCGGGGTCGGATCGTGCGGCCGCCGTGGCGATTCCCGTCATGACGCTGCCGCTGGCCTGGCGGCGCCGGGCGCCGGTGGCCGCGGCTGCGGCCGTGTACGCCGCTTATGCGGCTCAAGCTGTCGCTGGAGGGCAGGCGGAGCAGAGCATCGCGGTGGCGATCGCCCTCCTGGTGGCGATCTACTCGCTCGCCGCGCACGCGGGCGACGGCAGGGTGGCGGTCGCCGGGCTGGTGACCGGTCAGGCCGTCGCCTGGTTGGCCCTCGCGCTCGAGGGTGGCCGCGGCGCGGGCGACTATGTGTTCTCCCTGCTCCTCGGGGGTGGCGCCTGGCTCGGCGGGTATGCGGTGCGCAGCGGCCGGCTGGTTGCGGCGAGCCTCGAGCACCGCGCCGAGCGCGCCGAGGCGATGAGCGCCGCCGAGAGGGAGCGTGCGGTCGCGGACGAGCGGGCGCGGATCGCACGTGAGATGCACGACGTCCTCGCCCACACGATGAGCGTGGTGGTGGTGCAGACCGGAGCGGCGCGCCAGCTCGTTCGCGCCGAGCCGGAACGCAGCGAGGCGCTGCTGCGATCCGTCGAGACGACGTCGCGCCAGGCGCTGGCGGAGATGCGGCGGCTGCTCGGCTTGGTTCGCAGCGAGGCCGATGGTCTCGGCGTCGAACCGCAGCCGGGCCTCGCACAGCTGGACGAAGTGGTGGCGCGGGCGCGGGAGGCGGGGCTGGGGCTGAGGGTGGCGCGGGAGGGAGAGGAGCACGGCCTTCCGGCGGGTGTCGACCTCGCCGCCTACCGGATAGCGCAGGAGGCCGTGACCAACGCGATCAAGTACGGGACCGATCCGGCGACGCTCGCCGTGCGCCACAGGGGCGGGGAGGTCGAGATCGAGCTGAGGAACGCCATCGCCCGGCAGCCACGCGAGGCCGAGGGCGCTGGACACGGGCTGATCGGCATGCGCGAGCGGGCCGTTCTCTACGGCGGCAAGCTCGAGGCGGGTGCGGAGGGCGGGGAGTTCAGGGTCCGGGCTCGCCTGCCGCTGGAGCAGGAGGCGGAATGAGCATTCGAGTGCTCATCGCCGACGACCAGGAGATGATCCGCACCGGCTTCCGGCTGATCCTCGAGCAGAACCGGATCGACGTGGTAGCCGAGGCCGCGGACGGGATCGAGGCGGTCGAGATCGCCCGCCGGGCGCGGCCCGACGTGGTCTTGATGGACGTGCGGATGCCGCGTCTCGACGGGATCGAGGCGACGCGGCGCCTGCTGGAAGGGCCGCCGCCACTCGACACCCGCGTATTGGTGCTGACGACCTTCGACCTCGACGAATACGTCTACGGCGCGTTGCGGGCCGGCGCCAGCGGCTTCCTGCTCAAGGACCTGCCCGCGGAACAGCTCGCGTCCGCCGTGACGGCTGTCGCAGCCGGGGATGCGCTGCTCGCGCCCGCCGTCACCCGCCGGTTGGTCGAGCGCTTCGCGAGCATGCCCGACCCGGGGTCGAAGCCGCCGCCCGGCTACGAGGAGCTCACCGAACGCGAGCGCGAGGTGTTCGCGATGGTGGCCCGCGGCCTGACGAACGCCCAGATCGGCGATCGGCTCGTGGTCAGCCAGGCGACCGTGAAGACGCACGTCGCCCGCATCTTCTCCAAGCTCGACCTCCACGATCGAGCCCAGGCGGTCGTGCTCGGCTACGAGTCCGGGATCGTTCGCCCGGGCGAGAGCTCCTAGTCACGGGCAGTAGATTCGCCCTCGTGCCCTACACGCTCAAGAACCTCAAGGCGGACCTGGAGGACGTCGGGTCCAACTTCGACAGCGCGCCGGACCTGGAGTTCCGCCTCGCAAGCGAGGCGCTCGAGCTCGAGGAGTCAGGCCTCAGCTACCAGCGCGTACCGCCCGGCTATCGCTTCCCGTACGGACATACGCACAAGACGCAGGAGGAGCTGTATGTCGTCGTGCGCGGGAGCGGGCGGATGAAGCTCGACGACGAGATCGTCGAGCTCGAGGAGTGGGATGTGGTCCGCGTCCCGCCCGGTACGTGGCGAGGCTACGAGGCCGGGCCGGAGGGCCTCGAGATCCTCGTCTTCGGAGCGCCCAGTCTCGGGGAGGCCCGGCGCGACGACGTCACGGGTGAGCGCGACTGGTGGGCTGACTAGCTCAGGTACCGGTTGCAGGACGACGGATCGCCCGTCTGGAAGCCGTTGTTCCAGGCCTCCTTGCGCTGCTCGGGCGTGCCGTGGTGACTCGGGTTGCTTTCGTCGAAGTCGCCGACGGCGAGGGCCGTGTCCAGCGCCTCCTGCACATCGCCCTTTTCGAGACGGTTCTCCTGGTAGGCGCTCTTGGCCCACGTGCCCGCGTAGCAGTCGGCCTGGAGCTCGAAGTCCATCGTCGGCAGCTGCTGGCCGTAGTTCTGGAAGAGGCCGAGCTCGTCCTGGACTTCGTGGGCGTACTCGTGCGCGACGATGTATGCGACGGAGAAGTCCCCGATCGTGCGGCCGTAACCCTGCGAGCTGCCGGGTAGCGCCTTGTCGAGCGCGCCGGTGTAGATGTCTGTCGCGAACTTCTGCGAGATGTAGAGCGTGTCGTCGCCCGGGCAGTACGCGGCAGCGCCGTCGCCGAGCGTGCCGCTGTCGTCGCCGCAGGCGCTGGCGGCGGTCTGACCGGCCGGGATCCACATGTAGCTGACTCGCGGCTCCGGCAGGCCGGAGTCCTTGAAGACCTTGGTCCAGTAGCTGTCGACGTCCTTGGTGACAGCGGTGAGGAATTGATCCATGTTCTCCGGCTGGGCGCTGTCCTTCGAGCCGAGGACCAGGTTGTGAGGGCTGGAGCCAGCCGTGGGTGCCGCCAGCGCGCTGGGGGTAAGCAGGATCAGCAGCAGCGCGGCCGCGGTGAGGATCAGTCGAAGGGGTGAAGTCACGGCTGGGGACGATGCTCAGCCCGGGTCAACCCCTCCTAAAACTTCGGCCGCTAGCGGCGCTTGCGCACCTTCACCCGCCGGGTGGACTTGTTGCCTGCCTTGTCGGTCGAGCTGAACGTCAGGCGGTACCGGCCACGCTTGAGCGCCTTGCGCCGGAACTTGAAGGACCGCGTCGTCTTGCCGAGCCGAACGTTGAAGGTCTTCGTGCCGACCCGGGCGTAGCGGATGCAGTGCTTCCTGTGACGGTTTCGCCGCGTCCGCCTGACACAGCGCTTGCCCCGGCGCCGGCCGATCGTGCGGCGCTCGACCTTGACGCGGACGCGCGCCGCCTCGCTACTCGTGAACACGATCGTGCGGCGGCCAAGCCGGATCTTCGTGATGCGGGGACGGGTGGTGTCGCCCGGGACCGCCGGCGTTTGGACCACGGGCGGATGGACCACGGGCGCAGGACGAGGCGCGACGAAGAACTCGTCGGCGCCGATGTCGATCTTTCCGCCCATCACGCGCGGCTGGCCTTCGAAGTCGAGAGTGGAGTCGATGCCGGTGCTCGAGCCGGCTCCGATAGCCGGTGACCCGGCTCGCAGATGAAGGTCGGTCGGCGAGACGAAAAGCGGGTCGCCGGTCTGAATGCCCGCCCCGAGTGTGAGTGTGCCGGCCGCTGCGCTCCGCAGATTCGAGAATGTGAAGCTGCCCACGCCGGGATCGCATGGACTGCCGCAGTTGTTGTGGTTCTCGATGACCGCGTCCTGCGCGGCGCTCGCTCCGCGCGCGATCACATTTGTCCCGTGAACCGTCGCCGCGTTGTGGCCGGTGTCGCCGTCCTCGCCCGAGATAACGACGCCCCGCACGCCGCCGACGGCCGTCACGTTTCGCAGATCGAGCAGCGGGAGGCCCTTCACCAACACCGCATCCGTGCCGCCCCGGATGGCAGAGTCGGTAACCGCCGGGGTCCCCGTGTTGCTGCCGATGAACAGGCCGATCCCGCCGGCGTCGATACGCAGCCGGCGGTAGAGGGCCGGGCCGAACGACGCGCCATCGCCGCTCGTGCTGACGCGGACGTCCTCGGAGTTGTAGAACCCGGCGCCGAGCGCCAGCTGGTCGGTGGAGGGCGCGTTGACGGTGACGCGGCGCAGAGAGCCGGCTCCACTAAGGCGGAGACACTGGTCATTGGTCGCGGTCGTCGTGGCCGACACGTCTTGGAGCGACGCGTCGGAGATGTCCGCGCAGCCGGACGCCGAGGTAATCGATACATCCGTGAGGGTCACCCCGCTGGCAATCGAGCTGAGCGTCTGAACGCCGACGGCCGTGCTCGTGCTTTCGAGCGCTACGTGCTGAAGGGTGATGTCCTGGGCCTGGAGCTCGATGGCGCTGTCGCTGGCGCTAGTGGCCTTGATCAGCGGCCGCGCCCCCGGATCTCCGAGCAGCGTCAGCCTCACCGGCAGCTCGTAGCCGTCGCCCCCCGCATCGGTATAGGTGCCGGGATCCATGCGGATCTCGTCCCCGCTATCAGCCACGGTGATGGCCTGCGCGAGCGTGCACTCGGTGGCTTCGGTCAGGCACTCCCCGCTTGTCGAGCCGCTGGGCGTCGCAAAGCGCGGAATCGCTTGTGCCGGAGCTGCACAGCACAGCGCGATCGCAACCGCCCCTACCGCAGCGTTGAGCACCCCCCTACCGATGTTCGAATTGTCCACGCGGTGTCAACCCCTGTTCAAATAGCGTCCCGCCAGGCGCGACGATGCTCACGAACCGGCTCGAGGCATTCAGCGACGGGGTCTTCGCGATCGCCATCACCCTGCTCGTGCTCGAGATCGAGGTGCCGAAGAACGCGGGCGACCGTCTCGGGCACGAGCTCGCGCAGCAGTGGCCCTCGTACGTGGCCTACCTCGTCAGCTTCCTGGTCATCGGGATCATCTGGATGAACCACCACGCCGTGATCGACCACCTGCGTGCGGTGGATAGGCCGCTGATGGGCCTCAACCTCTTCCTCCTCTTGTGGATCGGCCTGATTCCGTGGCCCACCCGGCTCGTGGCGGAGTACATGCGGGACGGGGGCGAGCCGGAGCGCGTGGCCGCTCTCGTCTACGCGGGAACGATGACGATGATGGGGATCGCATTCGGGCTGCTGTGGCGATACGCCTCGAGCGGCCGGCGCCTCCTCGGAAGCGATCTCAGCGACGCCGAGATCGCTCGCCGCACGCGCCGCTTCACCATCGGGGCTCCGATCTACGCCGTGGCGCTCGTCGTGGCCGTGTTCAGCGCGCCCGCCTCGCTCGCGATCATCGCCGTCCTGGCGGTGTACTACGCGCTACCGCAGGGCGGAATGATGCGCGGCCCCAGCGAATGAGCGCAGGCCGGGCCTTCAGCGTCCGAACCAGCGCGCCCGGCGAGTCGCGCCGAACTCGTCCTTCTCGGCGGCGTGCGCGAGCGTCGCGCCGTACGGCTCGGCCGCCGGGGCTTCGCCGCTGAGGAAGTTCACCTCGACCTTGGAGACGAGCCCGTCGCCGAACTCGGCGTAGCAGACCCCCGACCCTCCGTAGGGCGGCGGTGGCTCACCGCCCGAGATCGTGGCAGCGATGTCGTCGGCGACGACGTGCGCGGCCGACTCGGCGAAGATGCCGGCCTTCGGGACCGTCCGGGGGCCGGTGCAGACGTCGCCGATTGCGTAGACGCCGGGAAACTCGGTCCTGAGGTTCGTCTGGTCGACGGGCACCCAACCGTCGACAGCAAGGCCCGAGGCCGGGAGCGGATCCGGCGCTCGGTGCACGGGGATGCCGACGAAGAGGTCGTAGGGCAGTGTCTCGCCGCTCGCCAGCCGGGCCTCCTTGTTCGCGGGATCGATGGAGCTGACGACCTCTTGCGGGCGCTCCTCGATGCCGCGCACGGCGAGCCCGTCCCGGAACATCTGCGAGACGGCGCCCGTCACGGGGACGGGGCGCTGCATGGGGAAGGTCATGGTCATCTGCACCGACTCGCGGATGCCCTGCTGCGTGAAGTGCTCGTGCAGGAGGAACGCCCCCTCGAACGGCGCCGGCGGGCACTTGAACGGCTGCCTGAGCACGGAAAAGAGGACCTTGCCGCCGTCGAAGTCGTCCAGGGCCCGGCACATCCGCTCGGCACCCGCAAGCGTGTAGTACTCGGATCCGCCTTCGGCGAAGCCCGGGGTGGCGTCCATGTCGTAGTCGGCGCCCAGGGCCACCACGACGAAGTCCGGGTCGTAGGAGCCGGCGTCGGTGGTGACCCTGCGGGTGGTGGGGTCGATGCCTGTGACCGTCTCCTGGCGGAACTCGACGCCGTCCTTGGCGATGTCGCGGTAGTACAGCCGCACGTCGTCGGACGGTTGCCGCCCGAGCATGACGTCCAGCTTGGAGAAACCGAAGAAGAACGAGTCGTCGCGGTCGACCAGAGTGACGCGGACGATGTCCTCATAGCTCTCGGAGAGTCGCGTGGCGAGCTCGAGGCCACCGAAGCCGGCCCCAAGGATGAGGACGTGCTTCTTCACCAGCCGGCCGCGCGAAGTCGCCTAGCCGCTGTCCTCGGACAGCTCGCGCAGACCCTGCTCCACCCACGCCCGGCACTCATCACTGCGGACGAACGGCGCGCCGTCGCTCTCCGCTCGCGCCAGCAGCTGCTCCGCCGACTCGCCCGAATCGAGCCCCTCGTACAGGTAGACCAGCGCCGACGAGCGCGGGCCGGTGCGACAGGTCACGAGCGTCGGGCGTGGCAGGTCGTCCAGCGCCGCCACCTGGCGGCGGGCAAGATCCATGTCGAGCGTTCGCGGCGGGTCCGACACGATGTTGGCGGACACATCGACGGCGGCTTCCACGTCGGCGTACGACATGCCGCCGTCCATCGCCGCGAACTCCTCACCGCATAGGAACAACCACGAAGCGGCATGATGCTCTCGGGCGAACCCGGCAGGATCCGCGATGAGCTCGGTGTTGTGCGCGAGCTCGGCTTCAGCTGAGCGTGCCATGCGGGCGACACTACTCCTGCGAAATGCCCCCGTCGAGCGGTTCAGGCCTCGAGGAGCGGGGAGGCCTTGAACCCCTTGACGAGCGGGTAGATGCCGAGCGACAGCTCCCAGACGAACTCCGGGATCGTCGCGATCGATTGCGCCGCGCCGCCTCTGTCGATCACGTCGAGCACCACCGCGGCGGAGAAGCGCCCGACGTCTTCACGGCGTTTACCGCCGACCGGATGTACTCGACGCTGCGCGAGCTCGGCTGGACGTTCGACCGCTGCGAGGAGTGGGTCTCGGCGACGGCCAAGCGGCTGCTGCTCGGCCGCGCCTGACACGGGCGGGGAGGCCCGCACGCGCGGCCCTCGCCAGCCGGGCGGCGAGCGCCGCCTCGAGCGTTGCGACGCCGGCCGTCGCGGCGTCGCCGGGAACCAGCAGTGTCACGAGCTGTCGCCTGTCGGGCCAGAGCCGGTTGACCGCCTCGGCGCCGGGTTCGGTGCATGAGTCGACCCACTGGAGATCCGGCCGGCGGTGGAAGGCGGAGGCGGTCTCCGCCATGAGCTGCGTTCCCGGCGCCAGGCGGGCGAACGTCTCGTCATACGCGATCTTGAAGCAGAAGAGGCCGTCGCCCGAGACGAGGCTGCACTGCATCGCGACCGCGCGCGTTCCCGCCCGCAGCTCGAGCAGCTGGAGGCGGCCCGCGTCGGCGAACGTCCGGCACACGGCGCGGAAGAAGCGCGCGGCGTCCACCGTCAGCAGCGCGGTGCCGCGCTCGCCCTTCCAGCCCGCGGCCTCCATGGTCAGGAAGTCCTCGACCGCCTGCGGGTCGCCGGCGCGCTCCACGACCTCGACGCAAGCCCCGAACTCGTCCTCGAGGAGCCGGCGCCGTCGCCTGAGCTCGCGGCGCGCCCTGCCGCTGAGCATGGAGTCCACGTAGTCATCGACCGCGCGCCGGTTCAGGGCCGCGCGCTCGAAGCGCCTCCATTCGACCGGCTTCGCGCCGAATGCCTCGCAAGCCGTAGTGATCGCCGAGGCGGCCGGCCCCTCCACCGGAAGACGGTCGAAGGCGACCAGCCCGACGCCCTGCCGCGCTGCGAGGAGCAGCGCCACCGCGGCTTCCTCCTCGCGACCGCGGGCCATCAGCGGGGCGTCGAGGAAGCAGTACGGGTGGGCGCTGACCGTGAGCGCGGGCGCAAGGACCTTCCGCCATCGCAGCCCACGCGCCACCGGCGTCAGGCCGATCCACTCGTCTCCCTCGTCGGCCACCAGCACTCTGGTCCGACGGCACGGCAGGTGCTCGACGGCGGCCTGCACGAAGCCGGGCTCGTAGAACGGATTTGGCGTCGCCGTCGACCGGGCCAGCTCGCCCCATCGTCGAACGTCCCCCGCCGACAACGACCCCGGGTCTAGGACCCGAACCCGAATCATCGAGCTGAAAATACCCAAAACAGCGGGTACTCGACCCTGAGGCGGCGACTACGATCCGCAAATGGGCCGGGCGCGAGAGTGAGGATCGCCTGCGTCGGGGGAGGCCCCGCCGGGCTCTACTTCGCCATCCTCGCGAAGCGGATCGACCCGCAGTGGTCCGTGACGGTCTACGACAGGTTCCCGGAAGGCGTCACGTACGGCTGGGGCGTCGTCTTCTGGGACGGGCTGCTCGACGACCTCGAGCGAACAGATCCGGACACCGGCCGCGAGGTTCGCGACAGGGCGTTCCGCTGGGTCGACCAGCTCCTACAGGTCGACGGCCAGGCGCCCTTCCGCATGCGCGGGCACGGCTTCAGCATGCGCCGCCAAACGCTGCTCGCGATTCTGGCCGAGCGCGCCCGCGAGCTTGGGGTCGACGTCCGCTTCGGCCAGCAGGTCGATGACCTCACGGATCTCGGTGATTGCGATCTGGTCGTCGCCAGCGACGGCGTCAACAGCCGCTTGCGCGAGCGCCATCGGGACGACTTCGGAACGGCCGCCGACCGCGACCGCAACAAGTACGCCTGGTTGGGGACGAGCAAGGTGTTCGACTCGTTCACCTTTCCCTTCGCCCACACCGATGCGGGCTGGATCTGGGGTCACGCGTACGGCTTCGAGTCCGGGAGCAGCACCTTCATCGCCGAGACCACGCCCGAGACCTGGAAGGCCCTGGGCTTCGACGTGCTCTCCCCCGAGGAGAGCACGAGACGGCTCGAGGACATCTTCGGGGCGCACCTGGGCGGTCACGCGCTCACGCCCCAGGCGGGCGTGAGCGAGACCACGCTCTGGCGTGAGTTCCTCACGGTCACCAACCGCAGGTGGCACCGGGGCAACGTCGCCCTGATGGGCGATGCGGCCCACACCACGCACTTCACCATCGGCTCGGGGACGAGGCTGGCGCTGGAGGACGCGATCGGACTCGCGAGGCAGCTCGCCGAGCACCAGGGGCTCGATTCGGCGCTCGCCGCCTACGGCAAGCAGCGGGCCGCCGATTTGAAGCCCGCTCAGCGCGAGGCCCGGAACAGCGCGCGCTGGTTCGAGAACGTGGCCCGCCACGTCGGCAACGACCCGGAGGACTTCGCGAGGCTGATGAACCGCCGCCGCTCTTCTTTCATCAACCTGCTGCCGTCGGTCTATCTACGGCTCGCCCACGCGGCGGCCCGGTTGAGGCGCTGAGTCGTCACGAAGCTGAACGAGCCTCGCCGACCGCGTCGGCCGGCGAACCCTGGAACGGCTCGCCGTGGCCGAACACCACTGCCTTCGCCGCCAGCGGCTCGAGCTTCTCGATCGAGGCACGCGCCCGCTCCGCGTCCTCGTTGAACGGGTGCACGCGCACGGACGCCTGGCCGGTGAGGAAGGGCGCTCTCGTGAGCGCGTCGCCCGCGAACAGCACGCCCTGCTCCTCGGCCAGCAGCGAGCAGTGGCCGGCAGTGTGTCCGGGGGTGTGGATCGCGCGGAGCCGGCCGGGAACGTCGAGGACCTCGCCGTCGTCGTAGCTGCCGGCCTCCGCGACGGGGACCTGCTTCGCCCCGCCGTTCGCCATCGCGTGCGCGATGAAGCGCATCATCCGCGGCCGCCACAGGCTCTGGACCATGCCGCCGGGCTGGGGCACCTTGCCGCCCTTGACGCCGTCGAGGTCGCCGGCCGGCGCGAGCACCGGCGCGCCGGTCGCCGTGCGAATCCGCTCCGCGCAGCCGACGTGATCGCCGTGGTAGTGGGTCAGGACGATGGCCGCAACGTCGTCGAGCGAGCGGCCGAGCTCGGAGAGGGCGGGCGCCAGCTGGTCGAAGTAGCCGGGGAAGCCGCAGTCGACGATCGTGACGCCGCCGTCGGCGTCGCAGAGATACCAGCCGACCCAGTCCGTCCCGAGCCGATAGACGCCGTCGGCGACCTTGTCGAAGCTGCTCACGGCGCGGCCGCCGCCTCGAGCTGTGCCACGACGTCAGGGCCGTCGAGGGGACCGAGGTGCCCCGGGCCCACGAGCTTTGGCTGCAGCCTCGCAAGCTTGCGGATGGACTCGCGCGCCTGCGCGGTGTCGAGGTTGTAGGGGTCCAGCGGGACGTCCGGGGCCTGGGGCCGGCCGTGCATGTCGGTCATGTAGAAGCAGTCGGAGACCAGCGCCACGCCGTCGGACTCGCGCCAGAGACCGATCAGCCCCGGCGCGTGGCCGGGCAGGTCCACGACCTCGAAGCCGGCGACCCGGTCGCCCTCGCGCACGGTCCCGTCGACGTGGACGGGGCCGCCGTCCCACACGAAGCGGTTGGCGAATCCGTGGAGCGCCCGGACGTCCGGGGGCAGCTCCTCGGGCCGCCAGTAGTCGCGGCCGCCCGAGCCCTGCGCCTGCTCGACGGCGTCGGGATGGCAGTAGACGTCGGCGAGCGCGCGCAGCGCGGGCGCCGAGCCGCGGTGATCGGTGTCGCCGTGCCCGAGGACGACCCGCGAGATCCCGCCGAGCTCGGCCGCCGCGGCTGCGATCGCGCCGGCCATTCCCTTCTCGCCCGCGTCGAACACCACCACGCCGTTGCCGTCATCCCGCACGAGGTAGACGTTCATCGCACGGGTCAATCCGCCCCGGAGCACCCATACGCCGTCGGCGAACGGCTCGGGGGCGGCGGATGCCAGGCCGCGGAGGCGGGGCCGGCTGCGGATCGGTGGCGGACGATCGCTCACTGCGGTCCGAAACCCTACGTCCTTGCCGCGCAATAATCCTGGAGAGGCATGGCGGCCACGTGCACGCACCTCGATCAGGCCACGCTCGAGCAGCTTCCCGAGGCTGTCGATGGCTGTGAGGACTGCCTTCGGAGCGGGGGCAAGTGGCTGCACCTGCGGATCTGCTTGAGCTGCGGGCACGTTGGCTGCTGCGACGACTCGCCCAGCCGGCACGCCAGCGCTCATGCCCACGCGGCCGAGCATCCGATCATCCACTCGCTCGAGCCTGGGGAGGACTGGAGCTGGTGCTACATCGACGAGGTCGGCTTCGTGCTGCCGAACCTGCGCGGGCAGACCCGGATCCCGCCCTCGCCGCTGCTCTACGGCTGACGGCTCAGCGGTCGGCCAGGTGCTGGTGCACGAGCCGCACCGCCATCGAGCCCTCGCCCACCGCCGAGGCCACGCGCTTGACCGATCCGGAGCGCACGTCGCCCACGGCGAAGACCCCCGGCTGACTCGACTCGAGCAGGAGCGGCCGCGTCCCCTCCGGCACCTGCTCCTCGACCTGCGTGCCGGTGAGGATGAAGCCCTTCGCGTCAAGGAGCACCTCGCCCTCCAGCCATCCGGTTCGCGGGTCGGCGCCGATGAAGACGAACAGGGCGGTCGCTTCCAGGTTGGTGAGGCTGCCGTCCCGGTTGTCCTCCACGACGATGTCCTCGACCGAGCGGTCGCCGAGCAGCTCGCGAACCTCGGTGTGCGTGCGGACCTCCACCCTGTCGTTGCGGTCGAGCTGATCTATGAGGTAGCGCGACATCGTCCGGCCGAGGTCGCCGCCGCGGATCATCACGGTGACCTTGCGGACCGACCGGGAGAGGAATACGGCCGCCTGGCCGGCCGAGTTGCCGCCGCCGACTATCGCCACGTGCGAGCCGCCGCACATGGACGCCTCCATCGCGGTCGCCGCGTAGTAGACCCCGAGCCCTGTGAGCTCGTCCATCCGGGCTATGTCGAGCTGCCGGTAGCGCGCCCCGGTGGCGATCACCGCCGTTCGCGCCTCGATCGTTCCGCCGTCGCTCAGCCGCACCCGGTAATGATCGTCGTGCCGCCGGAAGCCCGTGGCCTCGACCGGGACGAGCAGGCGGGCACCGAACTTCTCCGCCTGCACGATCGCTCGCTCCGCCAGCTCCATGCCCGAGATGCCGGTGGGGAAGCCGAGGTAGTTCTCGATGCGCGTCGACGTCCCGGCCTGGCCGCCCGCGGCCACCGCGTCGATCAGCGCGGTTTCGAGCCCCTCGGAGGCCCCGTAGACAGCTGCTGCCAGCCCCGCCGGCCCCGCACCCACCACGAGCAGGTCGTGCACGCTCTCGGTCCGCTCCGCAGCGCCCATGCCGAGCGCGCGGGCCAGGTCGGCGTTGCTCGGGTTACGCAGCATCTCGTGTCCGCGCAGCACGATTGGCGTCTCGCTGGGCCCCACGCCGAGCTCGCGCAGCAGGGCGTCCGCGCCCGTGTCCTCCTCCAAATCGATGAAGCCGTGCGGCAGCCGGTTGCGCGCCAGGAAGACCCGGAGCCGGCGCGTGTCCTCGGAGAAACGGGACCCGATCAG
>DASXBA010000218.1:0-19358 GCA_036406475.1 Thermoleophilaceae bacterium | reverse complement strand
GACGTGCGGCTGGATCCGCGGCACGAACTGAACCGCCGACGCTCCGGTGCCGATCACCGCCACGCGCTCGCCGCGCAGGTCGTGGTCGTGGTCCCAGTGCGCCGAGTGGAACATCGTGCCCTCGAAGGAGCCGAGGCCGGGCAGGTCGGGGATCGACGGCTCGCTGAGCCCGCCCATGCCGCCGACGAGCACGTCGGCCGTCACCTCGCCGTTGCCGGTCTCGAGCGTCCAGCGGCACTCGTCGTCGTCCCAGGCCGCGCCCTGGACATCGGAATCGAACCGGATGTAGGGCATCACGCCGAAGTCCTCGGCGGAGCGGCGGAGGTAATCGCGGATCTCGCTCTGGAGCGGGTAGAAGCGGGTCCAGTTCGGGTTCGGGGCGAACGAGTACGAGTAGAGCGCGGACGGGATGTCGCACTGGCAGCCCGGATAGGTGTTGTCGCGCCAGGTGCCGCCCACCTCGGCGGCGCGCTCGAGCACCACGAAGTCGTCGATGCCGGACTGCTTCAGGCGGATCGCCATGCAGAGGCCGGAGAAGCCCGCGCCGACGATGGCCACGCGATGGTGGCTCATCGCGTCCGCACCACCCTGGCGCCGCGCGACGGGATCAGCGTGATGTGGAAGTTGCGCTGGCGCTCGGGCCGCCGGCCGGCCGGCTCCCAGTCGATCCTGTCGAGGATCGTCCTCAGCGCCACCCGCATCTCGGTCTGGGCGAAGGCCGCGCCGATGCAGCGGCGACGGCCGCCGCCGAACGGGAACCACGAGTAGGTCCCGGGCCGCTGGTCGAGGAAGCGCTCGGGCTTGAACTCCTCTGGGTCGTCGTACACGCGCTCGTCCGTGTGGACCGCCGACGCCATCGGCAGCAGTGTGACGCCCGCGGGGATCCGGTACGGCCCGACCGTCGCGGGCTCGGTCAGCCGCCTGGTCATCCCGGGGATCACCGGCCGGATGCGGAGCGTCTCGTTGACCACGGCGTCGAGGTAGGCGTCGTCGCCCTCGCGCGCCCGCCGGCGGATCTCCGGATGGCGGGCGAGCAGCTCCATCGCCCACGCGAGCCCCGTGGTGGTGGTCTCGTGACCGGCGCCGAGGAGGCTCATCAGCTGGTCCCGAAGCCAGTCGTCGTCGTCGTTCTCGCCGCCGCGGATGAGGAGCGAGAGCACGTCGTCGCGCTCGTCGAGGTCCGGCGTCGTCCGCCGCTCGGCGATGAGCCGGTCGAGGAGCTCGTTGGCCCTGCGGACCGCGCGCGCGTAGCCGCGCCAGGGCGGCACGATCGCGAGCCAGGGCGCGACGTACCAGAGGCTCCTGATGAAGGTGACGTGGGTCATCTTGCCGAGCACCGCGCGGAGCTCGTCGAGCTCCGGGGAGTCGCCCGCGCCGAACACCGCCCGCATGATCACCTCGAGCGTGATCGCGCGGGTCTCGCGGTGCATGCGGATCGTCTTGCCGACTCGCCAGTGCTCGATGCGGCGCTCGGTCTCCTCCCGGATGACCTGCTCGTAGCGCTTGATCGCCTCGCCGTGGAACGGCGGGAGGAGGCGCTTGCGTGTGGCCATGTGCTCGTCCTCGTCGAGCACCAGGATGCCGCGCTTCCCGAGCGCCGGCTGGAGGAAGCGGCGGTTGCTGTGGCCGGCGTGGAAGACCTCGGCCGGCCCGGTGAGGACCTCCTTGATCAGCGTCGGATCGGCGACCGCAACGACCCGGCCGAGCGGGACGATCTTCATCCGGAAGACGTCGCCGTAGCGACGCTGGGCCCAGCGCCCGTAGGGCACGAGCCACTGGAGGGCGAGATAGCTCTGGAGCAGCACCGGCAGCCGCGGCCCGCGCGGCACCGGGATCCCCTGGGCCGCGGTCTCCGGCCTGGCTTCCGAGGCGATCGACGGTGCTGCTCCCACCGGAATATACGGTACCGTATTTTCGATGGCGACGAGCTCCCGCCGGCGCTACTCCCCCCGCCGGCCGCGCGCCGAGCGGCGCGAGCAGCTGCTCGAGGCGGCGCTGCGGGTGGTGGGCCGCGACGGCTTCGCCGCGCTGACGATGGAAGGTGTCGCGCGCGAGGCCGACCTCGCCAAGACCGTCGTCTACGACACGTTCGGCAACCGCGAGGGCCTGCTCACGGCCCTGCTCGAGCGGGAGCAGGAGCGAGCTCTCGCGACGCTCGCGGCCGCGATGCCCGAGCCGCCGCTGCCGGAGGACCCCAAGGAGGTCCTCACCGGGTCGCTCGCGACGCTGCTGCACGCCGTGAGGGAGCAGCCCGAGACCTGGCGGCTGATCCTCCTGCCTCCCGAGGGGACGCCGCCCGTGGTGCGCGAGACAGTCGATCGCCAGCGCGACCTGCTCGTGCGACAGATCGAGCCGATCGTGGCCTGGGGGCTCGGCCGGATCGAGGCGCGGGAGCTCGACGCCGAGCTCGCGACGCACGCGCTCGTGGCTTCGTGCGAGAACGCCATCCGCCTGACGCTCACACAGCCGGACCGCTTCCCGCCCGAGCGGCTCGCGAGCTTCGCCGCCGACCTGATCAGCGCGGTGGGGCGAACCCCCGGGTAAGCTGCCGCCGCCGTGGGGAGCAATGCGTAGAGGAGGATCGGCCGCGCTCGCCGCGGCCCTGCTCGCGGGACTCGCAGCGTTGACCACGGCCGGCGCGGGCGCCGCCCCGGCCACGCGCACCGAGCAGGCGGTCCACTCGGCAGCGCCGGACGCCAAGCTCGTGAGCGAGTCCTACGTGCGCGTCAAGGCGCCGCTTCCGAGCTCCGCCGGCGACCACCCCGAGGCCTGCGACTGGCTCTCGTACCTGCGCTTCCGCGACCCGCACGGCCCCAGGAGCTCCTCGAAGGCCGACGCGATCGTCACCGCCATGCCGGGCTTCCTCAGCGGCGCCGCGCCGCTCGACCAGCTCGCCCGGAACTTCGTCCGCAAGATGTCCGACCGCGGGCTGCACGCCGAGTTCTGGGCGATCGACCGGCGGGCCAACTGCCTGGAAGACCACACCGGCATCGCCGCCGCCGCCCGCGCCCACGACCCAAAGGTCGCCTACGACTACTACTGGGGCGGCAAGGCGATCAACGGCCACACCTTCAGCGGCTGGAAGACCGCCTCGCAGACCCAGTGGCTGTCCCACATGGGCCTCGATCAGACGGTCCGCGACTGGTACTCGGTGATCACCAAGGAGATCCCGAACCGGAGCACCCGGCGCAAGAAGCTCTTCTGCGGCGGCCACTCGCTCGGCGGCCCGATCACGGCCGCCTTCGCCGGCTGGGACTTCGACGGCAACCCGTCCACCACCACGGACGCCGGCTATGAGCAGTGCGCCGGCTTCTACGGGCTCGACACGACCCTCGACGCCGGCGAGTCGTCGTCCTCGCCCGGCGCCTCGCAGGCGATCGAGGCGGGTAGCGCCGGCGCGCCGTTCGTGGGCGCGCCGCCGTTCACGCCGGAGACGCTCGAGATCCCCGACGTCTTCGGGCTGGGCGCCTTCTTCCAGCCGCAGAAGACCAACGTGATCGCGGACCTCCCCCACACCAGCAACATCGACCTCTCGCAGCGCGTGCTGTTCTCGCGCGACGCGGCGAACTTCGCCACCGGCAGCCCGAGCATCCGCGACTTTCATCTCACCAACGAGGTGGCGCTCGCGGGCGTCTTCGACGACAACTCGGAGCCGATCACGATCCTGCGCGCGAGCCTCGGCACCACCGCCGGCGGCCCGGTGGCACAGAAGAACTTCCCCGGCGTCTCGAGCCCGCTGACGAACAACGACTTCACGATGATCCCGTCCGATACGAAGACGCCGCTCTACCGCTGGGTCCCCTACAACAAGATGACGCAGGCGCCGAAGCAGCTGAACGACGCCGGCCAGGCGTACACCTCGGCGAAGAGCGAGAAGACCGACCTCCACCAGTTCGCGCGCTCGACCTTCGAGGCGCCCGCCGACTTCGCCGAGCAGTACTTCCCCACGCGGCTGTTCGTCGACTCGATCGACGCAGGCGACGGCGACCGCAGCGGCTCGCTCGCCAACTTCCGCTACGACGGGGTCCCCAAGCGGCCGGCCCAGCTGATCGAGGCCGGCGACAGCGCTTCCAACAGCGGCGCCAACCCGCGCACAACGCCGCGCGCGAGCGCGCCCAACAAGAACAGGCTGAGCGGCGCCGTGACGCTGCCCGGCTACAACCACATCGACGTGACCGCCGCGGCCTGGCGTCAGAACGACGGCCGCCCGGAGGGGTCGAGCAAGGCGCTGTCCGACTTCACCTGCCGCGTGCTCGGCGACTGCGCCCGCTCCTGTCTCGCGAAGCGCGCCCCGATGGGGAAGCGCAACCTCGGCCGGGTCCGGCTCGGGAGGACGCGGCGCACGCTCGGGCGGCTGCCCGGCTTCCTCCGCCGGACGCGGCACTCCTACCGCTTCTGCGTCAAGGGCGGCGTCGGCTCGGTGAGCGCGGCCTTCTCGCGCCGCGGCAAGGCGCAGCTCGTTACAACGACGGCGCCAGGGCACAGCAAGCGCCACATCCATCCCGGCAGCCGCAGCTCGAGGTTCCGCCGCGCCTTCCGCCACCGCGTCCTCATCCGCCGCGGCCTCTACCGGGCCGGCCGCCACAGCCGGCTCCTGATCGGAGTCCGCCGCGGCCGCGTGCGCTACCTCGGGGTCGCCAGCGCGACGCTGTTGCGGCACCCGCGCACGCTCAGGCGCTATCTGCGCTACGCGGGCGCGCGCTAGCGGCCCTCCGGAAGACCCAGAGGCGCAGCGCCATGTAGCGGCTGACGGTCGCCCCCGCGCTCGAGGCCACGAGCACCGCCAGCTCGAGCGCCCGGGACGGCTCGGGCACGATCCGATCGAGCGCAGCCAGGGAGCCGGCCGTGAGCAGCACGGAGAGCACGAAGACCAGGAAGCCGGCTGCGTGCTGGCGCACGAAGCCGTCGCTGCCCCGGACCCCGAAGGTGATCCGCCGGTTGGCGGCGGTGTTGCCGACGGCGGTGATGGCGAGCGAGAGCAGGTTTGCCACCTGGGCCGTGACCGCTTCGCGAAGCAGCAGGTAGAGCAGCGCGTAGGCGAGGGTCGACACGATCCCGACGGCGGCGAAGCGCGCGAGGCGGCTGGCGGCGGCCAGCCGGGCGATCCCGCGCAGGTCCTCGAGCGCCGTGCGCCCGACGTGAACGCGCGAGTCCGGGTCCTCGACCCAGTCGACCGGCACCTCGTGGATGCGGAGCCCGCGCCGCTGGGCGAGCACGAGCAGCTCGGTGTCGAAGAACCAGCCGTCGTCGCGCACCTCGGGCAGGAGCTCGCGGGCGGCGTCCGCGCGGATCGCCTTGAAGCCGCACTGCGCGTCGGAGAAGCGAGCCCGGAGCGTGGCGTGGAGCAGCTGGTTGTAAGCGCGCGAGAGGAGCTCGCGCTTCGGTCCGCGGGCCACGCGAGCGTCGCCCGCCAGCCGGGTGCCGATCGCCATCTCGCTGTGCCCGGAGAGGAGCGGCGCCACCAGCGGCAGCAACGCCCGCAGGTCGGTGGACAGGTCCACGTCCATGTAGCAGAGGACCTCCGCGCCGCTCGCCGACCAGGCCCGGCGCAGCGCCCGGCCGCGGCCGCGCGTGTCGAGGTGCAGCGTGTAGACGTCCGGCAGCTCGCGGGCAAGACGGGCGGCGATCTGCGGCGTGCGGTCCGTGCTCCCGTTGTCGGCGATCACGACGCGCCAGGAGAACGGAAAGCACTCGCGCAGGTAGCGGTGGAGGCGCCGGATCGAGCGGCTGAGCACGGCCTCCTCGTCGAGCACCGGCACGACGATCTCCAGCTGCGGCCGGGCCGCTGGAAGCACGGCGGCCTCCATCGTCACGCCTCCGCCGCCAGGGTGTCCGCGTAGCCCTGGCAGTCGTAGAGAGTGGTGCCGCTGGAGGTCGTGACCGCCCTGCAGGTGCTCTGCACCGCCGCCATCACGTCCTTGCTGCCCACGCGGCTGTCACCGGGGAGCCCGCCCATGCCGGGGCCGCCGCTCTGGTCGGCAACCACCCAGCGGACCTTGCCGGAGCGGACCGCGTCCGCCAGCCAGCTCACGCTCACCTGGCTCTCGCGGCCGGAGAAGCCGCCGAGGGCGACCACGTCCGAGCCGTCTCGGATCACCTGGCCCGCTGCGCCCTGTTGGCTCGACACCGCGACGCTGCCGCCCCCGTGGCTGCGGGCGTAGGCCAGAGCCGCGTCGAGCTCGGTGGCGTTGCCGCCGAACGGGCCGCCACCGCCCGCCATTCCGGGTGGCGGGCCGGCGCCCATCGCCGTCGTCGTGGCCGGACCGCCCATCGGGAAGGTTCCGCTGGTGGGGTGGCCGAGCGTCTGCGCGGCCCAGGTGGCGGGAGCGATCAGGAGCAGGCCGAGCGCCGCGGCCAGGAGCGCCGCGCGCAGGCGGGCCGTGCCGAGCGCCAGCGACACCGCCACGGCGATCCCGAGCGCCACCAGCAGCGGCGGCAGCCAGGTGAGATCGCCCGGGTTGTCGTGGAGCACGACGAGCTCGCTGACGACGCCGGCGAGCAGCGCCAGCGGCGCGAGCACGCGCGCGCCCCACCCGCCCTCGAGGGCCAGCCCGGCGACCGCCCCGACCAGCGCCGCGGCGAACGGCGCCAGGAGCGAGACGTAGTAGGGGTGGAAGATCCCGCTGGCCACCGAGAAGGCGACCGCGCAGGTGAGGAAGGCGCCGCCGGTGGCGATCAGCCAGCCGCTGCGGCGGTCGGTCCGACGCAGGCGCGTGGCCGCGAGCAGGCCGATCCCGCCGGCGACGCTGGCGCCGAGCAGCCAGCCCGCCTGGCCGCCGAGGCTCTGCTCGAGCAGCCGCAGGCCGCCCGTCGGGCCGCCGAACATCGTGTTGGCCCCGCCGCCCGGCCCGCCTCCGCCGGGTCCGCCGCCGGGCGGCCCGCCGGCCTGGCCCGAGATCCGGCCGAAGCCGTTGTAGCCGAACATCAGCGAGAGCACGCTGTTGTCGCCGGTGCCCGACACCCAGGGCCGGTGCCCCGACGGGGTCAGCAGCATGAGCAGCGGCCAGGCGCCGCCGACCGCGACCATCGCCGCCCCGCCGGCCAGCAGCTGACGCAGCGCGGCGATCCGGCCGCGCGGAGCGATCCAGAGCCAGGCGGCCGCCAGCCCCGGCACCACCATCAGCGCCACCGCCATCTTCGTCTCGAAGCCGAGGCCGACGCAGACGCCGGCCAGCACGAGCCAGCGCGTACGCGGGTCGTCGAGGGCGCGGACGAGGCACCAGAGCGCCGCCACGCAGCAGAGCACGAGCAGGGCGTCCGGGTTGTTGTGCCGGGAGACGGCGACGGAGACGGGCGTGGTGGCGAGCACCAGCCCGGCAACGAAGCCCGCCGGCCGGCCAAACAGGCGCCGCGTAAGGTCGTAGACCAGGCCGACGCTCGCGGCGCCCATCAGCGCCTGTGGGACCAGCATGCTGAGCGAGTGGAAGCCGAAGAGCTTGACCGAGGCCACCTGCACCCAGAGGGCGAGCGGCGGCTTGTCGACGGTCATCACGCCGCTCGGGTCGAACGAGTCGTAGAGGAAGTTGTGCCAGCTCGAGCCCATCGAGCGGACCGCGGCGCTGTAGTACTCGTTGGCCCAGCCGTTCTGGCCGAGCGCCCACAGGTTGAGCACGGCGGCCAGAACGAGCAGCGCGACCAGCTCGGGGCGCGGCAGCCGCCTGGCCGCCGCGCCGAGCTCGGGGACGAGACGGATCCGGCGGAGTGGGGTGGGAATAGCGCTCATGCCGGCCACCCTCGGCCGGAAGCCTGTGAAACCTCTGAGAGCTGCGTCGGAAGGACCTAAGAGGTCCCTCCGCGCGGGCTAGATCGAGACCTGCGTCAGGCGCATCGAGTTTCCGGAGGGATCCCGGAGGCCGGAGTCGATCCCGTAGGGCCGTTCCTCGGGCTCCTCGCTGAACTCCACCCCGCGGCTCTTCAGCTCCTCGTATTCGGCGCGCACGTCGTCCGTGGTGAGGAAGACGGTGCCGGCGAAGCCCTTGGCCATGAGATCGCGGACCTGGTCGGCGGTCTCGGCGGCCATCACCGGCGGACCCGGGATCGCCATCAGCACGATCCCGAAATCGGCCTGCCCCGGCGGCGCGACCACGAGCCAGCGGAAGTCACCCATCTCGGGCATGGTCACGTCGGCACGAACCTCCATGCCGAGCTTCTCGGTGTAGAAGGCGAGCGCCTCGTCCTGATCGTGGACCCACAGCTGTGTGTTCGCAACCCTGTGCATGTGCTTCTCCTGGTCGACTTGTCGGTCGCCGGGCAAGCTAGCCCCGGGCCGGGGCGCTGTCTTCTCGAAACGTGCTGTGTTCGGGACGGGCATAGGCACGCACCACGCAGGCCGGCACCAGCGCGCGCTCGGCCGCGGGCGGGAACGCCCCGCGGTACTCGGTCGGGGAGCGCCCATAGCTGCGCTTGAAGCTCGTGGTGAACGAGCCGACGCTCGTCAAGCCGACGGAGACGCAGACGTCTGCCACCGATCGGTCGGTGTTCCTGAGCAGCGCGGCCGCGCGCTCGAGCCGGCGGGTCAGGAGATAGGCGTGGGGCGACTCGCCGAACGCCCGCCGGAACTCGCGGCTGAAGTGGGCGCGAGAGAGCCCGGCGGCGCCGGCCATGTCGTCGACGTCGAGCGGCTGCGAGTAGCGGGCGTCCGCAAGGTCTCTGGCGCGGAGGAGGTGACGAGCGGGTGGGACGAACGCCATGGCCTTAAGCTTCGCAGCCGCCGTGGGCCTCGATCCCGAGACCGGCGACTTCCCGGGCGAGCGCGTCTTCGCTTCCTCGGTCGACGTCAAGTACGTCCTCCGTGAGGCGAGCGAGCGCCCCGACGTCCTCCTCGTGGTCTTCTCGTCGGCGCAGCAGCCGGGCAAGCCTCCCCGCTACCGCTGGCACAAGCAGCTGGCGGACGTTCCCTGCCATCGGCTCTTCGTCCTCGACGACCAGGGCCCGCGCGATCCGCTGCCGGGCCCGTCCTGGTACCTGGGCCGGCACCCGGGCGGCGGCTTTGCGGACTCGGTTTGCGAGCTGGTGGAGCGAACCATCGTCGCGCTCGGCGTCGAGCGCAGCCGGGTGGCCACCGTCGGCTCGAGCATGGGCGGCTTTGCGGCGCTCTACTTCGGCGCCCGGCTGCGCACCGGCCTGGCCATCGCCGGCGAGCCCCAGACGCTGCTCGGCCGCTACCTCTGCTCCCCGCCGTTCGAGCCGCTCGCGGCCCACATCATCGGCGGCGACTCGCCGGAGCACCGCGACGCGCTCAACGGGATCCTGTTCGACGCCCTGCGCGAGGGCGCGCCCGCGGCCATCGACCTCTACTGCGGCGACGGGAGCCACCACCACGAGCGCCACGTGGCGCCGCTCGCCGAGTTCCTCGACGAGCAGGGGTTGCGCTACGAGCTCGAGCTGGACGAGGGCTTCGACCACGACGACTTCGGCCCGCACTTCGCCTCCCACCTGACGAGACGGATCGACGAGATGCTTGCCGGACAGGCTCGGTAGCGAGAAAGGGGTACGCGCATGGGCTTCATAGAACCGTCACCTCCCACGTTCGTAATCGACGAGTGGAAGGCCAAGCCGTTCCTCGCGCGGCTGAAGGCGAACTGCCAGGAGTGGGCGGTCAGCGGCTTCGGCGCGCCCGGGATCGTGTACCTGCTCTACGCCGTCAAGCTGGTCGTCTTCGTGGTCGCTGCGTTCTTCGTGATCTCGATCACGACGCCCGGCGTCGGGACGCTGGGCGACATCGGCGACTGGTGGACCACGCCGATCGTGTTCCAGAAGTTCGCGGTCTGGACGCTGCTCTGGGAGATCCTCGGCTTCGGCTCGGGCTCGATGCAGCTCGCCGCGCGCTACGGGCCGATCATCGGCGGCTGCCTCTACTGGCTGCGGCCGGGCACCGTCCGCCTGCCCCCGTGGCCGGACAAGGTTCCCTTGACCCGCGGAACCGAGCGGACCGTCGTCGACGTCCTCCTCTACGCGAGCGTGCTGGTCCTCGGGCTCCATTTGCTGATCTCGAACGGGATCGACGGCGCCACCCGCCTCGACCCCGCCTGGATCGCCCCGCTCCTCGGCGTGTGGGCGCTGCTCGGGCTGCGCGACAAGGTGTCCTTCCTCGCCGGCCGTCCCGAGGTCTACGGCCTGATGATGGTCGTCTCGCTGTTCCCGGCGCACAACCTGATCGTCGCCTGGCAGTTCGTCTTCCTCTTCATCTGGTGGGGCGCGGCGTCCTCGAAGCTGAACCGGCACTTCCCCTTCGTGATCGCCGTGATGGTCAGCAACACGCCCTGGAACCGCTCGAAGAAGGCCAAGGCGAAGCTCTATCAGCGCTACCCGGAGGACCTGCGCCCCGGGCGGGCGGCGGCGATGGGAGCACACTTGGGCACGGCCGTCGAGTTCGGCGTGCCACTGGTGCTGATCTTGTCGAAGGGCGGCACGATCGGGACGCTCGCCGTGATCGCGATGATCCTCTTCCACGCCCACATCACGTCGACCTTCGCGCTCGGCGTTCCGCAGGAGTGGAACCTGTTCATGATCTGGGGGCTCCTGTTCCTGTTCGGGCACTACGGGGACGTCCCGCTCTCGACGCTCGACAGCCCGCTGCTGATCGCGATCCTCGTAATGGTCGGCGTCGTGATCCCGGTGCTCGGCAACCTCTTCCCGGAGAAGATCTCCTTCCTGCCGGGCATGCGCTACTACGCCGGCAACTGGGCGACGAGCACCTGGCTGTTCAACAAGGAGTCGGCGGCCGAGGCGAAGATCGACGAGCACATCTACAAGCCCGCCAAGATCACCGTCGAGCAGCTGGGCAAGGTCTACGGGCGCGAGATGGCCGACTTCTTCATGGAGAAGGTCCTCGCCTTCCGCGCGCTGCACAGCCACGGGCGCGCCCTCTACGCGCTGGCCGCACGAGCGGCCCCCAACCTCGACCACTACGTCATCCGCGACGGCGAGGTCGTGTCCGGGGTCGTCAACGGCTGGAACTTCGGCGACGGCCACTTCCACAACAAGCAGCTCCTCGACGTCGTGCAGGAGAAGTGCGGGTTCGAGGAGGGCGAGCTGCGCGTGGTCGTGCTCGAGGGCCAGCCGATCCACATCCAGCGCCAGCACTACTGGATCTACGACGCCGCCACGGGGCTCGTCGAGGAGGGCTGGGTCGACGTGGCGGAGATGTGCAAGCGCGGCCCCTGGCTCGAGGAGTCGTTCGACTTCCCGGTCGAAGCCAGGACGTGAGCGAGGCGGTCGTCGTCGGGGCGGGCCCGAACGGGCTCGCCTGCGCGGTGGCCCTCGCGCGCGCCGGCGTCGACGTGACCGTGCTCGAGGCCGAGGACACGATCGGCGGCGGCACCCGCAGCGGCGAGCTCACCGGCGACGGGCTCGTGCACGACCTCTGCTCGGCCGTGCACCCGATGCCCGTCGGCTCGCCCTTCCTCCGGTCACTCGGCCTCGAGCGCCACGGGCTCGAGTGGCGCTGGCCCGAGGTGGACTGCGCCCATCCGCTCGACGACGGCAGCGCCGGCGTGATGCTCCGGTCGGTCGAGGAGACCGCGGCCGGCCTCGGCGAGGACGGACCGGCCTGGAAGCGGGTGTTCGGCTCGCCCGCGCGCTCGTTCTCCGGCTTGATGGACGACATGTTCCGGCCGTTCCTGCACGTGCCGCGGCATCCGCTGGCCCTCGTCAACTTCGGCCTCCGAGCCGCCGCTCCCGTGAGCGTTCTGGCGCGCGCCTGGAAGGGCGACCGCGCCCGCGCGCTCTTCGGAGGCGTCGCCGCGCACTCGTTCAGCCCGCACGGCCTGCCGATGAGCTCGTCGGTGGGGATGGCGCTGATCACGGCCTGCCACCGCTTCGGCTGGCCGGTTGCGCGCGGCGGCTCGCAGTCGATCGCCGACGCGCTCGCCGCCGACCTGCGCGAGCACGGCGGCAGGATCGAGACCGGGGTGCGCGTCACGGAGCTCCCGGAGGCCGACGCGGTGGCGCTCGACCTGGCGCCGCGCGGCGTGGTGGCGATCGCGGGCGAGCGGCTGCCGCCGCGTGTGGCGCGCGCCTACCGCCGCTACCGGCACGGGCCGGGCGCCTTCAAGGTCGACTTCGCGGTGGAGGGCGGCGTCCCCTGGGCCAACGAGGCCTGCCGCCGCGCCGGGACCGTCCACTGCGGCGGGACGATCGAGGAGATCGCGGCGGCGGAGCGCGACGTGAACCGCGGCCGGATGCCGGAGCGACCCTTCGTGCTAGTCGCGCAGCAGTACCTCGCCGATCCCGAGCGCTCGCGTGGCGACCTTCACCCGGTCTGGTCCTACGCCCACGTGCCGAGCGGCTACGCGGGCGACGCCTCGGAGGCCCTGATCGGCCAGATCGAGCGCTTCGCCCCCGGTTTCCGCGAGCGGATCGTGGCCACCTCGGTGCGCACGACCGCCGAGATCGCGGCCGCCAACGCCAACTACCTCGGCGGCGACATCATCACCGGCGCCAACACGCCGGTGCAGGTCCTGTTCCGGCCGCGGCCGGCGCTCGACCCCTACAGCACCGGGATCCCCGGCGTCTACGTCTGCTCGGCGGCGACGCCGCCAGGCGCGGGGGCCCACGGCATGAACGGCTTCAACGCCGCCGAGTCGGCGCTTCGCTACCTCGGCTAGCCGACCAGCTCGGCCAGCGTCACGTCCATGACCGCATCCCAGGTGCCGGCGATCCGCTCCGCCGCTGCGCGCTCCTGGCCGAGGATCCGCTCGGCGGCGGCCGCAGTGGACGCGTCGCCGGCGCGCTCGGCTATGCGCTTCAACAGCTCGTAGGCCGCGATCTCGAGGTGCTCGAAGGCGTAGGCGAAGCCGGCAAGCTTGGCCGGCGTGTCGGGCTGGGCGCCGAAGAAGGCGCCCACGTTGAGGCCGCCCAGCCGCATCGCGGTGCTCTGGAAGCGGGAGCGCGTGGCGCCGTGGGCGGCGAGCCGCTCCTCCACGAGCTTCTGCTGGCCGCGGGTCTCCTCGAGGTGGTCGCGGAAGACCTGGGCCAGCTCCGCGGAGCCGGCGATCTCGGGTCCGCTCTCGAGCAGCTGGATCGCCTGAGCCTCGATCGCGTGCGCGTCGGTGAGGTAGGAGACGAGCTCCTCCTCGATGGCGCCGGCATCCTTCTCGCGCAGCGAGGCCTCGACAGCGGCGTCGAAGTTTTCGGCCAGCCGCCCGGCCATCTCCTTCTCCTGCGCGCCGATCGTCTCGGCCAGATCGATCACCGGCTGGTCCTGCGCGCGCCGGGCCGCGCGGGCCAGGAGCTCATATGCGGCCAGCTCCATGTGCTCGTAGGAGAACGCGTGCGCGGTGAGCTTGCCGGGCGTGTCCGGGTTGAGCTTGGCGAACGCGATCATCGCCCAGCCGCCCACGCGGCCGGCGATGTCCTTGAGCGTGGACGTGTCCGCGCCGCGCAGCTCGAGCTGCTCGCGGACCAGACGCTCGTGCTCGCGCGTCTCGTCGAGGTGCTGGCGGAAGTCGGCGGAGAGGCCGTCGTCGCCGGCGATGTCAGGCGCGCGCTCGAGCTGCGCGATCGCCTGGACCTCGATCGAGTGGACGTCGGTCAGGTACTTGGTGAGCTGTTCTTCGTGGTTGCGTTCGGGCATGTGGCTCCCTTACCCGGGAGTCCGCCCCGTGCACCTGCTCCCCTAGTGCAGGCCGCAGAGCAGCGCCAGCGCCCCGTTGAGGCGCGGGTCGGCCGTGCCGGCGAGCGTCGTGCCCGTGAGCCGCGAGGCGCTCGCCGTGGCGCTCGGCACGAACCTCGGCTTCGTCTGGGTGGCCTTGGCCCTCAGAAGGCGGCGCATCGCCGCGCGCAGCCGGCTGCGGTGATGGGCGAGGCTGCGCGTGGCCACGGCCACCGCACGCACGCGTCCGTGGCGGACGGCGAAGACGAAGGTGGCGCGGCGGCTCGCCCGGCGCAGGTAGAGGCCCCGGCCGATCGAGCGGGCGGCGCGGCGCACCCGCCGCGACTTGGCGCCCACGGCGATGCCGTGCGCGTGCCGGCCGTAGGCCGTGCTGCCCGCCAGCTCCACGCGCCCGCCCTTGCTCAGCTCTGCGACGTCTGCCCGGTGCTTGTTGCGCCTGCCGCGCACGCACCAGCTCCAGGCCTGGTTGCGCTGCTGCGGCTGGCCATAGGCGCGGAGCAGCGTCTCCCAGTTCCGGCGCAGGCGGATCTTCCAGAGCCCGCGGGCCGTCACGGCGCGGCGGATGTGGCAGCGGGAGCTGCGGACGCCGGTTGCGCGCTCCCACATCTCGAGGTAGGCCTCGGCGCCGTTCCAGAGGTCGCGCGAGAGCTTGCGGCCGCCGCGCTGGCGCAGATCCTGGAACCAGTCGGCGTAGAGCCCGTAGTGGGCCACGCTGTCCTTGTTGTAGTCGAAGGTGCGGTCGCCGGTGCGCTCCCGCGTGAGGGTCACCTTGCCGTCGAAGGACTTGAACGGGTAGTGCACGCCCGCGCTGGGGTCGGGCTGCTGGGACAGGCCGCCGAGGTCGGCCCCATAGCCCCAGCCGAACTTGTAGGGCGTGCTGCGCGGGCGGTACTTCTTCCAGTCCTTCACGTAGCCCTCAGCCGCGCTGTGGCCGGGGAAGGCCATCCCGCCAAGCTTCCAGATCCGCGGCCAGTTGCCGGGATCCATCCAGCCATGCGGCGAGATCACGCCCGAGTAGTGGTGCGCCTCGAGCAGCGTGAGCGTGTCGTCCACCCCGCGCTGGCTCATGTGGTCCGGGTTGATGATCATGTGCTTCTGCATCATGCGCTTCTCGAGGTAGCGCCCCAGCTCGGTCAGGCCGCGGGTGTTGCAGTGCGGCGCCGGCGGATAGGTCGGCGTGGTGCCGCCCGGTACGCCGAGCCCCGTCAGCAGCCCGGACAGCGCGCTGCTCGGCTGCGGGTTCTCGATCGTGTTGTCGTGGTACGGCCCCTTGCAGGTCTCCGCGCTCCAGAACGAGCCCGCGCTCTGGCGGTTGGCGGCGTTGATCAGGTAGCCGATCGGCCCGCCGTCGAAGCGCACGCCGCTGAGGGGGTTGTCGAACTTGTTGAGCAGCAGCGACGAGCGCATGCCCATCCGGTAGAACTCGTCGAGCCCGCGGTCGATCTGCGCCTTGCTGCAGCTCGGGTGGTCCCAGCCGCGGCAGCCGAAGAGCTCGGACACCTCGATCTCGAGGACCACGGCCATCCTGCCCTGGTTGATCACGCGGCGCGCCTGGTTCGGGGAGGTGACGATCTGGAAGAAGCCCTTGCCCGGGCCGCCCGCCTGCGCGTCGACGTAGCGCTGGAGCTCGCGCATGTCGTTGTAGCCCTTGCGCACCGTGGTCATCTCGTCACACGAGTTGCGCTTGCGCGGCATCAGCTGGCAGAGCTCGCGGTTCTCGTTCACGGACATCACCATCAGCCGCAGGCCGCTCAGCCAGGCGCGCTGGATCCAGCGCCAGTAGGTGCCCTCGTAGGTGAGGTTGTGCGGGCCCCACTCGGTCATCTGCGGGTAGCCGCGGGTGTCGTGCGGCGCCGCGGGCTGGCCGAAGTTGAGGAAGTTCTGGATCGGCGCGGCGCTGCCCTGGGGGCCTTCGATGCTCGAGCAGTCCGGCAGCGCATAGCGGATCCCGTACGGGTGCCAGGGCCGGCCGCAGTGGAAGTCGCCCCCCAGGTACTCGAACGTCATCCAGTGCATGTGGCCCTCGACGAGGCCGCCCACCGTCCCGTACGAGGTCTTGCCCCTCGCCGGCTTGCCGCTGGCGTCGAGCTCCGCCTCCGGGTAGACCGCGCAGCCGGTGGCCGGCAGGAATCGCACGGCCAGGCGCCGCGTGGGAGCCGACGCCGGCGCGATCGTGAAGCCGCTGCCCGCCTCGGCCACCCGCCAGTCCGCGGCAGGGCTGGGCTGCGCCGCCGGCGCGAGCGAGCCGTCCGCCTTCGAGGCGAGGAACGTGCCGTCGGGCCGGTAGAGGAGGTAGCTGGCGAGCGTCGTCGCCTGGAGGCGCAGGTGCTCGCCGCCCGGCACGACCTTGCCGTCACGCTGGAGCGAGTAGCAGCCGCCCTGCAGCGAGTAGCGGCTCGGCGCAGCCGCGGCCGGCGCGGCGACGGCCAGCGCGAGCACGAGCGCCGCGAGCGCGAGTGGCGGAACCCCCCTCCTGACCACGGCGCAACGCTAACAGCGGCGGCGGGCAGCGGCGCCGTTTAGCTTGCCGCGGGCCGGGAACAGGTCCGCAACGCGTGTCAACGGGTGGAGGGAGCTGGGTGGCTAGAGGCGTGGTACGGGGGATCTTGTCGATGGCCCTGCTCGGAGGGCTCGCCTTGGGCGCGAGCTCCTGCGGGTCGAAGACGTCGGCGGCCAAGCCCGCCGACCCGGTGACGAGCGCGCTCCAGGCGCCGGGCACGCGGACGGTGGTGATTCCCAAGCAGCACACCGCGATGACGATCGTGGTTCCGCCCTGCAGCTCCGCGGAGCTCAAGCAGGACACGACCAAGACCCCGCCCGGGTCCAACCAGATCGTGGTGCCGAATAGCTCGCTCGACCAGACGGTCGCCGTCCAGCCCTGCATGCAGGGAGCGAAGAACGTCCAGGGACAGAACAGCGTGCTGCTCGGCCCCGGCGGCACCGGCTCGCCCACGTCGCAGCAGAACGGGACGCCCCAGAACCAGCTGATCCTGCCGAAGAACGCGAACCTCACGAAGATCCTGGTGCCGCCCTGCGTGGTCACCTCGGGCTCGAGCGGGAGCAGCGGCAGCTCCGGCGGCTCGTCCGGCGGCAGCAACACCGTCCTCCCGGCCGCACGCGGCAAGACGACGGTGACCGCTCCGCCCTGCAAGGTCCAGATGACGAGCAGCTCCAGCAGCTAGCCGTGGCCAAGAACAAGGTCCCGTGGATCGTCGGCGGGTGCCTCGTGGTGCTCGTGGCGCTGATCGCCCTCGTCGTCGGCGGCGGCAAGAAGAAGAGCAAGGCCTCCACGCCTCCGCCGACGGCGCGCGCGGTGGTCGTGCCCACGAGCATCCAGCGCACGGTGGTCGTCGCGCCGTGCGGCGCGCCGACGGCCGACACCGTGACGAACGCCGCCGCCGGCAAGGCCACGCCCGGGGCGACGACGCTCTCGCTGCCCGTGGACCGCGGCGTGCGCACGATCCTCGTGGCCAACTGCCTGCCGAAGACCGGAGCCGTCAACGCGACCGGGAACCTGCCCTCCGCGGCGATGGTGATGGCAACCAGTGAGCAGCAGACGGAAGGGCAGGCCGGCGACGTCACCTCCGGCTCGTTCTCGGCGCGCTCCAAGGCCGTGCTGCCCGACGGCTCAAAGGAGCGAACGGTGGTCGTCTCACCCTGCGCAAAGAAGACGACCACGGGCAAGACCGTGGTGATCACGCCCGCGAAGGGTCACGCCGACGTGGCCCTGGCGCCCTCCTGCTGAACCGCCAGACCGCGCGAGCGCACCGCCACCAGCACGCGCCAGCCGCCGATCGCGGCGGCGGCGGCAAGCGGCCCGAAGCCGGGCACGGCGGTCCGGGCGCTGAACTCGACGGTCGCCACCGGCACCACCAGCAGCGTCCACGCCGACACCGAGAACAGGGCCGCGGCGGAGCGAGCGCGGCCGGCAGCCATGAACGGAGCCGCGAGCGAGAGCAGCGCGAGGAGGACGAAGAGCGGGCCCTGAATCCGAGTCAGCGACTCCCACCCGCGCAGCAGCGCGATCAGTCCGTGGTGTGCCCGGAAGCGGCCTGCGTCCGTGTAGTACTGGTTCGCCACCTTGCGCCCCTCCGACTGGTAGAGCGGGTTGAACAGGACCTGGCCGTGAACCAGGTCGCGGTAGCTCGGGCCGCCGCCGTAGCCGCGCAGGCTCCCGGGCACGACGTAGCGGAGCAGGCTCGCCCCCACCTCCGTGGCGTAGTCGAGCGGCTGGTGGAGGATCACCGCGTAGGCGAAGCTCGCCACCGCCGCCGTGTTCTGCGGCGGCGCCGTGTGCGGGTTGCCGTAGGCGCGGATGGCGGGTGAGTAGAACCAGTTGAACGTGTACTGGTTGGTCAGCGGCCGGGCCGAGCGCGGCGTTCGCTCGCAGAGCACGGACGTCCGGCCCGGGGGCGTGAACTTGGAGCAGTCGGCGAACGGCGCGACCCGGCCGTAGAGGTTCCAGATGCCGTTGCGGCTCAGGCCGGTGTGCCCGACGGCCTGCTGCTCCGCCGTGAAATAGACCCCCAGCACCGCGGCGACGCCCACGCATCCGACCGCGGCAACTGCGAGCCGCGTGCGCAGCGGCCGCCGGCCGGCCACCAGGAGCCATATGCACAGGACCGGCACGAGCGGGAGCGCCACGACCCGCACGCTTGCCGCGACGGCCAGCGTGGCGCCGGCGACGGCCGGCCAGCGGAGTCCATCGCCCTCGAGCGAGCGCACCGCCGAGTAGAGCGTCGCCGCGATCAGGAAGATGAAGAGCGACTCGCTGATCGGCGCGTGCTCGAGGAAGATGCCGTCTCCCCCGAGCGCGACGACCGCGGCGGGCACGAGCCCGAGCACACGCGGGACCCCGGTCCGCGCCACCGCCAGGTAGAGCAGGAGCGCGCTCGCCAGGCCGAGCAGGTGCTGCACGGCCACCACGAGCAGCAGGCTCGGCGACAGCGCGTACAGGCCCTTGAGGAACAGCGGGTAGCCCGCGGGGCGGAGCTCGTTGCCGAACAGCGCGCCGTGCGAGACGCCGATGTAGCTGGCCGCGTCGGGCCAGCCGAACAGCGCGGGCTTCCACGCGAGCGTGAGGAGCAGCCGCAGCAGCAGCCCCAGCGCGAGGATCACCGCCAGGCCCACCTGCTCTCTCTCCAAACGCCTCCCGCTCAACCTGAGCGGGACTTACCCGGCCCCCGGCCGCCTATTCCCGCGGGCGCCTCAGGCGCGCGCCGCCCAGCGCAGGTAGCGCCTCAGCGCCCCTCGGTTGCGGATGAGGCTGCGGGAGGCCACCGCGACGTACCGGACGCGGCCGCGGCGGACGCCGAAGAGCCGGGTACCCCGGCGAACGAGCCCGTGGCCCAGCGAATGCGGGCGCGAGCCGGGGTGGACCCGGCCCACCCGGTGGCCGGGCGCGCTGGTCCTCACGAGCGCGACCTTTCCGCTTCGGGTGAACACCGCGGTGACCTTGCCCTTACCGCCCTTCGCGCACCACCTCGCCGTGCGCGGCGAGCGCCGCGTGGGAGGCGGCAGCCGGCGCCGGGTCCGGCCTACGCGCACTCGGCCGACGCCGCGACGGCCCACCTTCACCCTCCGCGCCAGGCAGCGCGGCGGCGGCACGCGCTTCAGGCGCCAACCGCGCTCAGGGATGTCGATCTCGGAGCGGGTGGCCTCGACGGTCACCTTCTCGAAGTGCCCGCCCGGGTGCTCGATCGCTCCGTACTGCATTCGGGGAACGTCGTCGAGGCCGCGGCCG
>DASXBA010000217.1:0-5925 GCA_036406475.1 Thermoleophilaceae bacterium | reverse complement strand
GTGGGCGAAGGCAGTCTGGCTGCTGTGGCCCGCCTGGGTCTGGTTCGCCGTGATGGCGACCGGCAACCACTTCTGGCTGGACATCCTCGCGGGCATCGTGGTCGCGCTCCTCGCGGCGGTCGTCGTCTACCGCCGGCCGATCCTGCGGCGCCTGCGCCCGGGCCCGGCAGCGGCCTGAGCACTCCCCAGATGACTGACCGGCAATTCCGCGCGGTCGTGGATCACCGGTCAGTCATCTAGCGTGGACGTCAAGTCCACCTACACCGACGGCGCGCGGCGGATCGCGTCGCGGTCGATGACGGGACTCGCACAGACGCGCGTGACGCCGTCGATGCTCACGGCGGCCGGCGTGTCGACCTGCGTGCTCGCGTCCGTGTTCGTCTACTTCGAGTACCGCAACGAGTGGTTCTTCTTCTGGGCGGGCTCGATCGTGTTCGCGATCGGCTCGATCATGGACATCCTGGACGGCGCGCTCGCCCGGGCCGGTGGGAAGGCGACGGTCTTCGGCGCGTTCCTGGACTCCACGCTCGACCGCGTCGGCGAAGCGTTCATGCTCGGGGCGATCGCAGTCACCTTCGCCCGGCACGGCAACGAGACAGCGCTCATGTTCACGTTCGCGGCGATGGCGGGCTCGTTCCTGGTCTCGTACACGAGGTCGAAGGCGGAGACGCTCGGCCTCAAGGGCGACATCGGCATCGGCTCCCGTGCAGAGCGCGTGGTCGTCATCTGCCTCGGCCTGGCGGTCGCGCCCTGGGGTGGGCTCCAGTGGGCGATCTACATCCTCGCCGCGACGGCGTGGGTCACGGTCGGCCAGCGCATCTGGTCCGTGCGGCAGCAGTTGAACGAGCGCGGCTGACCCTCGATCGAGCCCTTGCCCGCTGGGCCCGGCGCCTGGTATGAGGCGCCATGGCAACCGCCGTCGGCCGGGAGCGAGAGCTCGAGCAGGTGGCGTCGTTCCTCGACCTGCGGGGAGGGACACGAGTCCTGTTGCTCGAAGGCGAGCCCGGGATCGGCAAGACCACGGTGTGGGAGGAGGCGGTCGGGGCAGCGCAGCCGGACTGGCGGGTGGTGCGGGCCCGACCACTCGAGGCCGAGGCGAGGATCTCGTTCGCGGCGGTCGGAGACCTGCTCGCGGGGACGCTCGACGAGGTGCGGGCGGACGTTCCGGCGCCGCAGCTCCATGCGCTGGAGGTCGCCCTTCTGCTGGCGGATCCGGGAAAGGTCTCTCCGGATCCACAGGCGATCGCATTCGCGTTCCTCTCCGCCCTGCGCGTCTTGGCTCGGTCCCGGCCGCTGCTGGTCGCCGTCGACGACGTGCAATGGCTGGATCAACCGTCGGCCGCAGTCATCGTCTACGCGGCCAGGAGGGTCGAGGAGGCGACCGTCCGCTTCCTCTTCGCCCGGCGCACGCAGAGGGAGAGCCTCGAGCTCGAGATCGATCGGGCGGTCGGCAGTGACGGCCTGACTCGCCTCGCTCTGGGGCCGTTGAGCCGGGGTGCGATCCAGCGGCTCCTTCACGAGCGCCTCGACGTCGTGGTCTCAAGACCCGCCCTGCACCAGATCCACGCGGCGTCGGCCGGGAACCCCTTCTACGCGCTCGAGCTCGCACGCTCGATTCCGGAGCACGCGCACGGAGAGACGCCCGGCGCGCCGCTGCGCATCCCCGACAGCCTCAGCTCGCTGGTCGACGAACGGCTCGCGAGGCTTCCTCGCACGACTGAACGTGCGCTCCAGATCGCCGCCCTGCTGGCCCAGCCCACGGTGGACTCGGTGACGGCCGTGCTCGGGCGGGAGCCGTCGCTGCGGCCGGGAATCGAGGCCGGCGTGGTCGTGGTCGACGGCGGCGCCATCGCCTTCACCCACCCGCTCCTGGCGTCCGGCCTGGCGGCCCGCATCGATCCCGGTCGCGTGCGGGAGTTGCACCGCCGCATCGCCGCCGTGGTCTCCGACCCGGAGGAGCACGCCCGCCACCTGGCCCAGGGCGCGTCCGGTGCAGATTCCGAAGCCGTCGCCGCACTCGACCGGGCAGCAGAGCACGCCCGGAGCCGCGGTGCACCGGAGGTGGCTGCCGAGCTGCTCGAACGCGGGCTTCGGCTGACCGCTCCTTCCGATTCCGGGCGCGTCCGGCGGTTGCTGGCGGCGGCCGACGCGCAGCGCACCGCAGGCGACTTCGCGCGCTCGCGAGAGCTGGCAAGCGAGGCGGTCGACGCCTTGCCACCGGGCGAGGACCGGGCACGGGCGCTCCTTGCCCTTGCGGAGGCCTCTCCCGAGCCGGCCGAGATCGCAGCCACGGCGCTGGCCGAGGCCGGCTCGGACCACGCGCTCCGCGCTCGAATCTCACTGTCGCTCGGCCTCGGGTACCTGGGGATCGACTGCCGCCGCGCGCTCGAGCATGCGCGCTCGGCGGCCGACGATGCCGAGGCCGCCGGCGACGCCCCGCTCGCCGCAGAGGCGCTCGCGTTCCGCGCCTGGTTCGAGGGAGCCTGCTGCGATGGCGACCCTCTTGCCTCGATCAGACGCGCAGCGGAGCTCGAACGCGCGTCGTCGAACGAGGTCGTGACCGGCTTCCGGCCCGCCTTTGCCGACGCCACGATCCGGATGTGGCGCGACGAGCACGACCCCGCACGCGCGGGCTTCGCAGACGACTTCGAGGCTGCCGCGCAGCGAGGCGACTCCTTCCGGCGTATGCACGCCCTCATGCACCTCGCCCAGGTCGAGTGGCGCGCCGGCACCTGGGACCGCGCCGTCGAGCACGGCGACGCCGCTCTGACGGAATGGCGAGACAGCGGCGACCCGCAGGGCGTCGGGGCCGCGCTCTGGATCCGGGCGGTGATCGCCGCGCACCGGGGCGATCTGGTCGTCGCCCGTGACTCGGTCGCCGAGGCGCTCGCACCCGGCCTCGATGATCGCCTCCACCTTCCGCGCCACGCGTGGATACTCGGCTTTGCCGCCCTCTCGGAGGACGACCCACAGCGAGCATTGCCGCACCTGGAAGCGGCAGCACGGGGCTTCGACGATCTCGGGATCGTGGAGCCTGGAATGCGGCTCTTCACCGGCGACTTGATCGAAGCGTACGTCGCGACCGGCCGACTCGAGGACGCGGCGGCCTACGCCGCCGCCTCCGAGCGACGCGGCGTGGAGCTGGGCCGTCCGCGGGCGGTTGCGATCGGCCTGCGCGGTCGGGGGCTGGCGCTCACGGCGGACGGCGACCTCGAAGGCGCGCTCGCCCTGCTCGAGCAAGCCGTTCTTGCCGGCGAAGGCTGGCCGGTTCCGCTCGAACGAGGCCGAACACTGCTCGCCCTGGGCACGGTGCAACGACGGCTGCGACGGCGACGGGAGGCACGCGCGACCCTCGAGCAGGCAGCGACCGTCTTCGAGGAGCTCGGCGCGCAGCCGTTTCTCGACCGCACGCGGGCAGAGCTGGGACGGATCGGCGGGCGCGCGCCCTCGGCCGGCGGCCTCACGGCGACCGAGCAGCGTGTGGCCGGCCTGGTCGCGGAGGGAAAGACGAACCGCGAGGTCGCAGGTGAGCTGGTGCTGTCCGTGCACACGGTCGAGGCGGCCCTGACCGCGATCTACCGCAAGCTCGAGGTTCGCTCCCGCACCGAGCTGGCCCGCGCCTACGCGGACCGAGCAGCGGTCAAAGACTAGGGATTTCCAGGTTTCGCCGGCCACGCCGTTCCTGCCACCCTCGGTGCATGCCGAGCTACGTGGTCGAGTCGTACGCGGCAGACTCCGCAACGGTCTTCGAAGACGCCCGCGCCTGCGCCCGCCGAACCGCTGAGCTCGGAAACGGCGTGCGATACGTGCGGACCACGTTCCTGCCCGCAGATCAAACGTTGCTCCACGTCTTCGAGGCGCCATCCGTCGAGGAGCTCGATCGGGCAGGCACGTTGGCCGCGCTCGCCTTCGAGCGGATCGTCGTGGCCTTGGAGAGATCCGAACCGGCCGAGGAGAGGGAGGCAGGCAAATGACGAAGCGCAGGCACACCGCAATCGGTCTGACGACACTCGCCGCCGCAGGAGCGGTCGCGGTGATCGTCGGCACTGCCGGGGCCGGCACGAGCCGCAGCATGATCACGGCCACGGTGCTCTACCGAGCCCAGCCGTGCTCGGGCGCGTCGGGCCGGCTGGCGCTACCGAAGCCTGTGACAGCGGGAACCCTCGAGCTGAGCCGCGGCGGGCGCACCGCCCGCGTGAACATGCTGGACAACGGCACCCGTCCCGCGGGTGTGTCGCTGCCGGGCAGCGGGCCGGTCAAGGCCGTGCTCGTGCTTCAGACGCCGCGCGTGCGGATCGCCGGATCGAGCGGCGGGGCGGTCGAGCGGATCCCGCTGGGCACCCGACCGGCGGTGGGCGGACGGCTGTTCTTCTCGGTCGGCAACGACGACGAGCGGAACGGCCACGTCAACACGCTGATCCAGCTCCAGCGCGCGGCCCGCGTGGCGGCGCTCACCTCGCCGCAGCAGCTCCCGGTGCTCACGGCGCACGTGCACGACGGACCCGTCGGGTCGCGCCCGGGGACTGCCTTCGACGCGCCGAGCACGATCGAGGTCGGGCAGGCGAACGGCCGGGACGCGCAGTGGGAGCCGACGCCGCTGATCCACGAGTACGGGCACTTCGTCCTGTACACGATCGCCCGCGACGGTCCGCAAGGGGGCGACCACGAGATCAACAAGTCGTATCCGACCAAGCCCACCCTGGCGTGGACCGAGGGGTTCCCCAACGCGTTCGCGGCGGTCGTCCTGAAGGAGAGCGCGGGGCTGCTCTACCTGGGCTGCGGGCCATACATGAACCTCGCCTCCCAGCCCCCGCGGCCGACGCTCGCGAGCAAGCAGGACGAGCGGTACGCCCAGTACAACGAGACCCGGGTGGCGGCCGTCACGTACCAGATGATCCAGCGTCGGCTCGGCGGCGGCCAGGCAGGGCTGAAACGGCTGCTGACGGCGCTCCCCCGGTACCGGCGCGCCGGCCACTCCGTCTGGACGGCGCGCGACCTGCGCGATCTCGCCGCTCAGCAATTCGAGCATACCGGCGCCGACGACGCCTTCTTCAACGTGCTCTTCTTCACGGAAGGGATGAGCTGGGAGGGCCAGATCGGCGTCGGCCCGACCATCGAGCCCGATCCCGAGTTCCGGCGGATCCGGTACGCCGCGGCGACGATCTCCGTGCGCCTGACCGGACCGGGCGGCCTCGACTGCCGCACGACTACCGACATCGCGGCGACCGAGCTCACCCGGTTCGACGGTGCCGGGGCGGCGCTCGGGCTGAAGCGGGCCAGCGGTGGCCTGGCGTTCGCCGGCGGTGACGACTGCTACCTGATCTCCAGCGGCGGCCCCGTGAACTGGTCGCAGCCGCGCGAGATCGGCGGTGACCGGGTGACGATTCCGTTCCCGTACGTCGCCGGAGGCGCGCACTGGACGGGCGAGTACACCGTCTACGCCAAGTACCACTGCGAGTTCGACCCGAACAACCCACCGGGGATCCCCGCCTACTGCCCGACGGGGATCAAGGTGCGGATCTACCCCGTCAACAAGATCCTGCTGATCACGACTCCGGGCATGGCCAGCGGCGCGCCGATGACCCTCTCGCGCGAGGCCGACACGAAGGTGGCGACCTTCAAGGCCAACGGCGAGTGCCACATCGGCGCCGTGGACTGCGGCGTCTAGAAGGAGGGAGGAGAGACCATGAGCAAGAGCCATCTGCTGGCGGCGACGGCAGGAGCTGTCGCCGCCAGCGCAATCGCCGGGGGCGTAGCCTGGGCGACGATCCCCGGTACGGACGGCGTGATCAGCGGCTGCTACACCAAGATCGGCGGTGTCGTCCGCGTGATCGACACCGCGAAGGGCGAGAAGTGCGTGAACGCGTTCGAGGTGCCGTTCAGCTGGAACAAGCAGGGCTCTCCGGGCGAGCAAGGGCCGCCGGG
>DASXBA010000216.1:0-31794 GCA_036406475.1 Thermoleophilaceae bacterium | reverse complement strand
GAGTGGAAGGAGATCGCGGCAAGGCGGCCGCCCGGCCGGAGGAGATCCCAGGCCTCCGGCAGGGCGGCATCGAGGTCGTCGAGCTCGTTGTTCACGGCGATCCGGATCGCCTGGCAGGAGCGCTTGGCCGGGTGCCCGCCGCCGAAGCGCCGGCGCACCGCCGCCGGGATGGCGGCCTCGATCGCATCCACCAGCTCGCCCGTCGTCTCGAGCGGTCGTCGCCTGGCGATCTCGCGGGCGATCTGACGGGCGTGCGGCTCCTCGCCGAAGCGCCGCAGCACCTCGGCGAGCGTCGACTCCTCGAGGTCGTTCAGGAGGTCCCGCGCGTCCGGGCCCTGGGTCGGGTCCATCCGCATGTCGAGCGGGGCGTCGTAGGCGTAGGAGAAGCCGCGCTCGCGGGCGTCCACCTGCATCGACGAGATCCCGAGATCGAAGAGAACGACGTCGGCCTCGCTGCCCTCCTCGGCGAGCAGCCGCAGCCCGTCGACGAAGTCCATCCGCAGGAAACGCGTCTCGCAGGCCGCGTCGCCGGCGAAGTCGTCGAAGCGCTCTTCGGCGGCGGGGTCGCGGTCTATCGCCACGAGCGTACCCGCCGGCCCGATCCGCTCGGCGATGAGCCGCGCATGGCCGCCCGCGCCGAACGTGCAGTCCACCACGAGCTCCCCCGGCGCCGGGGCCGTGAGGTCGATCAGCTCGCCCGCGAGGACGGGGATGTGGGAAGCGGTCATGTCAAGAAGGATCGCCAAGCCGCTCCGTCACCTCCTCGATCTCCGAGTCGAGGCTCTCCTGCTGCGCGTTCCAGCGCTCGCGGTCCCAGACCTCGAGGTGGTCCCCCACGCCCGCGACCACGACCTCCTTGCCCACGCCCGCATGGCCGAGGAGCGGCGGCGGCAGCGTTACCCGGCCGGTCGCGTCGAGGTCGAGGTCCCAGGAGTTCGCCTGGAAGAAGCGCGACAGCTTGCGGTGCTGCGACCCCATCGGGTTCAGCCCGCCGAGCGCTCGCTGGATGATCGACTCGTGTGTCTCGGTGGGCCAGATGGCGACGCAGGGCTCGGGGTCCTTGGCGAGAACAACTCCTGATGAGAACGCCGCGCGGAACCTGGCGGGAATGCTGAGCCGGTTCTTCGCGTCCAGCGAGTGTTCGTAGTGGCCCCGGAATGCCAATGTCCCTCGCGGCAAGAAAAGTTCGGACCGAAGTGGCGGAGTGGGAGGAGCCCCGCCACTCCGGTCCAGTTGATGAATGGCACCGTACCCCACTTTCTCCCACTTGGCAACACGATCTCCCACTTTCTGTCCGATGGGGGCTTGTAGTCGCGGTCGCTTCCGGCGTTTCTCCTGCTATTGAGCGGAAAAGCGGCTGGGTGGGAAAGTGGGAGAACGGGCCGTTGCGGCGGCGCGTCATGCAGGATTTCTTGCGCTGATCGGCTTGGGGGGCGGTATGCGCCCCCTATCCCGATCAGCTCGGCAGTGGCGAGTCGCCGCCGCTGAGCAGCGCCGCCGCCAACGCGGCCGCGACCAGCAGCAGCACCGACGGCACCAGCAGCAGCGCCACCACGAGCTGGATCTTCGGCCCCGCCCGGGCCGCCTCCTCGCGGATCCGGCGGGCGAGGGCGAAGCGCGCCTCGCGGGCCTGCGCGGCGAGGGTGTCCCCCACCGGCGACCCGTGACGCCGCGACCGCTCGAGCGCCGCCACCAGCGCGCGGACCTCCGGCAGCGGCAGTCGCAGCTCCATCCCCGCCAGGGCACGGCCGAGCGGCACCCCCACCTCCACCTCGCGCGCCACCGCCGCCCACTCAACCGCGAGCGGCCCCGCCGCGCGCCGGCCGACCTCGCGCAGCGCGGCCGGCAGCGACGCGCCGGCCTCGGTCTGGACGCGCAGGAGGTCGAGCAGCAGCGGCAGGTCGCGGCGCACACGGCGGGCGCGCGCCGCGGCGAGCCGCCGCAGCCACAGGTCCGGCCCGAGAAAGCCCGCCACCGGGCAGGCGAGCACCAGCACCAGGCCGAGCCGCCCCGGCGCGGCGGCCGATAGGGCCACCCCCGCCCCGCCGGCCGCCAGGCCCGCAGCGGTCTTGGCCGCCATCAGCTGGGAGGTGCCGAGCCCGCCGGGCCGCCCCGCCGCGGCCAGCCGGAGCTCGAGGTCGGCGGGCGGGCGCACGCGCACGCCGACCTTCGCCAGCGCCCGCACCAGGCCCAGGCTGCGCTGCCGAGGACGGGGACGCGAGAGGAGGCCCAGCCCGAGGGCGCCGAGCGCTCCCGAGACGAACGCCGGCAGCGCGGCGGGGATCACCAGCGCACCCGCGCCATCCGCCGGATCAAGACGGCCGCCACGACCTGGAATACGAGCGCCATTCCGACGAGCCAGGCGGTGAGAAACGAGCCCCAGAGCCCCGCCACGAAGCCCGGGCTCGCGAGCTCCGCGAGCAGGGCCCCGCCCAGAGGCAGCAGCACGACGAGCAGGCCCGTAAAGCGCGCCTGGGCGGTGGCCGCGCTCACCTCGCGCTCGAGTCGCCGCTGCTCCTCGAGCGTGCGGGCGCAGTCGCGCAGGAGTTGGGCGAGGTCGCCGCCGGCCCGCTGCTGTACGAGGCAGGCCGCGACCAGGGTGTCGACCGCCGCCGACGGCGAGCGCTCGCGGAGCGCCTCGAGCGCATGCTCGGTCCTGGCGCCGGTCGCCAGCTCAGCCGCCACCCGCCGCAGCTCGTGTCCGGCCGCGCCCGCGCTCGAGCGTGCCGCCTCCATCAGGGCTCCGCGGAGCGAGTGGCCGCCGCTGAGCGCGTCGGCAATCGCCTCGGCCGCGGCGGGGATGCCGGACTGGACCGCCGCGCGATAGCGCTCGCGGCGGGTGCGCAGGAGCCGCGAGAGCGCGAATGGCGCCGCGGCGGCCAGTCCGGCACCCGCCGCGGGCCCGGCGAGAACGGCCCCGGCTCCGAGACCGGCCGCCGAGGCCGCCAGGAGCAGTTTGCGCCGCTCTGCCGCCGCGGGATCGCGGCCCTCCCGGCCCAGACGCACCACGGTCTCCACCAGCCTCGCCAGCCGGGCGGCGGCGCCGGGAAGCATCCGCGCGAGCCAGCGCGAGGCGTCCACCAGCGCCAGCGCGCCGAGCCCGCCGGCCGCGAAAGCGAGGGCGGCCGTCACGAGCCGCGGATCCGCTCCAGCCTCGCCGCGAGCGGGCCCTCGCGCGGGGGTCGCAGGCGGGCGCCGCGGCGATAGATCTCGCGAACGCCCGTGCTTCCGGCGGCTCGCACCACCTCGGTCACGGTCTCGAGCGCCCGCGAGCCGTCGCCCCGCCGCGACTGGTGCACCACCACGTCGACGGCGCTCGCCACCTGCTCCCGCACCGCCGCGTGCGGCAGGCCGACGCCGGCCATGAGCGCCAGCGTCTCGACGCGGCGCAGCGCATCGGCCGGCGAGTTGGCGTGGACCGTGGTCAGCGAGCCGTCGTGGCCTGTGTTGAGGGCCTGGAGCATGTCGAGCGCCTCGCCGCCGCGGACCTCGCCGACGACGATCCGGTCGGGCCGCATCCGCAGCGCGTTTCGGACGAGCTGCCTGATCGTCACCTCGCCCCTGCCCTCGAGGTTGGGCGGACGCGCCTCGAGCCGGACCACGTGCCGTTGGCGCAGCCGCAGCTCGGCCGCGTCCTCGATCGTCACGATCCGCTCCTCGCCCGGGATCGCGCCGGAGAGCGCATTCAAGGTCGTGGTCTTCCCCGAGCCGGTGCCGCCGCTCACGAGGATGGTGGCCCGCGCCGTGACGCACAGCGCCAGGAACTCGGCCAGAGCCGGCGGCATCGTCGCGTTCGCCACCAGGTCGCGCAGCGAGAAGCCGCGCCGGCGAAAGCGCCGGATCGTGAGGCAGGGACCATCGAGCGACAGCGGCGGAATCACCACGTTCACCCTGGATCCGTCGGGCAACCGCGCGTCGCACAGCGGCGACGCCTCGTCCACCCGGCGCCCGAGCGGCGCCAGGATCCGCTCCACCGCGTGCATCAGCTCGGCCTCGTCGGCGAAGCCCACGTCGGTCCGCTCGATCCGCCCCGCCCGCTCCACGAACACCGCCCCCGGCCCGTTGACCATCACCTCGTCAACGGCCGGGTCGCCCAGCAGCGGCTCGAGCGGCCCGAGGCCCGATGCCAGCAGCACCACCCGTTCTGCCAAGGCATTCCGCTCCGCGTCGGGCAGCGGCCCGGCCTCGTCGTCCACCAGCGCTCGCACCTCGTCCTCGAGCCCGCCCCCGGCGGAGCCCTCGCGGGCGCGCTCGATCAGCCGCGTCCGCAGCGCCGAGGCAAGCTCGTCGAGGGCCTCCATACAGAGCGAAGCCCGGCGGGCGCCGGATTCGCCCCGGCGGCGGACCCCCGACCGGCTAGCGGTAGGCCACGCGGATCTTCGCGCGCCTGAGCCCCTTGCCCCGGCGCGTCTTGGCGATGCGGATCGTCCATGTGCGCTTGCGGTGGCTCGGGCTGCCGAAGAGGTAGGGGCCGTGGCGGCCGCAGGTGTAGCTGAGCCGGTGCCCGTGCACCTTGCGCTTCGAGCCGGGCTTGTAGACGCAGCGCTTGCGCCCGACCCGGAGCGCCCAGGGACGGCTGCTCGTCTTGTAGGCGCGGTCGCTGTCGTCGAGCGGAGCGTCGATCACCGCCGCGCGGCGGCTCCAGGGCGACTTGACGCAGACCACCTCGTCCTCCACGACGGGGTTGTCGAAGCAGGGGTCGCGCCGGGTGCGGCCCGTGCGGCAGCGCCAGGCGTCGTCGCGCAACGCGAGCCGCGAGTCGAAGCGGCAGCTGCCGCTCCGGCTCACCGTCTTGATCCGGGACTTGATCGCCCCGTCGCTCGTGAACGGCGAGTACTTCACCACGCGCGTCTTGGCCGCGGCTCCCGCCGGAGCGAGGAGGAGGACGAGCGCGGCCAGTGCCGGAAGCGCTCTTCGGAGCATGGGGCACCCTAGCCCGTAGCATCGCGGGCGTGCGCCGTCTGTTCATGCTCGTGGCGGCGGTCGTGCTGGTCGACACCGCCTTCTACGCGGCGATCTCGCCGCTCCTCCCCCACTACCAGTCCGAGCTCGGCCTCTCGAAGGCGGCCGCCGGCATCCTCACCGGCTCCTACGCGGCGGGAACGCTCGTTGGCTCGATCCCGGCCGGATGGCTGGCGGGTCGCGTGGGCGTCAAGCCCACGCTCCTCGCCGGCCTCGCGACGATGTCGGTGACGAGCGTCGTCTTCGGCTTCGGCGAGCACGTCGTGCTCCTCGACGCCGCGCGCTTCCTCCAGGGCGTCGGCGGCGCCTTCTCATGGGCCGCCGGGCTCGCCTGGCTCGTGAGCGCCGCCCCGGCCGACCGCCGGGGCGAGCTGATCGGGTCGGCGATCGCCGCGGCCATCGTCGGCGTGATGCTCGGCCCGGTGCTGGGCGGCGCGGCCACCGTGGCGAGCCCGGAGCTGGTCTTCAGCCTCGTGGCCGTGGCCGGCGGGGCTCTCTTCCTGTGGGCGCTCGCCACGCCGGGCGTGCCGCGCGAGGCGCCGCTCGGTTTGCGCTCGGCGATCGACGCCCTTCGCGCAAGGCCGGTGGCGATCGGCTTCTGGCTGATGCTGCTGCCCGCCCTCTTCGCGGGCACGATCGAGGTGCTCATGCCGCTTCGCCTCGACGACCTCGGCGCGAGCGGCGCCGCCGTGGCCGCCGCGTTCCTCGTCGCGGCGGTGGGTGAGGCCTTCGTCAGCCCGGTGGCGGGGCGATTGTCGGACCGCCACGGCCGGCTCGCGCCGGTGCGCTTCGGGCTGGTGGGCGCCACGGTCATGGCCGTGCTGCTGCCGCTGCCGGGCACGGCGCTGCTCGCGGCCGCGGCTCTTCTGGCCGCGGTCCTCGCCCTCGGCAGCTTCTGGGCGCCGGCCGAGGCGCAGCTCTCAGACGCGTGCGAGCAGGCCGGCCTGGCTCAGGGCCTTGCGTTCGCGCTCGGCAACATCGCCTGGGCCGGCGGGCACGTGGTGGGCGGCTCGGGCGGCGCGGCGCTCGCCCAGGCCACGGTGGACGCGGTCCCCTACGGGATCGCCGCGGTGGCCTGTGTGGTCACGCTTGCGCTTGTGGTTCAGCCGTCGCTGGCGGCGCGGCCGCAGGCGCCCCAGGGCTCGACGCCCTCGGCACGGTAGAGCTTCAGCGCGAGGCGGTCCTGGGTCGCCTCGGGGGCGTCGGCCGGATCGCCCTTGCCGCCCAGCCGCTTCCAGGTCGAGCGCGTGAACTGGTACTTGCCTCGGTAGCGCCCGTTGGCCGAGACCGCGGTGGGATCGCCGCCGGACTCGCATTTGGCGATGCTGCGAAGAATCCGCGGGAGCTTGACCTTGGTGCGGTGGTGCACGCTCGCCCGGCTGAACGGCCGCAGATGCAGAGCGCGCCGCGTGTCCGGGCCGACCACGCCGTCCGCCTGGAGGCGCTTGCGGCGCTGGAAGCGCTTGACCGCTCCCTGGGTGCCGCGGCCGAAGTAGCCGTCGGCGTGCTTGTGCAGCTTTCGCTGGACGCGCTTGACCGCCACGCCGCGGTCGCCGCGCACGAGGACGATCTCGTCGCTCTTGCCGGCGCTGACTCCGCCGCTGGCGGTCCCGCCGCCGTCGGCGGCCGCGATGCCGGCATCGATCGCAAGCCCGCTGACGGCGAGCGCGACGACGAACAGCACGAATGCGACGGCCTTGGCTCTGATCCCGCTTTCCTTTCCCAGTGCCTACGGGGTGAGCTGACGGGCTCGCGCCGGAAAGTGGCGCTACGCCACACGCTGGTGGCGATTCGCCCCGGGGTCCTTGCGGACCCAGTGGGTCCCCCGTTCCCCGCCACACCGGGCGGCGGAGACTCGGCAATCAGCGAAATATGGAAGCAGATCCGCCCGCAGGATGCGGAGCCGGAGGCTAGGGTGCCCGCGATGGACCTCGGCCTGAAGGGAAGGACCGCGCTCGTGACGGGCGCCTCGAAGGGGATTGGGCGAGGCATCGCGCAGGCGCTGGCGGAGGAGGGTGTGCAGGTCGCGATCAGCTCGCGCTCACGCTCGCGGGTGATGGCGACCGCCGTCGAGATCCGCGCCACTCCCTACGAGCACGACAACGGCGATCTCGACTCGATCCCGTCGCTCGTCAGGCGGGTCGAGGACGACCTCGGCCCGCTCGACATCCTCGTGGCCAACACCGGGGGCCCGCCCGGCGGCCCCGATCCACTCGGGTTCAGCCGCGAGCAGTGGCAGGACGCCCACCGTGAGCTCGTGCTCGCTCCGATGGCCTTCATCGAGCGGATCGTGCCGGGCATGCGCGAGCGCGGCTTCGGCCGCATCCTGAGCGTGTCGTCCAGTGCCGCGATCGAGCCGATCCCGGCGCTGATGCTCTCGAGCTCGCACCGCCCGGGCCTGTTCGGGGCGCTGAAGACGATCGCCTGGGAGGTCGCAAGCGACGGCGTGACCGTCAACACGATCCTCCCCGGCCGGATCGCCACCGACCGGATGGCCGAGAACTTCGGCTCGATCGAGGCCGCGGAGGAGGCCGCCCGCGAGCAGGTGCCCGCGGGGCGGCTAGGGCGGGTCGAGGAGCTCGCCGCCCTTGCCGCCTTCCTCTGCTCCGAGCGGGCCGGCTACATCACCGGCACCGGAATCCTGGTGGACGGTGGCCTGACCCGCAGCCTCTAGCGCCCGCAGACCGGCCAGTTCGACGACCCGCTCTGCGCGTACAGCATCGCCGCCCGGCGATCCTGCTCGGCCTCGGGAGCCGCGGCCGGATCGCCGCTGCCGCCCACCGCAGCCCACGTCTGGCGGGTGAACTGGTACTTGCCTCGGTACTGGCCGCCGCCGCCGATCGCCTGCGGGTTGCCTCCCGACTCGCACTGGGCGATCGACTGGAGGTTGCCGCTCGGCGCCGAGCCACTCGCGGCCGCCGGCGAACCCGTCGAGCTCGTCGAGGCGCTCGCCGGCGCCGGCGCGAGCCCGAGGGCGGCCTTGGTCTGAGGTCCGACGATGCCGTCGACCATCAGGCCGTTGCGGCGCTGGAAGCTCTCGACCGCGACCTTGGTGGGCGCGTCGAAGCTTCCGCTGGTGGAGATCCCGAGCGCGCGCTGCACGGCGGTGACCTCCGAGCCCTGCGCGCCCTGCGTGATCAGACTGCTGCCGCTCGTGGCCTGCTGGCCGACCGCGGCACCAGCGCCGAGGACTCCCAGCGCCAGGGCGACGAGCGCCGCGGAGGCGCCACCGCCCCTGAAGCGGATCCGGCGCCGGCGAGCGATCGCGGCGGCCGCCCGGCGAGCGCGGGAGCGCTCGAGCGAGCTGCGATAGCGACGATCGAAGGCGGACTCGTTATGGGACGAGCTCACGACTGGACAACCCCTTTCCTTGCGCCTACGGGGTTAGCTGTCGGGCTCGCGCTGGAAAGTGCGCTACGCCGCTCTGTTCGCGGCGATTCGCCCCTGCGACCTCAGGTCGCGTCGGTTCCCCCGCTCCGCGCCGCCTGGGCGGTACGGACTCGGCTGGTACTTACGGACTGCCCATAATGCAAGCAAACCTGGCCGACGGACGTCTGCCCGCCTCCCGCCGTGCGATGCTCCCGCCATGGCCGTCTCCGGGGCCTACGAGTTCTCCCCCGCCCGTGCGGCGGCCGCCGAGGCCGCCGCCGACCTGGTCGAGCCGGGCATGACGATCGGCCTCGGCTCGGGCCGCGCGGTCTGGGCCGTGGTCGAGGCGATCGGCCGCCACCTGGGGCCCCGCCCGCAGCTCAACGTGGCCGTCGCGTCGGAGGCCACGTACGCCATCGTCCAGGCCGCGGGGATCAAGGTCGTCCCGCTCGACGGCAGCTTCGAGCTCGACATGGCCATCGACGGCGCCGACGAGATCGACCCCGGGCTCGGCCTGCTGAAGGGCGGCGGGGGCGCGCTCCTGCGCGAGAAGATCGTCGCTTCCGCCGCCCGCCGCTTCGTGGTCGTGGCCGAAGAGTCCAAGCTCGTCGACCGGCTCGGCGAGAGCTTTCGCCTGCCGGTCGAGGTAATCCGCTTCGGCTGGCGCGACACCCGCCGCCGCATCGCCGACCGGCTCCCGGACGCCCCGCGCAGGGACATCGGCGACGAGCCCTACATGACCGACGAGGGCCACTTCATCCTCGACTGCGCCATCCCGGAGGACACGGACGCCCGCGAGCTGGCGACCTCGCTCGACCACGTCCCGGGGGTCGTCGAGCACGGCCTCTTCTTCGGGATCGCCGAGCGCGCGCTGATCGGCAAGACCGACGGCGGCGTCGACGTGATCGAGGCCTAGAGCCCGCTCGCCGAGACCGCCGTGCCGCCGGCGCGTCCCCGGTCGCCCGGAGGCCGGGCGAGCAACATCACCTCGCGCGCGAAGTTCTGCGCCGCGGTCAGGTAGACGGCCTGGCGCAGGCTCACGCGGAGCGTGGCGACGGCGTCGGCGGCGCCTTCGCCCGACTGCGCGCGCAGCGCGAGGAGCTCCACATCTTGAAGCGCCAGGAAGGTGCGCCGGCCCTCGGTCGATACCAGGACATCCACGCGCGTTCCCGGTCCCGCCTCCCCGAGCGCCTCGCCGCCCGACACCCGCAGCTGAAGCGCGCGCTGCCCGCGCGGCAGACCGCCGCCGCGGCGAGCTGCGCTCCCCAGGGCGCCCGCGGTGACGTAGCCGCCTGCGGGGAGCGCGACGGACGTGCGGGCGCCGGCCGCCTCGGCCGGCGAGGAGAGGGCGTCACGGGGGGCGAACCGGCCGGGTACCTCGCGGACTACGAGGTCACTCGGCTGGAGCCGCGAGTCCGGCGCCAGAGCGTGGCGCGCCACCACGACCGGCACCGGCCGGCCCACGCGCGCCTCGACCCGATCCACGGTGGAGCTGACCTGCGACGCAGCCAGCCCGCCGCTCGCCAGCGCGAGCGAGAGCAGGATCAGCGCGCGGCGCCGGCGCGACTTCATGCCGCGTCGGGCAGCTCGAGCGCGGCCACGACCCTGACCGAGCCGCCCGCCTCGCGCGCGGCGTCGGAGGCGATCCGCAGACCGCGTCCGCGGTTGCGGACCTCGACCCGGACCGCCCGGCCGCGGCGCTCGGCGCTCAGCTCGACGGGTCCCTCGCCGTGCTCGGCCGCGTTGGCCAGGAGGTTGCCCACGGCCTGCGCCAGCCGGCCGCGGTCGGCGAGCACCGTCGCGCGTCCGGCGCGCCAGTCGAGGTGCATCGGCAGGCCGGCAGCGCGCCAGGCCTCGACGGCGCTGCGCACGAGCGGCTCGAGCTCGCTCCGCCGCGGCCGGCCGAGGCGCCGGCGCCCGCCGCGGGCGGCGGTCAGGTCGGCCAGACCGGCGCGCAGCCGCTCCAGCTCCGCGTCCAGCGCAAGGGCATGGCGGCGCCCTGCCGGCTCCCGCTTCATCCGCTCGGCGGCCAGCGACACCACCGCGACCGGACCGCGCAGCTCGTGCTCGGCCCGGGCGACGAGCTCGAGCCGCCGGTGCAGCTCGGCGATCCAGCAGGCGAGGCCGAGCGCAAGCAGGATCACAGCGCCTCCGTGAGCTTGTAGCCGACTCCGCGAACGTTGACCACCCAGGGCCGGCCGGACGGGCGCAGCTTCTTGCGGACGCGGCAGGCGTGGGCGTCCAGGGTGCGCGTGCGCCCCATCGAGACGTAGCCCCAGACGTCGCGCAGGAGCTCCTGCTTCGTGTACACGCGCATGGGCTCCTGGGCCAGTGCGTGGAGCAGCGAGAACTCCTTGGCTGAGAGCTCGACCGGCTGGTCGCCGAGCCGGACGAGGCGCGTGACCGGGTCGAGGGTCAGCTCGCCGACGTGCAGGGTGCCGCGGCGCGGGCGGCCGGCAGCGCGGCGCAGGAGCGCCCGGATGCGGGCCAGGAGCTCGGCGTAGAGGAAGGGTTTTGCCAGGTAGTCGTCGGCGCCGCGGGCGAAGACGCGGATCCGGTCCGAGTCGCCGCTGCGGCCGGTGAGCACGATCACCGGGACGTTCGGGTCCACGCGCGTGGCGAGACCGTCCGCCGCGCGGATCCGGTCGAGCAGGTCGAGCCCGCTGCCGTCCTCGAGCAGGAGATCGAGCACGACGAGCGCGGGCCGACGGACCTCGATTGCCCGCAGGCCCTCCCCCACACCGCCCGCGACCGCCACGCGGAAGCCGTCGGCGGCCAGGTTGTCCGCGAGGAAGGCGGCGGTGGCCGCGTCGTCCTCCACCACCAGCAGGGAGTCCCGCTCATCCATGCCTTCGTAAGCCCGCCCGCCGTGAAACCAGTCCCCCAACGGGTGAAAATCGGCTTGCAGTTGCACCCGGGAGGGAGGAACCAAGCCTATGATCTCGACGCCCGCACAGGACGTTCGGGACCTGACCAATGGACACCACTCGGCGAGGCAACTACGAGTCCGGCTCGGACTACGTGCTCGAATACGGGGAGCTGCGCTTCACGTTCAACGAGCGCGACTTCACCGAGCGCGTGGAGCAGGCCGCGATCAAGCTGGGCTTCGTCGACGCGCCGCTCGGCGACGCGGAGCGCGAGGATCTCGTGAACCTGGCCGTCAACGGCGAGGTGCCGGAGCCGCACTCGGAGCTCGGCGAGCACATCAACGACTGCTGGCACGACCTCCACGGCCCCTCCGACCGCTCGCTCGTCCACTGGCTGCGCCGGCTGGTCTTCCGCGGCGCCTGGCTCGACCAGCGGGTGATCGAGGGCGAGCTCGAGGTGGCCTTCGACGAGACCACCCACAGCTTCGGCTACGCCCAGCCCGATCGCGACTTCGAGCTGATCGAGCTCTCGCCCGAGCCCTCCTGGGATCGGGTCGCCTACCGGCGCTGACTGGCCGCGAAGGCGCCCACGCGCTAGCGTGGAGGCGAGCACGGATGCGCTTGCGCCTCGCTGTCATAGCCGGGCTGGTTCTCGCCTTTGCCGCGGTTGCGGCACCTTCGGCCTCCGCCAAGGAGCGGCTGCTGACCCTCTACTCGCCGAAGATCCACACGCTCCCCTACGTGCACGACACGCACGAGGTGTCGCTCAAGGCGGACGGGCGCCACGCGCCTGCCGTGCCCGGCTACATCACCGCCTGGGAGTCCGAGGACATCGTCGACTCGAAGAAGCCGAATGCCAAGCCGCTCCCGTTGCGGCGGATGATGGTCCACCACTTCCTGATCTTCGCTCCCGGCCGCGTCGACCAGGCCCCGAACAGCTGCTGGGGCTCGTCCGGGTTCATCGGCGGCCGCGGCGAGGAGCACCCGAGCGGCAAGCTGAGCCGGGTCGGCTGGCCGCGCTCGTTCCGGCGCCGTTACGGGGTCAACAACCGCAAGGCCGACGGCAGCGCGCCCGACTGGCACCTCACCGCGATGGTGATGAACCACTACAAGCGGCCGAAGAGCTTCTACGTGCGCATCCGGATCCGCTACGTGACCGGCGAGAGGCGCAAGTCGCTGATGCCGCTCGTGATCGGCCGCTGTGCCCAGGTCCTGAACGGCATGTCCTACGACGTGCCGGGCGGCGGCGGGCCGCACTCGAACTTCGTCGACAAGAGCCGCTGGCGGTCGCCGATCGGTGCGCGGATCATCAGCGCAGCGTCGCACCAGCACGGCGGGGCCAAGTACCAGAGCCTGTCGAGCGTCACCTGCCACCGGCGCATCTTCAAGGCGCGCGCCTACTACGGCCTGCCCAACCACATCTACAACCGGATTCGCCCGATCCTCCACGAGCCCGGACCGATCGGCACGGGCGCCTACGCCACGACCAGGGGGATCCCGATCGCCAAGGGCGAGGTGTTGAGTCGTAGGGCGGTACACGACGACTCGAACCTGCACGTCGCCGCGATGGGCTTCTGGGTGCTGAACGTCGTCCGCGACGACAGCGTCAAGCCCTGCGCGCCCATCCCGCACGACATCCGCGAGATCAACAAGCCCAAGCACTGGGACCGGACGCCCAACTACGGTCTGGTCGTCCCGCAGCTCGCTCCGCCCAGCGGCAGCTTCCAGGCGTTCAGCGGCACGCCGCTATCGGTCGGCGACCAGTTCTTCAGGCCGGGCAAGATCACGACGCACGTCGGCCAGAAGGTGACCTGGCAGTTCACGGGCGGCCTTCCCCACAGCGTGACCGTGGCCAACGGGCCGCGCGGCTTCTCGTCGGTCTACTGGGGCCGGCGCAGCGGCACCTACAGCTTCACGCCCAAGGTGAAGGGCGTGTACCGCATGACCTGCCTCGTCCATCCGACCACGATGGGCGAGACGCTCGTAGTGAAGTAGCCGCCGCTGGCTCTATCCGAGGAGCTCGGCGCGCAGGGTGCCGGAGCGCGTCGCGGAGACGTTCGGCTGACCGTCGGCGGCGGGCGGATCGAGCGACACGCGAGTGCTGGCCCAGCGCTGCGGCTCCCACGACATGCCCGTGGCCGCGACGACCGTGAGCGAGCCGCCCTCCTCCGTCTTGCGTGCCGAGCCGAACACACGCCGCGCCGCCCCGGGCGGAAGGCTCTCGAGCGAGTCGACCAGCAGCACGGCGTGGCCGCCGCGCTCGACCGTGCGCTTGGCACGCTCGATCGCCAGCTCCGCGGCCTGTGCCTGGGCCTCGGGCGAGCGCTCGAAGGAGCCGCCGTAGACCGGGCCGGAGACCGCCGAGCGCCACTCGCCGACCTCCTCGGGCCGCACGCCCGCCAGCGCAACCGCAACCTCCACGTCCGAGTGCTTGTCGGCGAGCGTCTGGGCGATCTCGCGCAGCAGCCTGGTGGCTCCCGCGCCCGGAGGACCGCCGACCGCCACGCGCGAGCCCCGGCCGATCGGGACCGACTCGAGCGCGCCCGGCGCGGACAGCCTCTCGGACGGGAAGACCGGAGTCAGGTCGGAGAAGTGCGGCCGCTCCTCGGGCGGCTCGGCGTCGGCCCCGTTGACGGTCTCCACGCGCACGAGCGACGGATGCCGCTCGTTGCGGCGCGGAGAGCGGACGGGCCCCGAAAGCTCATCGCCGGAGCGGAGCTCGCAGCGCCGGATCTGAGCCGGAGAGATGTAGACGTCGCCGCGCGACTGCCCGCCCGGGTCGACGCGGACGAAGCCGCTGCCGTTGGGAAGGATGTCCAGTACGCCGGAGGTCGTCTCCTCGGGTTCAGGCTCGGGCTCGGGCTCTGCCTCCGGCTCTGGGCTCTCGACACTGGGCTCTGGAGCCTCAGGCTCGTCCGCTTCCTCGGTCTCCTCCTCCGGCTCCCCCCCTTGGGCCTCCAGGATCGCCGCCACGAGATCGGCTTTTCGCATGGCGCGGAAACCCTCCAGCCCGAGCTCCGACGCGATCGCGTGGAGGTCGGCCAGGGGGCTGTCTTCAAGCTCCTTGCGTTGCAGGACGGCCATGAGGCCGCGACAGACTAACGGGCGCTAGCCACTCCGGACTGCTCGACGAGCCCGTGCAGCCACTCGCCGAACTCGGGACGGGTTTCCCAGTCGGCGGCGAAGCGCTCGATCCCCTTGTCCGTGAGCGGGTGCCCCAGCATCTGCGTCAACACCTTGCCGGGCACCGTGGCGACCTCGCAGCCGAGGGTGGCAGCGGTGGTGACGTGCATCGGGTGACGCAGCGATGCGGCGAGCACCTGCGCCTCGGAGTCGCCGGCATGCAGCGCCTCGACGATCTCCGCGAGCACGGCCGTGGAGTCGACCGAGATGTCGTCGACGCGGCCCATGAAGCAGGAGACGTATGTGGCCCCCGCCTCCGCGGCGAGGAGCGCCTGCGGAGCCGAGAAGACGAGCGTCATGTTCACGCGGATGCCCTCTGAGGTGAGCTCGCGGGTGGCCGTGAGCCCGGCGCGCGAGAACGGCACCTTGACCACCACGTGCTGGTGCAAACCCGCGAGCGCGCGCCCCTCGCGCACCATCTCCTCCGGCTCGCTGCCCACGACCTCGGCGGAGGTCGGGCCGTCGACCAGCTCGCAGATCTTGCGAATGATGTCGCCGGGATCGCCCTGCTCCTTGGCGAGCAGGGAGGGGTTGGTCGTGGCGCCCGAGAGCACACCCCAGGCGGCGATCTCCTCGACCTCGGCGACGGAACCCGTATCGATGAAGAGCCTCATGGCTCAAGAATGCCCGCTGGGGCCGACGGAAAACCGCTCAGGAAAGGCGCGCAGGGACCCTTCGCATCCTCAAGGCCCGGCTCGCGAGAGCCGATAGATCCCACAGCCGGTCGAACCGGGGTTTCTGCGATCGCGACATCGAGTCGACAGCCCAGGAAGCGCGAGCTCGGCATACGGGCGACGCTGCGCCGGATCCGCGAGGCGCTGCCCCAGGGGCAGACGCTTCCCGACGACGTCTGGGCCCGCCGCAACCGCGGCCTCCTGATCCTGCTCTGGCTCCAGGCGCCGGTGATGTCGGCGTACGGGCTGATCGAGGGCTTCTCGGCGCTCCACGGCCTGGCCGAGGGCTCTGCCATCGTGATCTTCGCCGTCCTCGGCAGCGTCCTCGATGACCGCCGCGCGCGCTCCGTGGCGGTGTCGCTCGGTCTTCTGACCGCCTCCGCGCTCGCCGTGCACATCTCCGGCGGCGTGATCGAGGCGCACTTCTACTTCTTCGTCGTGATCATCCTGCTGACGCTGTACGAGGATTGGCTGCCATTCGGGCTCGCGGTGGCCTACGTGGTCTTCCACCACGGCGTGCTCGGCGTCGTCGATCCGGGCTCCGTCTACAACCACCACGACGCCGAGGCCCAGCCCTGGAAGTGGGCGCTGATACACGGCGGGTTCGTGCTCGCGGCGGGTGCGGCCGGCGTCCTCTCCTGGCGGCTGAACGAGGACGCCCGCGGCTCCGCGCTCGAGGCCGCGCGGAGGGCCCGCGAGAGCGAGGAGCGCTTCCAGCAGGGCTTCGAGAACGCCCCGATCGGCATGTCCTTCGCCGACCCCGCCGGCCGCTACCTGCGCGTGAACCCCGCACTGTGCGCCATGGTCGGCTACTCCCAGGAGGAGCTCCTCAAGCTCCGCTTCCAGGACGTGACCCACCCCGATGACGTCCCCTCGGACATCGAGGCCCTGAGCGCGCTCCGGTCCGGCGAGCTCGACTCCTACGAGACCGAGAAGCGCTACGTCCGCGCCGACGGCGAGACGCGCTGGGTGCTCCTGAACGCCTCGACCGTCCGCAACTCCGAGGGCGAGATCGAGCACTTCTTCGCCCAGGTCCAGGACATCACCGAGCGCAAGCGCGCGGAGGACGAGGCGGCGCGCTCGGTGTCGCTGCTCCAGGCGACGCTCGAGTCGACCACGGACGGACTCCTGGTCGTCGACCTCGGCGGGCAGATCGAGAGCTACAACGAGGAGTTCGTCCGCATGTGGCGGATCCCGCGCGAGATCCTCGAGCTGCGCGACGACGATCGCGCGATCACGTTCGTCCTCACTCAGGTCCGCGACCCGGACGGCTTCCTGCGACAGCTGCGCGAGCTGCGCAGCAGCCCCCACGCCGAGAGCTACGACCTGATCGAGTTCAAGGACGGCCGCGTCCTCGAGCGCTACTCGCGGCCGCAGCTGATCGAGGGCAACGCGGTGGGTCGCGTCTGGAGCTTCCGCGACATCACCGAGCGCAAGCGGACCGAGACGGAGCTGCAGCACCTGGCGGACCACGACGCGCTCACCGGGCTCTTCAACCGCCGCCGCTTCGACGAGGAGCTCACCCGCGAGCTCGCCCGGGCGGGCCGCTACGACGAGCCGGGCGCGCTGCTCGTGCTCGACCTCGACAACTTCAAGTACGTCAACGACAACCTCGGCCACCAGGCCGGCGACCAGGTGGTGATGAGCGTCGCCGCCGTGCTGCGCAAGCGCCTGCGCGAGACCGACGTCGTCTGCCGCCTCGGCGGCGACGAGTTCGCGATCCTGCTCCCGCACACCGACGCCGAGCAGGCCAAGACGGTGGCGAGCGAGCTGCTGCGCGCCGTCCGCGAGCACGAGGCGCTGGCGGGCGGGCGCTCGATGCGGATGACCACGAGCCTCGGCATCGCCGAATTCCGCGAGCACGGCACCACCGCCGAGGAGCTGCTGGCCGCGGCCGACATGGCGATGTACGCGGCGAAGGAGGCGGGCCGCGACCGCCTCAGCGTGTACGAGCCGGGATCGGAGACCGCTGCCGCCAACAGCGCCTCGTGGATCGACCGGATCCGGCGCGCCCTCGACGAGGACCGCTTCGAGCTGCACGCGCAGCCCATCCTCGACATCGCCAAGGACGAGGTCTCCCAGCACGAGCTCCTGATCCGCATGCTGGACGAGGACGGCGAGCTGGTGCCGCCCGCCGCCTTCCTTGGCGTGGCCGAGCGCTTCGGCCTCGTCCAGTCGATCGACCGCTGGGTCGTGGCGCAGGCGATCCGCCTGATGGAGCGGGAGCTACAAGCCGGTCGCGAGCTGCGACTCGAGGTGAACCTCTCCGGCCGCTCGGTGGACGACCGCGAGCTCCCGGTCGTGATCCAGGAGGAGCTCTCCAAGACCTCGGTGAACCCGGACAACCTCATCCTCGAGATAACGGAGACCACGCTGATCTCGAACATGGCGGACGCCCGCCGCTTCGCCGAGACGCTCACGCGGGTCGGCTGCCGCTTCGCGCTCGACGACTTCGGCGCCGGCTTCGGCTCCTACTACTACCTGAAGCACCTGCCGCTCCACTACCTGAAGATCGACGGCGACTTCATCCGCAACCTGCCGACGAGCATGACCGACCAGCTGATGGTCAAGGCGATGGTGCAGGTGGCCAAGGGCCTAGGCATGAAGACGATCGCCGAGTTCGTCGGCAACGACGAGACGATGGTCTTCCTGCGCGAGTACGGCGTCGACTACGCGCAGGGCTTCCACATCGGCAAGCCCGCCCCGCTCGACGAGGTGTGGCCGACGCTAGAGGCCGGCCGCCCGGCGCGCGGTGTCCCGGTCTAGGTGAAACTCGATCCGGGCGAGGCGGCCGCCCCGGAAGTAGTGGACCGCGGCGGCGGACGACTCGACGACTCCGGTCGAGCCGTGTAGGCGCCCCCGCTGGACGGCCTCGACGACCACGGCCTCCGGCCCCTCGACGATGCGCTCGACGTCGAGCGTGAACGAGTCCCAGGGCTCGAGCCAGTCGCGCCAGAACTCGAGCAGGCCGACGGTGCCCTCGGAGCTCAACGCGAGCACGACGGCGCCCATGCCGCCGCCAAGAGCGGCGACCTCGAGGTCGGGGAGGGCGACCTGCTCGAGGATCGACCTCATCCGCCCGAGTGCTGCATCGTCCTTGAAGGCGCTGACCCAGTCCCCGTCCGGGGCCGCCTCGATCCAGCTCTCGACCACCTGGAGCCGGTCGACCTCGGCCCGCTGCTCAGCCACTCGCCGGCTCCCGGCGCAGGTCGTCGGACAACGGCCCTTCGGGCACCGCCTCGTCGCCCGCCAGCGCCGCCCGCACCTGGAGGTAGTCGCTCGCTGCCGCCACGTCGTGCACGCGCAGGATGTGGGCGCCGCCCTCGCTGGCCGCTCCGACCGCGGCCAGCGTCGCGGCGTCGCGCTCGGCCGGCGAGCGCTCGGTGAGCGCGCCGAGGAAGTCCTTGCGGGAGACGGCCAGCAGAAGCGGCCGGCCCAGCTCGTGCAGCTCGCTCAGCCGCCGCAGCACCTCGACCGACTCGGCCGGGGACTTGGCCAGGTCGATGCCCGGGTCCAGCACGAGCTGGTCCTCGTCCACTCCGGCAGCGCCGGCCGCACCGGAACGCTCGCGCAGCAGCAGCGCGACGTCGGCCACCACGTCGTCGTAGTCCGGGTAGGCCTTGGTCTTGGGCGGCACGCGCGTGTGGGTCACCACCAGGCCGGCGCCGGTGGCCGCGCAGGCCTCCGCGACTCCCGGGTCGGACAGGGCGCTCACGTCGTTGATCATGGCCGCGCCCGCTTCGAGCGCGGCGCGGGCAACCGGCGCGCGCCAGGTGTCCACGGACACGAGCAGCCCCTCGGCTGCGAGCGACTCGACCAGCGGCACGACCCGCTCGGCCTCCTCGGCCTCGGGCACCGCCTCGCGGTCCGTGCGGCCCGACTCGCCGCCCACGTCGATCAGGCGGGCGCCGTCCGCCGCAAGACCGAGCGCCCGCTCCTTCAGCTCCGCCAGGGAGCGAGATCCCGGGTCCGAGAACGAGTCGGGCCCGGCGTTGACGATGCCCATCAGGAGCGGCCGGCCCGGCTCGAGCTCGAGCCGGCGCTCACGCAACCGCAGCTTCACGCCGCCCCCCGCTCGCCCCCGGGACGAAGCCCTCCGCACGCGCCACCTCGCGCCAGCCGTCCACCTCCGTCTGGACCCGCGCCTCGTCCCAGCCGAGCTCGCCGGCCATCGCCCGCGCCGCGCGCTCGGGCCCGTCAGCCCCATCGGCGCAGAGGGAGCGCGCGTCGAGCAGGCCGAGCCGTGTGCGGCGAATCAGAACGTCGGCCAGCGACCGCGTCTGCTCGCGGCGGGCCGCAAACGCCGCCTCGGCCACGAGATCGGGCAGGTCAGGCGATATCCGTTCGGCCAGCTCCGGCGCCGCGGCCGCCATCTCCATCACCTCGCGGGCCGCGTGGCCGTAACGGGCGGTCAGGTGGCGGCGCGACTCGTCGTCCACGCCGGGCGCGTCGGGTAGCGCGGCCGGGTCCTCGGGCATGCCCAGCGGGATCTCCTCGGTGCGGCAGGGAGCGTCGCGGCCCTCGCGCTCGACGATCCGGTCGACCGCCATCTTCGCCATCCGCCGCCAGGTGGTGAGCTTGCCGCCGGTGATCGTGACGAGTCCTGAGCTCGTCTCGTAGAGCTCCGCCTTGCGCGAGATGTCCACCGACTTCTTCGGGTCGCCGGTGGAGATCAGCGGCCGCACGCCGGCGTATGCGCCGGTCACGTCATCCGCCGTCAGCGAGGTGCCGAAGAAGTCGTTGCACGCCGACAGCAGATAGTGGATGTCGTCCTCGCTCGGCGGCACGTGCTCGAGCCCGCCCTCGTAGTCGTTGTCGGTCGTGCCTATGAGCGTGCGGCCGAGCCAGGGCAGGACGAAGATCGTGCGGCCGCCGCCCGCCGGGACGATCGCGCCGGCGCGGACGTCGAGCGTCTCTCGGGAAAGGGTCACGTGCGTTCCGCGCGACGGCCGGATGACCGGCACCTCCTCCTCCTCGTAGAGCTCGTCGGGCCTTATCCGGTCGGCCCATACGCCGGTTGCGTTCACGACGTTGTCGGCCTCGACCTCGAACTCGGCGCCCTCGATCCTGTCGCGTACGACGACCCCGGCCGCGCGGCCGTTTCGCTCGAGCAGGCCGGTCACCTCGCAGGCGTTGGCGAGCACGGTGCCGAAGCGCTCGGCCTCGCCCAGCACCGTGAGCACGAGTCGCGAGTCGTCCGTCTGGCAGTCGTAGAAGAGGTAGGCGGCGGTGGGATCCCGGGGCGCGAGCGCCGGCAGCAGGTCAGCGGTCTCCTTCGCGTCGACGACTCGGTGGCGGTCGGCGCTCCAGTCCTCGTCGCTCCGCCCGCGCTTCCGGGACATCACGTCGTACATGTTCAGGCCCACGCCGAGCAGCCGGTCGGGTCGCTTGCCCTCGAAGGCCGGCACCAGCAGCGGCAGCGGCCTGACGAGGTGCGGGGCGAGCCGCACCAGGATCGAGCGCTCGAGCAGCGCCTCGCGCACGAGCCCGAGGTCGAAGTTCTGGAGGTAGCGGAGGCCGCCGTGGATGAGCTTGGACGAGCGGCTCGAGGTTCCCGACGAGTAGTCGTTGCGCTCGACGAGGGCGACGCTGTAGCCGCGGGACGCCGCGTCGAGCGCCACGCCCGCGCCGGTTATGCCGCCGCCGATCACAACCAGGTCGAACGGGTCCCTGCCCATGGCGGCCACTGCGTCGGCGCGCGGGATCACGGGGGTGGAGCTTAAGGGGCGGGCGGGCAGCGGCCCGCTTGATCCGTTCGGTCGGCCGGTGCGAAGGTAGCCCTACTGGCCCAGATCTCCGAGGAGGAGAGATGTCCGACAACGCCCAGCTCGTCCGTGGCTGCTACGACGCCTTCGGACGCGGAGACATCCCCGGCCTGCTTGCAGCGCTGGACGAGAACGTCGTGTGGGACTCGCCGGAGCCGCTGCCGCAGGCGATGAACGCCCACGGACGCAACGAGGTCGTTCAGTTCTTCCAGAAGGTCGCGTCCGCTTGGGAGGACATCGAGGTCAACATCGACGATCTCGTGACGGCGGGCGATCGCGTCTGCGTGCTCGGCCACGCGGCGGGCAAGCTCGGCGGCCGCAACACCGGCTACGACTTCGCTCACGCCTGGACGCTGCGGAACGGCTCGTGCGTCAGCTTCCACGAGTACGTCGATCCGGAGCCGGGACTAATCGCCGGCTGACGGCAGCGCGTACTCCGGATAGCGGGCGCGGTAGCCCCGCCGCCTTGCGATCGCCGCTAGCGCGGCGAAGAGCGCGTCCTGCATGAAGAGCGGCGGGCTAGAGGGACGGATGAAGTCGCCCACCTCCGGGAGGAGCACCGCGGCCTGGAGGACGTTCGGATCGCCCTTGCGCGTCAGCTTGCCGTCGCGGCTGAGGCCGTAGTAGGTCTCGAAGAAGACCTCGGCCGCCGGCAGCGCCGGGCGGTGCTCCTGGTGGACGCGGACGGGCACGTCGCCGGCGTTCCACTGGTGGTGGGGAACCCCCGGCGGGATCGCCACCGTCTCGCCGGCCTCGGCCACGCCGGTCTCGCGGCCGCGCTTCCAGCCCCAGCGGCCCTCGAGCACCACGAAGCTCTCCTCCTGCTTCGCATGGACGTGCGAGCGCACGACATAGTCGCCCGGCTGCATCACGAGCTCCGCCCGGAAGAGCTCCCCGTCCGACGAGTCCGCGGTCGAGAGGAAGGTCAGGCGCTCGCCGGTCTGCGGGCTCTCGATCTCGGTGCCGAGGGCGACCACGCGCGGGACGCTAATGCGCGTGGAGTCCGACGAGCGTGCTGAATGCGGCGCCGAGTGCGCGAAGCGTGCGAGTCATGCCCGCTACTTCGCACGCCCGCGCGAATCGGATCAGGGCAGGTAGCTCACGAACTGCTCCGGCGCCTCGCGCTCCGGCGGCTCCTTCTCCTGGCGGGGCGGCCCGAGGTGGATGAGCGCCACCACGTGCTCGTCGTCCTCCACCCCGAGGGCGGCCCGCCCCTCGGGCGTGCGCAGCACGCCGGGGGTGCGCCAGTAGCCCGCGAGGCCGCGGCCGTGGGCGGCCAGCAGCACGATGTAGGTGGCCACCGCCGTGGCGCAGAGGTCCTCCTCGTCCTGCACAAGGTCGCCCGTCTGGCGCACGCTGACGAGGACGAGCGTGGGCGCGCGGTCGAGCTTGGCGGCGCCCTCCGGCCCCGCCGCCTCCTTGAGGCGGGCCAGCGCCTCCGGCCCGAGCACGCGAAAGCGCCAGGGGTTCGTCAAATGGTGGTTGGGCGCCCAGCGGGCGAGCTCGAAGAGCTCGTCGAGGGTCGCACGGTCCACGGGCTCGCCGCCGTAGGCCTTGTGTGTGCGGCGCGTCTTGACCGCCTGCTCGAGATCCACGCCGATCGACGCTAGCGAACGGTCACTCGGCCGTTCGGCCGAGCGCCCGCAGTCTTCACTCCGAGGGTTTGGCGGACTCGCCAAGGCCCGTCAGGTCCTCGCTCGCCTCCCAGAGCCGCTCGGCCTTCTCGTCGTCGCGGGCTCGGCCGGCCGTGCGCCCGGGCTTCGAGTCGACGAAGTACTCGCCGGACACCTCCGCCGCCTCGGGCGACGCGGCGAGATACACCAGCGTCTCCGCCCCGCGGGCCGGCGAGCTCGCGAACATCGTGGCCGCCTTCCAGGCCAGCGAACGCAGCAGCCCGGTGTCACGGGCGATGCGCGTCCTGACCGTCCCCGGGTGGAAGCAGTTGGCCACCACCCCCGAGCCGTCGAGCCTGCGCGCGAGCGCGCGCGTGAAGAGGACGTTGGCCAGCTTCGAGTTGCCGTAGGCGCGGCTCCACGACCAGCCGCGCTCGAGTTGGAGGTTGTCGAGGTCGACCTGGCCCTGGCCGTGGGCGATCGAGCTCGTGGTGACCACGCGCGCCGGCGCCGACTCGCGCAGGCGGTCGAGCAGCAGGTTCGTCAGCAGGAACGGCGCCAGGTGGTTGACGGCAAAGACCATCTCGTAGCCGTCCTCGCTCAACTCGCGCCTGCCGGTGACCGTGCCCGCGTTGTTCACCAGCACGTGGATCTGCGGGTGCCGCTCGAGGAGCCGCTCTGCCAGCGAGCGCACCTCCGTCAGCGAGGCGAAGTCCGCGGTGAGCGGCTCGGCGGCGTTGTCGATCCGCTCCGTCACGGCGGCCAGCCGCCCCGAGTCGCGGCCCACCGGCACCACCTCGGCGCCGCGCCGTCCCAGCTCCTCCGCGCCCGCGGCGCCGATGCCGGAGCTCGCGCCGGTGACGACCACGGTGCGGCCCGCCAGAGACTGTTCGGATAGCTTGGGCATCGTGAGCGGGGGCAGCGTAGTCGTCACCGGCGCGTCGACGGGAATCGGCGAGGCCACGGCGCGGCAGCTCGCCGGCCTCGGCTTCGACGTACTGGCGGGCGTGCGCAACGACGACGACGCGGAGCGGCTCCGCGGCGAGCGCGTGGAGCCGCTCAAGCTCGACGTGACCGACGCGGCCTCGATCGCCTCCGCGCGCGACCAGACAGAGAAGGCTACGGGCGGACGCCTGGCCGGGCTCGTGAACAACGCCGGCATCGCGGTCGCGGCCCCGCTCGAGTACATCCCGATCGAGCGCCTGCGCGAGCAGCTCGAGGTCAACCTGATCGGCCAGGTGGCCGTCACCCAGGCGCTCCTCCCCTTCCTGCGCGCCGCCCGCGGCCGGATCGTCAACGTCAGCTCGATCGGCGGCCGCGTCGCGCTTCCGCTTGCGGGTCCCTACGCCGCCTCCAAGTTCGCCCTGGAGGCGGTGAGCGACTCGCTGCGGCGCGAGCTGCGCCATCTCGGCGTCGACGTCGTGGTGATCGAGCCGGGCGGCATCAAGACGCCGATCTGGAAGAAGGGCAACGCCGCAGCCGACGAGATGCTCAAGGAGGTGCCCGACGAGGCGGAGTCGCTCTACGGGGACCTCGTGAACGCCGTTCGCTCGGAAACCCAGAAGATCGCGACCGAAACCGGGCTGCCGCCGAGCGCCGTGGCCGAGGTGATCGGCACGGCGATGACGGCCGGCAAGCCGCGGACCCGCTACATCGTCGGCCGCGACGCGAAGGTACGCGCCGCGATCGCCAAGCGGGTGCCCGACCGCGTGATGGACTCGCTGATCGCCCGCGCGCTTTCGGGTTAGGGCACGAGCACGAGCTTCCCGCGCTCCTCTACGAGCGCGTCGGCGGCGTCGTCCCAGGCGACGGTCCGCGCGGTGACCGTCTCGGGGTGCAGCTTGCCCGACTCGATCAGCGCCAGCACCTCGGGGATCGCGGGCCGGGCGTGGACGCGACCGGTGTGGAAGGTGAAGCACCGGGTGTACGGCTCGAGCAGCGGCAGCTTCTGCGGCTCGAAGTAGATGCCGGTGCTCGTGCAGACGCCGTCCCAGTCGGTCGACAGCACCGCGCAGCTGAGGCCGGCCGGGTCGGCACTCGAGTCGACCGTGATCGGGTAGGCCCCCGCCCGCTCCGGATACGGGCCCTCGATCGGGTTGGCGCCTAGCTGCCGCGCCCGCTCGAGCCGGTCCTCATCGTGGTCGAGGTAGTCGACCGACTCCGCGCCGAGCGCCACGGCGATTCCGGCGGCGTAGATGCCGATGCTGCCGGCGCCGCCCACCACCAGCACGGCGGCGCCCGGCCGCTCGGCGAGGGGAGGTCCGACCGTACGCCAGGCGTCCGTGACGTTGTCGCTGACGCTCGCCGCCGCCTGCGGGTCGACGCCCTCGGGCAGCGGCACCAGCATGTGCGCGGCGTAGGGAACCCGGACCAGGTCCGACATGAAGCCGCCCCAGTCGCCGCCGAAGCCGCCGAAGCCGAACATCGAGAGGCGCGGCACCTCGTCGCAGTTGCCGGTGTTGCCGCGCCGGCAGGCGCCGCAGTCGCCGCACGACACCTGGAACGGGACGCTCACGAGAGTGCCGGGCTCGAGCCCGTCGCCCTCCACCACCTCCGCCACGCACTCGTGGCCGAAGGCCACCGGCGGCTTGTAGGGCGTGCGACCGCGAACCAGCAGGGCGTCGAGGTCGCAGGTCGCGACCGCTACCGGCCGGACCAGCGCGTCGCCGTCCGCCGGCTTCGGCTCGTCGACGTCCCACCACTCGAGCCGTCCCGGCTCGACATAGGTGAGCTGGCGCATCAGGCCGGGGTGACGGCCTTCTCGACCTGCTCCCTGCCGCCCTTCACCAGCTTGGCGAGATCGTCGAGCTTGACCGCGCGCCCGTTGGCGCCCCAGTTCCCGTCCTTGATCTCCTCGATGATCACCCAGGTGATCGGCTTGACGGCGTCGCCGTAGCCCTCGGCCTCGACCACCGCATCGGTCACCAGCTCGATCATGCGGTTCTTCTTCTCCTCGCTGAGCGAGCCCTCGGGCACGCGGATGTTCACGAGCGGCATATGGCCTCCTGGAAGGTGGGTTGCATTGCGAAACGCACCCTAGACGGGTGCGTTGCGTGGTGCAACCCTCGCCATGACCTCCGGCTCGGGCTCGTCGACCGGCGGCGACTTGCCGAGCAGGCCGTAGGCCATGCGGGTGGCCAGGGTCATGATCGTGATCTGCGGGTTCACCCCGAGCGCGCTCGGCACCACGCTGCCGTCCGCCACGTAGACGCCATCGACCCCGTGCAGCTTGAGTTCGCCGTCCACCACACCGCGCGCAGGGCTGGCGTCGGCGCGGGCGGTGCCGAGCGGGTGGAAGGCCATCAGCGTCAGGTCCGACGGGCGCAGCCTGACGTCGCGTAGCGGCCGAGGGTCCGGGCTCGTCTGCTCGCCGTGCCCGTGCACCGGCAGGAACACCCGCTTCGCGCCCGCCTCCCAGTAGAGCTCGGCCAGGAGCTCGATGCCGCGGCGGAAGAGCTCGAGGTCCTCGTCGACCAGGTCGTAGCGGATTTCCGGGCGGCCGGCCCGACTGCGGACGAAGCCGCGCGAGCGGTCCGAGACCATGACCCCGAACTGAGAGAGGTAGGGGAAGCGCAGCATCAGCTCGCGGTGTCGCTCACGCGAGAACGGCAGCGACATCGAGAGGTAGTCGGGCGGCCCGGCCGCGCCCTCGAACATGATCCCCTCGTCGGCGAACTCGTCGATGTAGAACGACTGCGGCACGCCGCTGGCCATGTCGATCACCTCGTCGAACTCGGCGCGGACCGCCGTGGCCGGGTGGATCGCCAGGTTGCGGCCGAGCTCGCCCGACTCGAGGCCGAGCCCGTTGGCCTTGAGGAAGAGCGGCGTGTGGATCGTGCCGCAGGCCACCACCACCGTCTCGCAGTCGACGCGAACGCGGCCGCCGCCGCTCGTGCGCGCCTCCACCGCCCGCGCCCGCCCGCCCTCGAGCACGATCTTGCGCGCACGCGTGCCGGTGTAGGTGACTGCGCCTGCGTCCCAGGCGCGCGGCACGTAGGTCTGGCCTACATGCTGCTTGGCCGAGGCCGGGCAGCCGAACGCGCACACCCCCGAGCCGACGCAGCCCTTGGCGTTGCGGAAGATGAAGTCGCCGGACCAGCCGAGCGCGTCCGCCCCGCGCTTGACCACGCGCGCGTTGCCGCCGGCCAGCTCGGGCGGCACCTGGCTCACGCCCGACTCGCGCTCGACGCGCCGGAAGTAGGGGTCGAGCTCGTCCGGCGTGAGCTGTTCCAGGCCGAAGCGCTCGGCCCAGGCGTCGAGCACGCTCGGCGGCGTGCGGAAGCAGGTGCCGGAGTTGACGAGAGTCGTCCCGCCGACGTGCGAGCCGAGCGGAAGGACGATCGGCACGTTGCCGATCGTGGTCACCTGGCCGGCGTCGCGGTAGAGCAGCGCGGTCATCTCGCGCGGGCGGGCGGTGAACTCGTCGGCGCTGCGGCGCTCGCCCTCCTCCAGCATCACCACGCGCATGCCGCCCTCGGCCAGCTCCTTGGCCACGGGCGCGCCGCCGGCGCCCGTGCCGATCACGCAGACGTCCGCCCGCACCCGGTGCTCGCCCGCGATCCGGCTGCCGCGCTCGATGCGCTCGACCTCGGGCACGAACATGCCGCTGCCGTCGGTGTAGGCGCTCCCGGTCGTGGCCCTCACGGCCGCGCCTCCGCTGCACGCAGCCGGCGCCCCCTTGCGACGTTGGCGTCCGCGTCGTAGCCGAGCCGGCTCATGATCGCGTCGTTTCCGTAGTAGGCGAGGAAGGCGATCCCGCTCATCAGCTTCACCAGGTCGCGCGCCCGGCGTGAGCGTTCGAGCCTCGCCAGCGCCTCGGCGCGCTCGGGCTCGGGCAGCGCTCTGAGCCGCTTCCGCGCGCCGACCACGCGCGGCGCGAGCTCCGCGGCGTAGAGCAGCGCCCTCAGCCCTGCCCGGTTGAGGCGCGGGGCCTGCCCGAGCCAGCGGTCGAGGAACTCCACGGCATCCGTCTCCTGCACCGGCGGCAGGCCGGCCCCGGGCGCCACAACCGTGTCGCAGACGCAGGCGAAGATCGATGCCTCGCGCGGGCTGAGCGTCTCGAGCGTCATCCGAGGCTCCGCTCCTGAACCTCGGCGATGCGCGCAACCGCCGACGCCGCTCGCCCGGGCGTACCGGCGCTCACGGCCGCCGCGGCCCGCCGGTAGAGCGGCGCAAGCTCCCCTCGCTCGTGCACGACCGCCCGGAAGAGCTCGGCGCGCTCGAAGTAGAGCTGCCTGATCGAGTTGAGGATCAGGACGAAGACCACGTTGCCGGACGCCTCGACCAGCTCCGTCATGAACGCGAAGTCGAGCGCCTGGGCGGCCTCGTCGTCATGCGCCTGCGCGAAGTTGCTTGCAAGCTCGTCGAGCCTGGCGGCCTGGTCCTCGCTGCGCCGCTCGGCGGCGAGCCGCGCCGACTCCTGGAGCATCAGCCGGCGCGCCTCGAGCAGGCTCTGGAGCGTGCCGGTGTCGAGCCCGCCGGCTCGGAAGAGCACGTGGGCGACCACGTCGAGCCCGCCGTGCGCGCGCCAATCGCAGACGCGCATCGCGTCGCCGTGGCGAACCTCGAGGAGACGCAGTTGCTCGAGCCGCTTCACGGCCTCGCGCACCGAGGCCATGTTCACCCCAAACTCGGCGGCGAGCGTGCGCTGGGTGGGCAGCTTCTCCCCGGGCGCGTAGCGGCCGGACAGGATCTCCTCGGCCAGGGCGCGGAAGACCTGGTCGGAGACGAGCGAGCGTCGGATCGCCGGCGGCACGGACGCGGCAGTGTACCGGTGTTCGGAACAATCTGAGCCGGGCGGCCATCCGAACGGCAGCTGGGTGGGAGCCACCCCGATCTGGGTTGAACGTCCCTCAGTGCGCCCTATAGGGGACAGCGAGGGACGTTCGGCCGATTCCGGCTGCCTCGTACCCCGCTGCCGTTCGCTTGCGCTCGGCGGTACCTACGGCGCAGGTGCGTTGGTCGCGCGCCTGCGCCGCAGGAACACGCGCAGGCCGAGGATCGCCGCCAGCGCCACCACCGCGACCCCCGCGACCAACCACGCCGAGGGACCGTCGTCCTTCGAGCGCCCCGCGCCCGCGCTGGTGCGTTTGGTCGCGACCGTGGCGGTGGGCGCGTCGCCCGGCTCGGCGGCGCGGTGCGTCTCAGCCGGCGCGCTCGCGGCCTCGTGCTTCGCGCGCTCTTGATGCTTCGTCGTCGTGGCGGCAGCGGCGGCGGACGAGTGGCTCGCGCGCTTCCGCTTGTGCTTGCGCTTCACCGGCTTCAGCGGCAACGGCTTCTTCTTGAGCGCCATCAGCGCTTGGGCGGTGACCCAGACCGGGGTCTGCGAGCTCACGCTCGAGTAGCGGACCGAGCCGTTGCGGCGCTGCAGCCGCTTGATGTAGCGGAGGGCGCTCGCGACCATGTCGGCGCCCGCGTGGACCGCGACCAGCCCCTGCACGGCGTACGCCGTGGACTGGGCGTTGGAGGTCCCGCCCGACATCTGCGGGAAGCCGCCGTCGGGGTTCTGGCCCTTGCGCAGGTAGATCACGGCGTCGTGCGCCGCGGAGCCGTGGCCGTGGCCGACGGCCGCGAGCGCCTGGAGGGTCGCGCCGGTCATGTCGAAGTCGGCTCCCGAGCCGGGTGTGAGGCCGAAGCCACCATCGGGCCGCTGGGAGCGCTCGAGCCAGGCGATCGTGCTCGAGCCCACGCTCTTGCGCGCGGCCTTCAGCGCGAGGATCCCGAACGCGGTGTAGCTCACGTAGCCCGCGATCGAGCCGTCGCTCCGGCGCTTCCCGAGGATCTCCGCGACCAGATCCCGGCCCCCGAAGCGACGCACCGAAAGGGCCGACGCCCGCAGCACCAGCACCGTGCGCTCTATCTCGCCGATGTCGCGGATCCCGCCGGCGTGGCGGCGGAGGTAGGTGCTGATCGCCTTGCCGTGGCGGCGGTGGACGTCGCGCGCGTTGTGCCGGCCCGCGGCGAGCCCGAGCGCGGCCCAGCCCGTCATCAGCTGGCTCGACGACGAGCGGGGAGCGCCGCCGAAGCCACCGTCGCGGTTCTGTGCCCTGAGGAGGTAGCTGGCAGCGCGGCTGGTGGAGGAGGCGTCGGCGCTCGGCGGCGCCGCCAGCCCCGAGGCGACGGCCAGCGCGACCAGCGCCGCGGCCGCCGCGGGCGCGGGGCGCCAGCGCACCTCGAAGCGGCGCCGGTAGCGCCGCAGCGCGCGCACGAACACCGGGCCGATGATCAGGCAGAAGACGACGTTGCCGATCGCGTGGGCGAGGTTGTAGGGGAACGAGCTGGCGGATACGGCGAGATAGGAGTCGAGGTCCTGGCGGGCGGCGAGCGTCCACTGGTAGACGTCCATCCAGGCCCCGAACGCGAAGCCCGCAAGCCCGCAGACGATCGCGAGCTGCACGCGTCCCAGCTCGCGCCCGCGCGCCATCCGGGCGAGCAGGGCCCCGCCCACCCCCACCCCGCCCCAGCCGGCCATCTGCCAGACGGTCCACGGGCCTTGGGAGAGAAAGACGTTCGACACGAGCGCCGTGACGGCGCCAACGGCGAATCCCGGTGCGGCGCCCAGCGCGTAGCCGGCAAAGAGCACGATGTCGGTGGTGGGCTTGACGTTGGGGAAGGCCGCGAAGGCCAGCCGGCCGACCACCGCCAGCGCGGCCAGCGCGGCGACGAGCGAGAGCACGCGTGCCGGCGGCTTCTGGCGCTCGTACCAGAGGAAGCCGGCCGCCAGGGCGAGCACGAGCACGAGGAAGCTCGAGAGCTGCCAGCTCATGGGACCAGCGCCTCCTGAAGCAGTCGCGCCCCGTCCTCCGCCGTGAGCGCCGCCCCGTCGAGCGCGCGGGCGACCTCGGTGGAGAAGTGCCAGCCGCTGCCGAGCACCTCGGCCGGGCCGCCGTCGGCGATCACCTCACCCTGGCCGAGCAGCACGACGCGGTCGGCGAACTCGGCCGCGAAGGCCGTGTCGTGAGTGGCGACCATCACCGCCGCACCGCCCTCGGCAAGCTCACCGATCCGCCCTGCCAGGGCCCGCTTGCGGGAAGGGTCCATCCCGCGGGTCGGCTCGTCGAGCAGCACGGCCGCGTAGGGACCGCCGGCCAGCACCACCTCGAGCGCCAGCCGCTCGCGCTCGCCGCCGGAGAGGTCGCGGGGGTGGGCGTCCTCGCGGCCGGCGAGCCCGGCGCCGGCGACCGCCTCCGGGCCGGCCTCCTCCACGGCCCGCTCGTGGATCAGGTAGTCGCCCGGGTTCTGGAGCAGCAGCGCCACCGCGCCCGCGCTCCGGAGCTTGCCGCGCGTCGGCTCGATCAGGCCCTTGGCGAGTCGCAGCAGCGTGCTCTTGCCGGCCCCGTTGCGGCCCATCAGCGCCACCCGCTCGCCCGCGCGCAGCTCGAGGTCGAGCCCGCGCAGCACGGCCGGGCCGTCCTCGATCTCGTACCAGAGGTCGTCGAACCCGAGCGCAACCGGCCCGGGATGCTTCGCGGCCGCCCGCGGCTCGACAGCCTCGGGCGCGAGGCCGGCGTCGCGCAGCATGGAGCGAGCCGCCTTGACCGACGCCGGCGGCGGCCCGATGCCCGCGAGGGCGAACATGCGAGCCACAGGGGTGGCGAGGTCGCCGCCGCTCTCGTGCTCGAGGAACTCCGCCGGGGGCCCCATGAAAGAAAGGGCCCCGTCCCCGATCTTGCAGACGCGGTCTGCTGCCGGGAGGCAGCGCTCGAGCCGGTGCTCGGCCACCACCACGGCCGTTCCCCACTCCTCGTTCAGCCTGCGCAGGGTCCAGATCAGCTCGTCGCCGGCGACCGGGTCGAGCTGCGACGTCGGCTCGTCGAGCAGCAGCAGCGCGGGCCGGTGCGCCAGGGCGGCCGCGATCGCCACGCGCTGGAGCTCGCCGCCGGAGAGCGTCTCGGTGCGGCGGTCGAGCAGGTGGGCCACGCCGAGCGCGAGCGCCACCTCCTCCACCGCGCGGCCGACCATCGCCGGCGTGCCGCCGCGCTGCTGGAGCGGCAGCTCGAGCTCGGCCTTGACCCCGCCCATCACCACCTGCGTCTCGGGATCCTGGAAGACCGTGCCGCACAGCCCCGCGAGGTCGGCCGGGCCGTTGCCGCGCACGCTCAGGCCGCCCACGGACAGCTCGCCGCTCGCCACGCCGCCGTGGAAGTGGGGAACGAGGCCGCACAACGCGCGGATCAGCGTCGACTTGCCCGAGCCCGAGTTGCCCGCGAGCACCGTGAACGAGCTCGGCTCGATCGACAGCGACAGGTCGCGCAGCGCCGGCCCGCTCGACTCGGGATACGAATAGGTGAAGTCCTCGGCGACCACGAGCGGCTCAGCCACGGGCCACCCCCAGCCGCGCGGCGCGGCCGGCGAACGGCAG
>DASXBA010000215.1:0-3942 GCA_036406475.1 Thermoleophilaceae bacterium | reverse complement strand
GCCGGACGTCACCGGCGGCATCACCCGCGCGCTCGCCGGCCTGGTGCAGCAGGCGCCGGCGGCCCGCGAGGCCGGCGCGGTGATGATCGGCACCACCCACTTCACCAACGCGGTGGTGCAGCGGCGGGACCTCGGCCGCGTGGCCGCGGTGCGCGTCGGCCTGCCCTCGGGCGCCTCGCTGCCGCCCTTCGTGGACTGGCCGGCGGACCTGGCCGAGATCGTGCGCGCCGAGGTGGTCATGCTGGAGGGCGGCCACGAGTTCGACGGCCGGCCGCTCGTGCCGTTCGACACGCGCGGCATGCGCGCGGCCGCGCGACGGATCCGCGACGCGGGCATCACGTCGGTCGCGGTGGCCGCCGTGTTCTCCCCGCTCAACGCGTCGGGTGAAGACGAGGCCGCGGCGGTGCTCCGCGACGCCTGCCCCGACGTCGCGATCACGCTGTCGCACCGGCTCGGCCGCATCGGCCTGCTCGAGCGCGAGAACGCGGCCCTGCTCAACGCCTGCCTGATCGAGCTGGCGCGCAAGACCACCCGCGCGTTCACGGAGGCCCTGCGGGCCAGCGGCATCGCGGCGCCGCTCTACCTCACCCAGAACGACGGCACCGTCATGCTCGCCGAGGTCGCGGAGGCCTATCCGGTCTACTCCTTCGCGTCGGGGCCGACCAACTCGATGCGGGGCGCCGCGTTTCTCTCCAAGCGCGACGAGGCGCTCGTGGTGGATGTGGGCGGCACCACCACCGACATCGGCAGCCTCCGCCACGGCTTCCCGCGCGAGGCCAACAACGTGGTCGAGATCGGCGGCGTGCGCACGCTCTTCCGGATGCCCGATCTGCTCTCGCTCGGCCTGGGCGGCGGCACCCGCGTGTCCTCGGCCGGCTCGACGCTCACCATCGGGCCGGCCAGCGTCGGCTATCGCCTCACCGAGCAGGCCCTGGTGTTCGGCGGCGACGTGCTCACCGTGACCGACGTGGCGGTGGCCGCCGGGCTCATCGATCTGGGCGACCGATCCCGCGTGGCCGGGCTTCCCGCGTCCCTCGTGGAGCAGGCGCTCACCCGCATTCGCGCCATGATCGAGGAGGGCGTCGACCGGATGAAGACCGACGCGAGCGACGCGCCGCTGATCGCGGTCGGCGGCGGCTCGTTCCTGGTCCCGCCGCGCCTGGCCGGCGTCTCCGAGGTCCTGAACGTGCCGCACCAGGCGGTGGCCAATGCGGTCGGGGCCGCGATCGCGCAGGTGAGCGGCGAGGTGGATCAGATCTTCCAGGACCTCAGCCGGGACGAGGCCATCGCCCGCGCCCGCCGGGCCGCCGAGGACAAGGCGGTCGCCGCCGGCGCGGACCGGGCCACCATCAACGTGGTCGAGATCGAGGACCTGCCGCTGGCCTACCTGCCCGGCAACTCCCTCCGCACCCGCGTCCGCGTCGTCGGCGAGATCGGCCAAGGAGGGCTCACCCAAGGGTGAACGGCGGTGCAGGCACTATGCATCACATTGCGGTCCCCTCATCTCGTGTTGCAAGTGCTTGAATCTCAAGTATCCGCCGATGCAGGCGAGCGATCCTGGCATGGCTGTTGCGATGGGGGCCACGCTCTGACTGTGTCAGCAACTCAGAAGCACTACGCGCCGGGGCAAGGCAACAAGGGAGAGGCGATGATCAAGCGACTGGGAACGATCGTAGGGCTGGTCTTGTTGGCAGCGTTGGCCTTCGGCGTCCCCAGCGGACAGGCCGGGACCGTCAACATCCTCTGGTACACCGGCGGTGTCGAGAATTCGGTGAATTACAAGGATGCCTTCAACACGCTGGCCGGAAGCAATCCGGGCGGCAACGCCTGGAACATCACCTACTGGGATTCAGGAGCTCGCCCGAGCGGCACTTTCAACACCCTGGTCGTCGTCTCACAGGAAGGGGGCTGGAATGTCTTTCCTGACTACTCCGCGTTGACCGGCTCCGGCCTCACCGAGGCCAGCTTCGGCAATCGCGTGATGATCACCGGTCAGGACACAGACTGGCACTATCTCAACGGACCCGGGAACGGGACGACCGGCCAGGCCTTCGACGGGCCGCGGGGCTTCCTCGCCAACGCAATCAACTGGTCTGGCAGCGGCACCGGCATGGGGGCGGTCATCCTGGCGTCCGATCCCGGTTTCACGCTGTTCTCCGGACTCGGCACCGAAGACGGTGGAAGCGACGACGTCAGGATTCCGTCGGCGTTCACCGGTCTGCCGATCAATGCCGGCCTCACCTCGGACGGCCTGAGCGACTGGGGTACCTCATCGCACCATAGCTGGACCGCAACAGATACGACCAAGTGGGCCCAGATCAACGTGTTGGGCAATTGTGGCGTCGACGCCGTGAATCCTCCCGTGGAGGCCTGCACGCAGTTCGTCACGCTGATCAAGGCGGAGGAGGCGGGAGGCGGTCTGGGCGGCGGCCTCACCCCGGTTCCGGAGCCTTCGACGCTCGTGCTGCTCGGCACGGCGCTCGTCGGATTCTCGGCTCGGCGCTGGAGGAAGGCAGGCAAGTAGCCGGCGCGGTACCTCGACGACGCGCGACGACGGGCGCCGGGCATCGGCTCGGCGCCCGTTGTGTTTTGTGCCGCTACCGCAGGTCGGCCAGGCGCTTGCGCAGGAAGAGCCGGGCGCGGGGCACACGCGACCTGATCGTCGACGGCCGGATGGGCAGCACCTCCGCGATCTCCAGCAGCGAGAGCCCGTCCACGTCGCGCAGCAGCAGCGGGGCGCGATAGTCTCCCGGCAACTCGTCGATGGCCGCGCGGATCGCCGACCGCAGCTCGGGCTCGATCACCGGATCCTCCAGCCGGGGCGACCAGTCGAGCGAGGGCTCGAGGCAGTGTCCCTTCTCGTCGAGCGAGGGCGGATCGCGGCGACGGGGCGCTCGGCGCGGCAGAGGAGCGCTTCCAGCGGGCGCTGGACTGGGCCCGCCGGCAAGACGTCTTGTCGATGGAGCTGCGGTGCGCGGTGAGCCTGGCTCGGCTCCGGCACGGGCAGGGCCGGGGCAGCGAGGCCCGCGATCTCCTGGGCCCGTCTACCGCCGGTTCAACGAAGGCTCCGCCACCGCGGAGCTGCAGACCGCGAAGGGACTCCTCGACGCCCTCGGCCAGCCTCGCCGTGATACAGTATGGCGGTAGCGCGAGAGCGCGCGGAGGAGCCCATGAGCGAAGACCTGATGACCAAGGTGCAGGACCTGATCGAGAACATGATCAATCCGGCGGTCGCCGGCCACGGCGGGTTCGTGCAGCTGGTGGACGTGAAGGACAACAAGGTCTACTTGCAGATGGGAGGCGGCTGTCAGGGCTGCGGGGCCGCCGACGTCACGCTCAAGCAGGGGATCGAGCGGCTCATCAAGGAGGAGCTCCCCGAGGTCGAGGAAGTGCTCGACACGACCGATCACGCCTCGGGCGAGAACCCCTACTACCAGCCCACCAAGTAGCCGCCTCTAGGCTCCCTCTCCCCCCTGCGGAGAAGGCCGGGGTGAAGGACGCCCCGCCGGCAGCCGCGCCGAGACCCGGCGCGCCCAGCCGACCACGCGAATCGCCATCAGCACGATGAACGCCGCCGCGTAGTAGTACGGGTCCGGGTTCGCCTTCTTGGCGAGCCACAGATAGTGCAGCACCGCGCACACGCCGATCACGTACACCAGCCGGTGCAGCCACTGCCACCGCACGCCGCCCAGGCGCCGGATCGCTCCCGCGGTCGAGGTGACCGCGAGCGGGATCATCAAGAGCAGCGCGGTCATGCCGATCGTGATGTAGGGGCGCTTGACGATGTCGGCGCCCATCTGGCGCCAGTCGAAGAAGTGGTCGAGCACGAGCCAGACCGAGAAGTGCAGCGAGGCGTAGAAGAACGCGAAGAGGCCGAGGAGCCGCCGCAGCGTCACCGGCCACGACCAGTGGAACAGGATCCGCAGCGGGGTCATGGCCAGG
>DASXBA010000214.1:0-12597 GCA_036406475.1 Thermoleophilaceae bacterium | reverse complement strand
GATCCTCGTGGACGCCGCCCTGGACGATCCCGAACAGCAGCTGGCCGTCCGGGGCGTGCTCCCCGTGCCAGGCGATGCAGCGGTCGAGCCAGCGATTGGTCCGCTCGAGCGAGCGCTGGGTGTAGTCGCGATCGACGTGGTACGGCGTGCACTCGTCGAACGCGAGCGCGATGTCCGAGCCGAGCGCCGCCTGCACCTCCATCGAGGTCTCCGGGCCCATGAACCGCTCCGAGCCGTCGAGGTAGGAGCGGAAGCGGACGCCCTCCTCCTCGATGGACAGCACCATCGACTCGCGCTTGTCGCGCCGCCGCTTGACCTCCTCGGCCACCGACCCGTGGCCCATAGAGAAGACCTGGTAGCCGCCGGAGTCGGTGACGATCGGCCGACTCCAGCCCATGAACTCGTGCAGCCCGCCGAGCTCGGCGATCTGCTCGTGCCCGGGCTGGATGAACAGATGGAAGGTGTTTCCGAGCACCATCTCGAAGCCGAGCTCGGCCACCTCCGGCGCGTCGAGCGTCTTTACCGTGGCCGTGGAGGCCAGCGGCACGAACGCCGGCGTGCGAACGTCGCCGTGAGCGCAATGAACGACGCCCGCGCGGGCAGACCCGTCGCGGGCGTCGATCTGGAAGGTCGGCGGCACCCGGCGAGGGTAACCGCCGCCTTGCTTCCCCCTAGTTGGTGCACCGCCAATGTCTCAGCGCTCCCCGGCTGTCGCCTCAGGGAGGCACCCTGAACTTTTGGAAGCGGATGCAGGGTCCCAACGACGAAGGGCCCCCGCCTGGCGGGGGCCCGCGCCGGTCCGTTGACTGGTCGGTCCTACTTCTCCTCGGCAGTCCCCTCGACCGCGGGCTTCGCGCTGTTGCCGTCGGCCTTGATGGCCACGCGGCGCGGCTTGCGCTCAGCAGGCTTCGGGATCCGAACCTCGAGCACGCCCTTGTCGAAGTGCGCCGAGACGGCGTCTGCGTCGACGCCCGCGGGCAGCGTCAGCGAGCGGCTGAAGCGGCCGAACGAGCGCTCCACGCGATACCAGCCGCGCTGGCGCTCCTCGTGCTCCGACTTGCGCTCACCGGACACGGTGAGCGTTTCGTCCTGGATCTCGATCGACACGTCGTCCTCAGCGAGTCCCGGAAGGTCCGCACGAAGCACGAAGTGATCCTCTGCCTCCGTCAGGTCCATCGCGGGCACCCAGCGCTGAGCGCCGGTCTCATGCGAATCGAAGAGGGTGCTGAAGAGCTGGTTGACCTCCTGGCTGAACGGCTCAGGCCTCATCAGAAGGGCCATGTCCTCACCTCCTAGTAGCGATTTCATACTTCACTACAGGAGAGTATAGAAATCTAAGTCTCTGATTGTCAACCTTGCACGAGCGACTCGCCCGTCATCGCGTCCGGCTGCTCCTGCCCCAACAGCGCCAGGACCGTGGGCGCCACGTCGCCCAGCACTCCCTCCCGCACGGAGCCCACGTCGGCCGTGATCACGATCGGCACGGGGTTCATGGAGTGGGCCGTGTTGGGGCTGCCGTCCTCCTCCAGCATGTGGTCGGCATTGCCGTGGTCGGCCGTGACGATGCAGGCGCCGCCCGACTCGTGGACCGCTGTCACCACGTCGGCGAGGCAGTCGTCGACGGTCTCGATCGCCTTGACCGCGGCTTCGATGTCGCCCGTGTGGCCCACCATGTCGGGGTTGGCGAAGTTGATGATCCCGAAGCCGTAGTCGCCCTCCCCCCACTGCTCGACGAAGGCGTCCGCCGCCGCGCGGGCCGACATCTCGGGAGCCTCGTCGTAGGTGGCGACGTCGCGACGCGAGTCGACCAGCTGCCGCTCCTCACCCTTGTACGGGTCCTCCTCGCCGCCGTTGAAGAAGTAGGTCACATGGGCGTACTTCTCGGTCTCGGCAACGTGCAGCTGTGGGACGCCGCGCTCCGCGAGCGTCTTCGCCAGGGTGGTGTCGGGCCGGGCCGGCTGGAAGGCGATCGGGTAGTCCCAATCCTCCTGGTATTGCGTCAGCGTCGTGAGCGAGACGCTCGGCGCCTCGCCGCGGTCGAACTCGTCGAAGGCGGGTTCTGCGAGCGCGCGGGTCATCTCGCGCGCGCGGTCCGGGCGGAAGTTGAAGAAGAGAACGGCGTCGCCGTCGCGGACCTTCGCCTCGTCGCCGACCAGGGTCGGCTTGATGAACTCGTCGGTCTCGTCGCGGTCGTAGGCGGCGCGCACCGCCGCCTCGCCCGAGTCGGCATGCGGCGGCTCCGCCTGGCCGTGGACGATGGCGTCATAGGCGAGCTTGACCCGGTCCCAGCGGCGGTCGCGGTCCATGGCGAAGTAGCGGCCGCTCACGCTGCCCACCCGCGCGTTGCCGAGCTCCGCCATCCACTGCTCGACCTCCGCGACGTACCCCGCGCCGGCATCGGGATGGGTGTCGCGACCGTCCGTGAACGCGTGCAGGACCACATCGGGCACGTCCTCGCGCTTGCCCAGCTCGAGGCAGGCGCGCAGGTGCTTCATGCTCGCGTGCACGCCGCCCTCCGAGACGAGCCCCAGGAGGTGGAGTCGACCGGCCTCCCGGCCGGCCTCGCAGGCGGCCTTGAGCACCTCGTTGTCGAAGAACGAGCCGTCCTCGACGGCCTCGTCGATTCGCGTGATCTCCTGCTTGACCACCGCGCCCGCGCCGAGGTTCATGTGGCCCACCTCGGAGTTGCCCATCTGGCCCTCCGGCAGGCCGACCGCCGGCCCCCACGTGGTGAGGGTCGAGTGCGGGTAGCGCTCCCAGAGCTCGTCGAAGACCGGGGTGTCCGCCAGTTCGACCGCGTTGCCAGGGCCGGGCTCCGCGAGCGCGAAGCCGTCGAGGACGACCAGGCAGACCCGCTCGACCGGCGGCTTGCCCGGGCCGTCGGGGATGCTCACTCCGGCTCCGCGGCCGCCGCGATCCGGGCGAGGCTCTCCGGGTCGAGGCTCGCGCCGCCCACGAGGGCGCCGTCCACGTCGGGCTGGGCCAGGATCTCGGCCGCGTTGTCCGGCTTGACGCTGCCGCCGTACAGCACCCGCACCTTCGCCGCCGCCTCCTGGGAGCGGTCGCCGACGAGCGCGCGCACGAAGGCGATCGCCTCCTGGGCCTGCTCAGGCGTGGCCGTGAGCCCGGTGCCGATCGCCCAGATCGGCTCGTAGGCGATAACGACGTCGGCCAAGCGGTCGTCGTCCACCTGCACAAGGTCCTCCTGGACCTGGTGGCGGAGCTTTCGCTCGGTCTCGCCCTCCTCGCGCTCCTCCTCCGTCTCGCCCACGCAGAGGATCGGCTCGAAGCCCGCCGCGAGCGCGGCCGGCACCTTCTCGGCCAGTGCCCGGTCGGTCTCGCCGAAGTACTCGCGTCGCTCCGAGTGCCCGAGCACCACCCCGTCGACCCCGAGCTCGGTCAGCATCGGTGCCGAGATCTCGCCGGTGAAGGCTCCCTTCTCCTCCTGGTGCATGTTCTGGGCGAGCACCTTGACACCGCTGCCCCCCAGCTTCTCGGCCAGCACGTCGAGGGCGGTGAACGGGCCGCAGATACCCACGTCCGCTGGCCTGCGGGCCTCGTCGGGAAGGAGCTCGAGCAGCCGCTCGCAGTAATCCGCGGACTCGGCCCGCGTGCCCCAGAGCTTCCAGTTGCCGGCGATGTACGGGCGCCTAGGCATCGTCGAGCGCCTCCACTCCGGGCAGCTCCTTGCCCTCGAGCAGCTCGAGCGCGGCGCCGCCGCCGGTCGAGAGCCAGTCCACCTCGTCGGCGAGGCCGAACTCCACCAGCGCGGCGCCGGAGTCGCCGCCGCCCACGACGGTCGTGGCCGACGCATTGGCAACCGCCTCCGCCACGGCTCGCGTCCCAGCCGCGAACGGCTCGAGCTCGAAGGCGCCCATCGGCCCGTTCCAGAAGACCGTCCCGGCCGCGGCGATCTCCTTGGCGTAGGCGTCGCTGGTCTCGGGGCCGACGTCGAGGCCCATCCAGCCGTCGGGCACCTCGATGCCGTCCAGGTCCCGGCGCTCGGTGGCGGCGTCGAACTCCCTGCCGGCCACGAGGTCGACCGGCAGCATCAGCCGGCAGTCGGAGCCGTCCGCCTTCTCGAGCGCCTGCCCCGCCAGCTCGATGCCCTCGTCCTCGACCAGCGAGTCGCCGGTGGGCTTGCCCTGAGCGCGGAAGAAGCTGAAGCACATCGCGCCGCCGATCAGGAGGCTGTCGGCGGTGTCGATGAAGCGGTCGATAAGGGCGATCTTGTCGGAGACCTTGGCCCCGCCGAGGACCACGACGAGCGGCCGCTCCGGCGCCTCGACGATCCCGCGCAGCGTGGTGACCTCCTTCTCGAGCAGCAGGCCGGCGGCGGCCGGAAGCCGCTCCGCGACCCCGGCGGTAGAGGCGTGCGCCCGGTGAACCGAGCCGAAGGCGTCGTCCACGTACTGGTCGGCGAGAGCGGCCAGCTCGCCGGCCAGCTCGGGGGCGTTCTTCGTCTCGCCCTCCTCCCAGCGGGTGTTCTCGAGCACCAGGACGGTGCCCGGCGCCATCTCCCCCACCTCGCGCTGGACTTCGGGACCGACGACCGCCGAGGCCTGACGCACGTCGGCGTCGATCAGCTCGCCGAGACGCTCGGAGGCCGGCCTGAGCGACGTCTCGGGGTCGCGGCCCTTGGGCCTGCCGAGGTGGGAGCAGAGGATCAGCCGCACCTTCTTCTCGAGCAGCAGCTCGATCGTCGGCAGCGCGGCGCGGATCCGCGAGTCGTCGGTCACGCGGCCGCCGTCGAGCGGGACGTTGAAGTCCACGCGGGCGAGCACGCGCGTCCCCTCCTCCAGGTCGAGGTCGCGGACGCTGCGCTTCCCGAGAGCCGGCGCCGAGGCCTCAGGCAACCGGGGCTCCCGCGAGCACGCGCTCGGCGAGATCGACCAGCCGGTTCGAGTAGCCCCACTCGTTGTCGTACCAGGACACGACCTTCACGAGGCGCTCGTCCATGACCATCGTCAAGCCCGAGTCGAAGATCGAGGAATAGGGCGACCTGACGATGTCCGTCGACACGATCGGGTCGTCGGTGTACTTGAGGATTCCCTCGAGCGGACCGCTGTCGGCGCGGTCGGCGAAGGCCTGGTTGACCTCCTCGACGCTGGTCGGGCGGCTCACCGTCGCGGTGAGGTCGACAACCGACCCCGTGATCACGGGCGCCCGCACGGCGGTGCCGTTGAGCTTGCCGTCGAGCTCCGGGATCACGAGTCCGATCGCCTTGGCGGCGCCGGTGGAGGTGGGCACGAGGTTGGCGGCGGCGGCGCGGGCGCGGCGCAGGTCCTTGTGCGGAGCGTCCTGGAGGTTCTGGTCGGCGGTGTAGGCGTGGATCGTGGTCATCAGCCCGCTCTCGATGCCGATCGCGTCGTGGAGGACCTTGACGACGGGCGCGAGGCAGTTGGTGGTGCAGGAGGCGTTCGAGATCACCTCGTGCTGCTCGGGGTCGTAGGCGTCGTCGTTGACGCCCAGGGCGAGCGTCACGTCGGGGCCCTTGGCGGGCGCCGAGATGATCACCTTCTTCGCCCCCGCCTCGATGTGCTTGGCGGCGTCGTCGCGGGCCGTGAACAGGCCGGTCGACTCGATCACTACGTCGGCGCCGGCGTCCGACCAGGGCAGGTCCGCCGGGTCGCGCTCGGCGAAGACGCGCAGCTCCTTGCCGTCCAGCAGGATGCCGTCGTCGGACGCCTCCACCTCGCCTGGGAAGGGGCCGAGGATCGAGTCGTACTTGAGCAGGTGGGCGAGCGTCTCCGTATCGGTGATGTCGTTGACGCCGACCCAGTCGATGTCCGCGCCGCGGGCATGAGCCGCCCGGAAGACGTTGCGCCCGATCCGGCCGAAGCCGTTGATTCCGACCCTCAGGGCCATTCCTAACTTCCCCTCCTTAGCTCGCTGATCTGCGGCTGAATCTACCGACTCGCGGTCGTGCCGGGGCCTCGGCCGTCCGGCCGAGCCCCCGCCTTTCTCACTCCGCACTACGCACGTCTTGGCGGCTTGTCGATGTCCCGGTGGACCACATCCACGAGATAGTCGCCGCGGTCCGCATAGATACCCGCGAGGTGCTCGGCTATCACCACCGATCGGTGCCGGCCGCCGGTGCAGCCGATGCCCACGGTGAGGTGCGCCTTGCCCTCCTGCTCGTAGGCGGGGAGCAGGTAGTCGAGCAGCGGCGTGAGACGGTCGTAGAAGTCCTCGATGCCGTCGGAGTTCTCGACGTAGTCGATCACGGCCTGGTCGAGCCCGGTCAGCTCGCGCAGCTCGGACTCGTAGTGCGGGTTGGGCAGGAAGCGCACGTCGAACGCGAGGTCGGAGTCCCGTGGGCTGCCGTGCTTGAAGCCGAAGGTGAGGAAGGTCACGGCCAGCTTGCCGATCGTGCCGTGCGGCAGCATCTTGTCGGCCACGACCTTGCGCAGCCGCGCGGCGGACAGGTCCGTGGTATCGATCGATACGTCGGCGCGGTCGCGCAACGGGGCGAGCAGCTGCCGCTCCTGCCGGATCCCCTCGCTCACCTGGCCGCCCTCGGCCAGCGGATGGCGGCGGCGGGTCTCCTTGTAGCGGTCGATCAGGACCGCCTCCGAGGCCTCGAGGTAGAGCATCCGCGACGGCAGCTCACGTTTCTCGAGCTCGCCGAGCACCTGGACGAAGCCGTCGAAGAACTCGCCGCCGCGGACGTCGCACACCACGGCGGCGCTCTCCACCTTGCTGCCCTCGTGACCGAACAGGTCGGCCAGCGAGCCGATCATCTCGGGCGGCAGGTTGTCGACGCAGAAGTAGCCGGCGTCCTCGAAGCAGGCCATCGCCTGCGACTTCCCCGCCCCCGAGAAGCCCGTGATGATCACGAAGTCGCGGAGCACGGTTAGACGAGGACCTTGTTGACGTAGGCGTGGATCTCGCGGGCCACCTTGCCGGGAAGGCCGGGCACCGCCTCGACCTCCTCGCGGCTCGCCTCGAGAAAGCGCTCCGGCGAGCCGAAGTGCTGGAGGATCAGGCGCTTGCGGGCGGGCCCCACCCCGGGCAGGTCGTCGAGCACCGAGCGCGTCATCGCGCGGTCGCGGCGGCCGCGGTGGAACTCGATCGCGAAGCGGTGCGCCTCGTCGCGCACACGCTGGAGGAGCTGGAGCTCGGGCGTGTGGTGGTCGAGCACGAGCGGTCGGGCCTGGCCGGGGAGGAAGACCTCCTCGATCCGCTTGGCGAGGCTGATCACGGTGGTCCCCAGGTCGCGGAACGGCTGGAGCTCCTCGAGCCCGGCCGAGAGCTGGCCCTTGCCGCCGTCGATCACGATCAGGGCCGGCACGCTGGCGAAGCTCGCGTCGTACTCCTTGTCGTGCGGCGAGCGCTCGTGCTGCGCCACGTACCGGGCCATGCGCCGCGACAGCACCTCGGACATCGCCGCGAAATCGTCCTGCACGGCCTCGCGGATGCCGAAGCGCTTGTAGTCCGCCTTCTTCGGCGCGCCGCCCTCGAACACCACCATCGAGGCGACGGTGTGCGCGTGCATCAGGTTGGAGATGTCGAAGCACTCGATCCGCATCGGGATCACATCCATCCCGAGCGCGCGCTGGAGCCCGTCGAGCGCCTCGATCCGCTGTGAGCGGCGGCGCTCCGAGCGGAGCCGGTCCTGGTCGAGAGCCAGCCGCGCGTTGCGCTCCGCCAGCTCGAGGATGCGGCGCTTGTCGCCGCGCTCGGCGTGACGGACGTCGACCGGCGCGCCGCGACGCTCCGTCAAGGCCTCGGCGAGCATCTCGGTGGAGCTGACGCTGCGCGGCACGATCACCTGCGGCGGGGTGGACAGCGCGGTGGCGTAGTACTGGAGCACGAACTCCTCCGCCACCTCGGCCTCGTCGCGGCGGGCGGCGTTCTCGAGATAGAAGCTCTGGCGGTCGGCCAGCACGCCGTCGCGGACCTGGAAGACCTGCGCGTTGGCGTCGGTCTCCTCCCCCGCCACCGCGATCGCGTCGAGCGTGCCGACCGTCTCGTTGGCCACCCGCTGCCGCTCGAGCAGGCTTCGCACCGCCTTCAGCCGGTTGCGGTAGGTGGCGGCCTGCTCGAACTCCTGCCTGGCCGCCGCGTCCTTCATCTCCTGCTCGAGCTCGCGCTCGATCTGCCGGTAGCGGCCCGAGAGGAAGTCGATGATCGTCTCGATGTTGCGGCGGTAGTCCTCCTTCGAGATGTAGCCGACACAGGGGGCCTGGCAGCGCTTGATGTAGTAGTCGAGGCAGGGGCTGCCGGAGGCACGGCCCGGCTCCGCGCCCTCGCAGGTGCGGTGCTGGAACACCTTGCCGAGCAGGTCGAGCGTCTCGCGCACGCGCTTGGCGTTGCTGAACGGCCCGAAGTAGGCGCGGCCGCGGCGGTGCCGCTCTCGGGTGAAGTAGACGCGCGGGAAGTCCTCGTCGAGCGAGATGGCGATGTACGGGTAGGACTTGTCGTCGCGGAGGCGCACGTTGAACAGCGGCCGGTGCTGCTTGATGAACCGCTGCTCCGTAAGCAGCGCCTCCGCCTCGGTCTGCGTGGCGATGAAGTCGACGTCGCGGACCTGGCCCGTCATGTCGCCGCGGCCGGCCGGCTTGGAGAAGTGCGAGCCCACCCGCTTGCGGATCGACTTGGCCTTGCCCACGTAGATGACCTTGCCGTCCCTGTCCTTGAACAGGTAGACGCCCGGTGAATCCGGAAGCGACTTTCGCTGTTCGGCGAGGGCGGTCATACGCCCTTCGAGGATACGAGCGGGTCCAGTCGGGAGGAGGGCACATTGTGGTCTGGGACGGCCGATCCGCGGCGAAGCGGCCGTCCCAGGCCGCAAGGCGGCCTCTTCCCGACTTAGACGAGAGCGCGGCCGACGCTCTCGGCCACGCAGGCGGGCTTCTCGTTGCCCTCGACCTCGACGGTCCAGCGCTGGGTCACCTGGAACCAGCCGTCGCCTACCTCGTCGACGGTCAGCACCTCGACGCTCGCGCGCAGGCGGGCGCCCGCCGGCACCGGGGCCGGGAAGCGGACCTTGTTCCAGCCGTAGTTCACGCCCAGCTTGAAGCCGGTCGATTCCAGCACGCTGCGGCGGAAGCCATCGACCATCGACAGCGTCAGATTGCCGTGGGCGACGGTGGTCCCGAACGGGCTCTCGGTCTTCGCCCGCTCCACGTCGACGTGGATCCACTGGTCGTCGCCGGAGAGATCGGCGAAGGCGTCGATCATCTCCTGGGTGACCTCGCGCCAGTCGCTCGGGCCCACGGTCTTCCCGATCAGGTCCTTGAGCTCGTCGATGCCGTTGACGGTCAATGGGGCCATCACGGAGAGCCTATCGGCGGCGGCTCAGCGGGCCGGCTGGACCGTCGGCGAATCGGCGCGGGCCAGCAGTCGGCGGGGAGATCCGCCCCCGTCGGCCCGCGCCTCGTAGACGTCGTGGCCGTCGCCGTAGAGCACGTTCCGGTTGTCGAGCCACTCGACCTGATCGTCGATCGAGCGCCGCTCGGAGAGCGGGTGGTCGCGCAGCGTCTTCAGGTCGAGCACGTGCAGGCGCCAGTGGCCGGGGCCGCCGACGCGCTTCTTGAAGGCGATCCGCCTGCCGTCCGGCGACAGCGATGGGCACTCGACGTTCTCGCGCAGCGTGTCGAGACGGCGGGTGCGGAGGTTGCCGGCCACGAGGTAGGTCTTGCCGTGGGTGGCGAGCGTCGCGTAGAAGCGGCCGGGGTCGCCGCTGAAGGTCACGCCCCAGTAGTTGACGTCGGGGGCGTCGAGCCGGTCCCCGCCGCGGTAGGCCTTGAACTGCTCGAGGTCGGCGATGACCGTGCCGCGATGCATGTCGACGATCTTCGTGCGCGTCGAGAAGGTGCCGGGATGCGCGTAGGAATCGCCGGTGACGAAGGTGGTGTAGGCGCCGTAGCGGCCGTCGGGTGAAACGCGCGCGCGGCTCGGGACGCCGGTCAGCCCGATCTTGTGACGGACGCGGAAGCGGCTGTCGAACAGGACCGCCTTCCAGTCGACACCCGAGTGCTGGAGCTGGAGACAGATGCCCCCGTCGGCCGCGAGCGCGATGCGCTCGCAGGAGAGCGGCGCCCGGCGCGGCCTGCCCCCTGCGAGCGGGACCATCGTTGCCGGGCCGTTGAGCCGCGGGTCGCGCTTGTCGACGGCCCTGACCAGGACGCTGCCCGGCTTGACGCCGGGCCGCGGCGGCGTGGCGGGCTTGCCTACGACGCCCACCGCGGCGTTGGTGCTCGAGCGGTGCTCGCCGAGCGCGGCGACCACCACGATCGCGGCGACGGCCACCAGGCAGAGGCCGGCGACCAGCGCAAAGGCGCGCGTGCGGCTAGGCCGCGGCTTCTGGAGCGATGTCGGAGTCATGGCGAATCAACAGAGCCGCGGTGAGCGCGGCGACGACGAGCAACCCGGCGAACACGATCGCCGCGACCTGGATCCCGGCGACGGTCCAGAGCGCGCCGAAGAGGAGGGCCGAGACGAGCCGCGCGAGGCCCGTCACTGCGCCGAGCACCGACAGGCCGGTGGCCCGCGCGTCCTCTGGCAGCTCGGCGCTGGCCAGGGCGGCCAGCACGCCGTCGGTGGCGGCGTACCAGGCGCCGAGCAGCAGCAGGCAGGCCGCCAGGCCGAGCACCGGCAGCGAGGTGACAAGCAGCGCCGCGTAGACCGGGATCAGCAGCAGGTAGGCCCCCACCAGGACCTTGCCGCGGCCGATCCGGTCCGCCAGCTGGCCGGCCGGCACGGCGAGCGTCATGTAGACGACCGCGGTCCCGACGAAGAGAAGCGGGAAGACGCTGAGGTCGAAGTCGAGGCGGCGCTGGAGGCCGAGGTAGAAGAGCCCGTCGCTGATCGTGGCGAGGCTCAGCACCATGCCGGCGATCACGAGCCGCCGGAAGGGACCCGCGGCCATGGCCCGCTTGGCCGCCTGCCAGGACTGCGAGCCCGCCGCGCGGTGGCGGGCGCGGCGCGCCGGCTCGACCAGCAGCACGAGCACGGACAGGCCGAGCAGCGCGAAGCAGAAGCTGACGAGGAAGACCGAGTGGAAGTCGCGGGGGGCGAGCAGCAGCATCCCGAAGGCGATCAGCGGGCCGAGCATGGCCCCGGCGGTGTCGAGGGCGCGGTGCACCCCGAAGGCCGTGGCCAGTCCCTCGCGGCTGCTGCTGAAGGAGATCATCGCGTCGCGCGGACCGGTGCGGAGTCCCTTGCCGGCGCGATCGACCACGATGATCGACGCGACCGCCCCGAGCGCGCCGCCGAGCGCGAACAGCCCGAGCTTGCAGACCGCGGAGATCCCGTAGCCGACGGCGGCGACCTCCTTGTGCCGGCGCCAGCGGTCCGCCACGAAGCCCCCGGCCACGCGCAGGATCGCGGTGGCGCCCTGGTAGAGCCCGTCGACCAGGCTGACCTGGAGCGGCGACGCCCCGAGCGCGAAGAAGACGTACAGCGGCAGGACCGTGGTGACCATCTCCGAGGAGACGTCGGTGAACAGGCTCGTGACGCCGAGCAGCACCACCGTCCGCGGCACGCGCAGGCTGCGCCGGCGGGTCGCCGCCGGGCGCGGCTGGAGCAGGGTGCGCGAGCTCTCGACCTGGTACATCCAGCAGAGGAACGGACCAAGAACGGCCCATCTACCGGTCCGGCCGGACCACGCCGAACGTCCCGCGCTGCCGCCTATAGGCGGTACTGCGGGACGTTCGATCGATTGCTAGGCGACGAGCCGGACCTCGAACGTGGGCGGCGCGATGTCCCCGGCTCCGCCGAGCAGGCCGAGGATCTTGGCGACGTAGGCCTGCGTCTCCGGGATCGAGGGGATGCACATGCAGCGCTCGACGGGCCCGGAGCCGGCGTTGTAGGCCGCCAGCGCAAGCGGCACGCTCGCGAAGCGGCGGAGCAGGTCGTGCATCAGGTGGGCCTGGGCGTCGATCGCGGCCTTCGGGTCGAACGGGTTGCTCAGGCCGTAGCCGGCGGCCGTGCCGGGCATGAACTGCGCGATCCCCTGGGCGCCGGCCGGCGAGCCGGCGTTGGGGTTGAAGCCCGACTCGGCGTACAGCTGCGCCGACAGGAGCGCCGCGCCGACGTTCCAGCGCTGAGCGGCGCGGGCGATCACGTCGCGGAACTGCACCGGGACGAACGAGGGGACGGCGCTGCGACCCTCCGTACCCCCGTAGCCCACGGAACTGCTCCCGGCGTTGCGAACGTATCCGTAGTGCCATGCCTCCCAGGTGTTGGGTCCCGTTTCCATAGGGCGCGGCTTCGCCTTGGCTCGGGCTCGTATCAGGCTCTAGCCGGCTTCCCTGGCCGGACTTTGGCCTACGCAAAAACCGCGTACGTCGGTTTGCGCAGCGGCGCTAGTCGTGAGAGCTTCGACTAGGTGCTACTGGCCGTGCGCCGACCGACTGCCGTCGTGGCCCTCGCCGGGACGCTGGCGCTTGCGCTTGCAGGCACGACGCTGGCCGCGGACAGCGACCTCGATCCGAGCTTCTCGGGCGACGGGACGGCGGTCTCCTCGGCGGGCTCGCTCGGCAACGCCATCGCCATCGAGGGGAACGGGAAGATCGTCGAGGTCGGCAGTGACATCGGCGTCAACCCGGACAGCGCATTCATCGTTACGCGCACCAACGCCGACGGGAG
>DASXBA010000213.1:0-4098 GCA_036406475.1 Thermoleophilaceae bacterium | reverse complement strand
GTGGCTCATCCAGCAGGTCTGCTCGGCGGGGAGCCCGCGCAGGAGCCGGCCCTCGTTCGAGACGACCAGCTGCGAGCGGCCGAACTCCCCCACCTCGGCCGGCTCGACCCGCCCGCCCAGGTGGTGGACCATCGCCTGCATGCCGTAACAGATGCCGAGCACCGGCACGCCCAGCTCGAACAGCTCCGGCCGCGGCTGCGGCGCGCCCTCGGCGTAGACCGAAGCGGGGCCGCCGGAGAGGATCAGCCCCTTGGGGTTGCGGCGGCGGACCTCCTCGAGGTCGACGTGGTGGGGCAGCAGCTCCGAGAAGACGCCCTGCTCGCGCACGCGGCGGGCGATCAGCTGCGAGTACTGGCCGCCGAAGTCGAGGACCAGCACCTCATCCGTCGCCGCCCTGCGCTGGCCTTCCGAGGCCGGCGCTGACGAGGCGACGGCCTCGCTCACTCGCTCGGCACCAGGGCCGAATCGGTGCTGGGCGTAGCGGGATCGCCGGCGCCGCCGCTGCCGTTGACGACGCCGTCGGATGCCGGCGCTGCCTTGGCGGCGGACGTGGCGCCCATGCCGATGGCCTGGTCGCGCTGGAGCTGCTTGCCCTCGGTCTGGAGCGACGGCGCCACCATCACCTCGGCCCGGTGGAAGGCCGGGATGTCCTCGTAGCCGCAGGTGGCCATCGAGGTCCGCAGGCTCCCCATGAGGTTGAAGGTGCCGTCGTTCTCGTGGGCGGGGCCAAGCAGGATCTGCTCGAGCGAGCCGTTCTGCGTGGTGTTGACGCGCGCGCCGCGCGGGAGCGAGGGATGGAAGGTGGCCATCCCCCAGTGGTAGCCGCTGCCGGGCGCCTCGTAGGCGCGGGCGAGCGGCGAGCCGATCATCACGGCGTCGGCGCCGCAGGCGAAGGCCTTGGAGACGTCGCCGCCGTTGCGCATCCCGCCGTCGGCGATCACGTTCACGTAATCGCCCGTCTCGAGCATGTGCTGCGAGCGGGCCGCCTGGACGTCGGCGATCGCGGTCGCCTGGGGAACGCCGATGCCGAGCACGCCGCGGGTGGTGCAGGCCGCGCCCGGGCCGACGCCCACGAGCACGCCGACGGCGCCGGTGCGCATCAGGTGGAGACCGGTGGAGTAGGAGGCGCAGCCGCCCACGATCACCGGTACCGGGACCTCGCGGATGAACTCCTTGAGGTTGAGCGGCTCGGACTTCGTGGAGACGTGCTCGGCCGAGATCACCGTTCCCTGGATCACGAGGATGTCGAGACCGGCCTCGAGGGCGGTCTCGTAGTAGGAACGGACCCGCTGCGGCGTCAAGGAAGCCGCCGCCACCACACCCTGGTCCTTGATCTCGCGGATCCGCTGCCCGATCAGCTCCTCCTGGACGGGCGCCTCGTAGATCCGCTGCATCTCCGCGGTCGCGTCCTCCTTGGGGAGCTCCGCGATGCGCATGAGCTGCTCGCCCGCGTCCTCGTAGCGCGTCCAGATGCCCTCCAGGTTGAGCACCGCGAGGCCGCCGAGGCGTCCGATGATGCCGGCGGTCTCGGGCGAGACCACGCCGTCCATGGCCGACGCGAGAAGGGGCAGCTCGAAGCGATAGGGCCCCAGGGTCCAGGTGATGTCGATGTCGTCCGGGTCCCTCGTGCGCCGCGAGGGCACGATCGCTATGTCATCGAAGCCGTATGCACGACGGCCCTTCTTGCCCCGGCCGATCTCAACTTCCATGGCGGCATCCTAGGTTCGACGGCGGACGAAGCTTGAACATAGCAATGGTGCGGTGCTCGGCCGGCCGGCGCCCGGCCTGCGCTCCTCCCAGGCCCTAAGCGAGGGCCAGCGAGGGCGTCTCGAGCGCCTCGACGCGCACCTCCGGCAGGAGCCGCTCCACCTCGCGCGGGTCGAGCACGCCCGCTCCGAAGTGCTGCGTGGACTCCGCCCCGCAGGCCACCGCGTAGCGCAGGCAGTGCTCAACGGGCAGGTCCCCGTAGCGGGCGGAGACGAAGCCCGCCAGGAAGGCGTCGCCCGAGCCGACGGCCGAGACCGCCTCGATCGGCTCCAGGGTGGCCCGGTAGAGCGTGGGCGTCTCGGAGTCGTCGCGCATAAGCGCCAGGCAGCCGTCGGGAAGGGTCATCAGCGCCTCGCGGGCGCCAAGCTCCGCCATCTCGGCGATCGCGGTCCGGCGGTCCTCCTCGTCCGCGAACTCGTGGCCCACCAGCTCCTCGGCCTCGATCTCGTTGGGGCTGACCACGTCGGGCCCTGTGCGTGCGGCCAGGCGCAGGGACTCGCCCTCCGAGTCGAGCACCGTGGTCACCCCGAGCTTGCGCAGCTCCTCGATCAGGCGCGCGTAGAGCCCCGAGTCGACACCCCGGGGAAGGCTCCCGGCAAAGACGCAGACCGCCGCGCCCTTGGCCAGGTAGAGCAGCTTGTCGACGAACAGGTCCAGCTCCGCCTCGCTGACCGTGGGCCCGCGCTCGTTGATCTCGGTCTGCTCGCCGGAGGTCGGGTCGACCACCGCGGTGGAGGTGCGCGACTCCTCGCGGATGCGGACGAAGTCGTTGAGGATCGCCTCTTCGGTGAGGTGCTCGATGATCCGGGTGCCGGTGGGCCCGCCCGCCACGCCGGTGGCGATCACCGGCTGGCCGAGCGCCTTGAGCGCGCGCGCCACGTTCACGCCCTTGCCGCCGGCCATCGCGGTCTGCTCGGTGGCGCGGTGCCGCCGGCCCAGCCGGAAGTTGGGCACGGCGAGCGTCCGGTCGATGGCGGCGTTGAGAGTGACGGTGATGATCATTCGTGCACCGCTGGCCTGCTCTCCCGCGAGCGCCGGACGGCGAAGACCCCCGCCGCCAGCGCGCCCAGGAGCACCAGCACCGTGAAGGGTACGCCGACGGACGAGAAAAACACCCGCAGCGGGCCCGCCCCCGGAACCTTGCCGGCCGTGACGAGCGCCACCCGCCGCACCGGCTTGCCGTCCACGAGCACCGTCACGCGGCCGACCTTCTTGCCCGCGTCGAGCGGCCCCTTGACCTCGTCCGGTGCCACGATCCGGCGCCGGACCCGCTCGCCACGGCGGACGGTCAGCTCGAGCGGCGTCCGCGGGACGAGCTCGGCGTGGTCGTCGCGGTACTTGACCTCGGGCCTGGCGAGCACGCGCTCGGTGCTCAGCACCTCGCGCCGCTTGAACTGGCCGAGGCCCCAGCGCATGAGGGTGAGTGTGTCGCTGTCGCGCGCCGCCTCGCTCGGCTCGCCGAGCACCACGCTCACCACCTCGGCGCCGCCGAACTTGTGCGCCGCGCCGACCAGCACGTAGCCGGCGTCGGTCGTGTGGCCGGTCTTGACGCCGTCGACGAACGGATAGCGGGCAACGAGATCGTTGCGGTTGTCGACCACCCGCCGGTGGGAGCCCGACTGGAGCACCGCCTCGGGCGTGTCCACGATGCCGGCGAAGCGCTTGTTGCGGAGCAGCCGGATCGCCAACGAGGAGAGGTCGCGGGCGCTCGAGTAGTTGTCCGGGTCGTCGAGCCCGATCGGGTTGGCGTAGCTCGTGTGGTCGAGGCCGAGCTCCGCCGCCCGCGTGTTCATCAGCTGGACGAACGCGGCGCGCGAACCCGAGATGTTCTCGGCCAGGGTCTCGGCGGCATCGTTGGCGCTCTCGAGGAGCAGGGCCTGGAGCAGGTCCTCGACCCGCATCCGCTCTCCCTTCACGAGGTTGATCCGCGACTCGGCCGCGCCCGGGTGGTAGGCCGGCGCCGTGAAGACGGCGTTCGGGTTGGCGCGCTCGAGCGTGAGCAGGGCGGTCATCAGCTTGGTGGTGCTGGCGATCGCGCGGCGCTCGTCGGGCGCCTTCTGGAACATCACGGCGCCGTCGCTCGCATCAACGACGATCGCCGCCTTCGCAGTGTCCACCTCCGGCGGCGCGGCGGTGGCGGCGGCCGGGGCCGCGAGGATCGACAACGCGACGCAGCAGGCGAGTAGGAGGCGGCGCATGCTCACTCGCGGAGCTTGATCCTCTGGCCAGACACGAGGGCCTGCGGGTCGAGCCCGGGGTTCAGCTCCTGGAGCTTCTCCACGGGCACGCCGGTCTTCGCCGAGATGCCGCCGAGCGTGTCGCCGGTCTTGA
>DASXBA010000212.1:0-5281 GCA_036406475.1 Thermoleophilaceae bacterium | reverse complement strand
TCGCCATCGCCGAGGCACACGGCGGCGAGGCCGAGGTGAGGAACCGGCCAGAGGGCGGCGCGGACGCCTGGATCAGGTTGCCGCGATGAGGGTCCTGGTCGTCGAGGACGACGTGAAGATGGCCGGCCTGGTGCGGCGCGGAATGCGCGAGGAGGGGCTCGCGGCGGACGTGGCGGTCAAGGGCGAGGACGCGCTCTGGATGGCGCAGGCGAACGAGTACGACGCGGTCGTCCTCGACGTGATGCTCCCGGGGATCGACGGCTTCGAGACCTGCCGGCGCCTGCGCGGGGAGGGCGTCTGGACGCCGGTGCTGATGCTCACCGCGCGGGACGCCGTGGAGGACCGGGTGGCGGGCCTGGACGGCGGGGCCGACGACTACCTGACCAAGCCGTTCTCGTTCGCCGAGCTGCTGGCGCGGCTGCGCGCGCTGGTCAGGCGTGGCCCGGTGGAGAAGCCCGCGGTGCTCGAGGTCGGCGGCCTGCGGCTGGACCCGGCGAGCAGGCGCGTCTGGCGCGGCGACGACGAGATCCCGCTGTCGGCCAAGGAGTTCGCGCTGCTCGAGACTTTCATGCGCCGGCCGGGGGAGGTCCTCTCCCGTTACCGGCTGCTCGAGCACGCCTGGGACTACGACTACGAGAACCGCTCGAACGTGGTGGACGTCTACGTCCGCTACCTGAGGCAGAAGGTCGGCCGCGATGCCATCGAGACCGTTCGCGGCGCGGGCTACCGGCTGCGCGAGTAGGAGACGAGCTCCGCCCGGGCGTTGCCCGCCACCGCCAGCTCCAGAATGGAGCCGATCCCGCGCGCGTAGTACTTGTGCTCGGTGGCGTTCCGCTCGAGCGGGGTCGAGTCCTCGGTCTGGAGCAGGTGGTCGTAGGAGCCGTACGGCACCTTGGTCCTCGCGTCCAGCGCCAGGACCTTGCCGCGGTCCTCGGCCTCGCCCTTGAGGTACTCCTGGCGGTAGGCCATGCCGGGCTTGGGATGCGCGGGCATCACGATCCCGGCCTTCGCCCCCTTGACGCCCGCCTCGAACGAGCCGGCCGTGGTCGGCTTCTTGCCCTTGGGGAACTCGGTGGTGTCCTCGCCGAGGTACCAGACGTTGCCGTCGCGGTCCTGCGCGTACCAGTCATAGGTGTTCTCCTCGACTCGTCCATGAACGGTCACCTGGTCGTGCACCACGCGCGCGCGGACACCGTTCGCGATCAGCTTGGTCTTCGGCAGGACCGTGACCTCGTCACGCTTGACCTCGCCGTCCTCGACCTCCCTGTAGACCCACTTGCTGCCCACCGCGAACGGCAGGTAGGGGTTGTCGATCGTGGTGCTGAACTCGCCCGCCTTCCGCTTCGAGTCCTCGGATCCGCACGCGCCCAGTGCGAGGAGCGCGAGCACGGCTGTGATTGCGGCTACTCGTCTCATGACGGCAAGGCTGCCCATGCCGGATGAGACGCCGATGAGGGGCTAGTCCTGAGCCTTGGCCAGCCGTTCGGCCAACCGGTTCAGCCCCAGCTCGCGCGCCGCCTCGGCGCCGCCCTCGTAGTCGGTCGGACGGTCGCGCGGCCGCTTCACCTTGATCGGCTGGAGGGTGGCGATCTTCTTGAAGTCGAGCAGCTGGTCGCGCTGCGAGTGGAGCTGGGTGCCCTCGGGGGCGGCCTCGAGTGCCGCCTCGAGCGAGCCGTGGCGGCGCAGGATGTCGGCCGCCGTCTTCTCGCCAACGCCCTTGGCGCCCGGGATGCCGTCCGAGGGGTCGCCGCGCAGCGCGATGAAGTCGGGCACCAGCTCGGGCGGGATGCCGTAGCGCTTCTCGACCTCGGCGGCGTCCACGAGCTGGGGGCCGCCACGGGCGGCGAGCAGCACCGTGACGCTGTCGTTCGCGCACTGGAACATGTCGCGGTCGCCGGTGAAGATCAGCGTCCTGCCGCCGGCGTCGGTCTCCTTCGCGGCGTAGGAGCCGAGCAGGTCGTCGGCCTCCATGTCGCGCGAGGTCGCAACCTCCCAGCCGAGGCCCTGGTAGAGGATCGGCGTCTTCTCCCACTGCGACGCGAGCGGGCCCGGCACCGGCGGCCGCTGCGCGTGGTAGCCGTCGAACAGCTCCACGCGGTACTCCGCGGCGTCCGGGCCGAAGCAGGTGACCACGGCGCGCGCGCGGTGTTCCTCCGCGGCGGCGAGAATCGCGTTGGCGCTCCCGAGCAGCGCGCCCACGGGCTTGCCGTCCTTCCCCTTGATGCTCGACGGCAGCGAATGGAACGCCCGGTAGAGGAAGAAGGGCGCGTCGACGAGCAGGAGAGGTGCGACATCGGCCGCAGGCACCGGGCTAGTATGTCCGGCTCGTCGAAGGGCAGGGGTGCCAACTTGTCGATACAGAAGCTGCTGACCGCTTTCGCCGTCATGGCCGTGGCCGTCGCGATCACCGCGTCGCCGGCCGGAGCCGTCGTCGGAGGACACGACGCGTCGGCCGGGGAGTACCCGGCGATCGCCGAGATCACGTTCGGGCCGTTCGAGTGCACGGGCACGCTGATCGCTCCCAACTGGGTGCTGAGCGCGGGCCACTGCGGCTCTGTGACCGGCGCTGCGGTTGGGTCGCCGGTTGGCTGGCCGGCCGCCGCGATCGACGTGCGGATCGGCGGCCTGCACCCGGGCGAGGGCGAGGCCGCGCCGGTCCAGCAGGTCGTCGTGAACCCCAACTACCTGCTCACGAGCGGCTACGACATCTCTCTGCTTCAGCTCAAGAGTGCGTCCACCAAGCAGCCGGTCAAGGTGGCCGGGGCGAGCGAGCGCGGGCTCTGGAACCCGGCCGTGAGCGAGACGATCGTCGGCTGGGGCGCGACCGAGGAGGGCGGCGACCTGCCGGACACCCTCCAGGAGGGCCAGGTGCCGATCACCACCGACGACTACTGCGCCGGCGCCTACTCGGACTTCGACGCGGCCACGATGGTGTGCGCCGGCTTCCCGCAGGGCGGGGTCGACACCTGCCAGGGCGACTCCGGCGGCCCGATGTTCGGGCACACGGGGAGCGGCGAGCTGAAGGTCGTCGGGGCGACGAGCTTCGGCGAGGGCTGCGCCCAGCCGGGCAAGCCGGGCGTCTACGCCCGCGTGGCCGACGCGACGCTGCGCGAGTGGATCCGCTCGAAGGTCCCAGCGGGCGTGGACTAGCGCCGCCTAGCGGCTCGCCTCTGCGTGGGACGAACTTCTCGTCGAACGGCGGCTGGGTAGGGAGTAGGGCCGCGCGGCTGCGGGGGCATGTCGCGTTCACCCCCGCATAGCGCGGTAAAAGCGACATCCACTCGATCCAGTCGAACGTCCCGGAGCAGCCCCCATAGGGGCTAGCGAGGGACGTTCACCGCCGCGCAGCCCTCCTCGTCCACGTCGAAGGGCAGCTCGGGGGCGCCGGCCTCCTCCATGGCGGCGCGCGTCTTCTCCGGCTGGGGCGCGTAGGCGAGCAGGAAGCCGCCGCCGCCGGCGCCCACGAGCATCACGCCCTCGGCGCCGGCCTCCCTGGCCCGCGCGCGCAGCTCCTCGATCTCGTCCGGCACCGCCCCGGGCGCCCGCGAGCGCTTGACCTCCCACTGCTCGTCCATCAGGGCGCCCAGGCGCCCGAGCTCGCCGGCCTCGAGCGCCGCGCAGGTCTCCCGGGCGAGCTCCTCGGTCCTCGCCAGGTCGCGCTCGACCTGCGGGTCGCCCGCGAGCGTGCGGCTCACCTGGTGCGAGAGCACGTCCGAGGCGGAGCGCTCCCTGCCCGTGTAGAAGAGGAGGAAGCGCTCGCGCACGGCGGAGCGCGCGGCCTCCGGCAGCTCGAGCGGGCGGACCTCGACGCTGTCGTCGCGGTTGAAGGTGTAGGCGCGTAGGCCGCCGTGGGCGGCGGCGTACTGGTCCTGCTTGCCCACGCTCCGCTCGAGCTCGTCGATCTCGATCGCGCATGCCGCCTCCGCCAGCTCGGCGCGGCTCGACTCCCGGCCCGCGGCCAGGTCGAGCGACTTGAGCACGCAGACCGTGTAGGCGCCGGAGGAGCCGAGCCCGGTTCCGGGCGGCACGTCCGAGGCCGAGGCGATCTCGAGCGGGCGCCCGTTCCAGTGCCGGGACAGCGCGGCCCGCAGGATCGGGTGGCGGATCTCCTCCGGGGTCTCCGCCTCCTCGTCCTCCAGGTGCTTGAGCACATAGCGCGGCCGGAAGGCGGCGCTCGTGACCATGTGGACGTACTTGTCGATCGCCACCGAGACGACGAAGCCGCCGGCGCGCCGGTAGTGGGACGGCAGGTCGGTCCCGCCGCCCCCGAGGGCCACGCGGAGCGGGGCCCGTGTGACGATGACGCTCACCCGCGCATTGTCATCCTTCCGGCGGTGCGGCGGAGATTGAGAGAGCTCGGCTACCGCGTGGGCCGGCTCGAGCCGGGGCCGGCGAACGCCCTGGTGGACGTGCCCGGCGTCCGGGTCGGCCACTGCACGCTCGCCGACCTCCACACGGGCGTCACGGCCGTGCTGCCCCACGGCGGCAACCCCTACGCGGAGAAGGTGCTCGCCGCCTGCCACGTGATGAACGGCTACGGCAAGGCGGCCGGACTCAGCCAGCTGGAGGAGCTCGGCACGCTCGAGAGCCCGATTCTGCTTACGAGCACGGTCTCGGTCGGTCCGGTGTGGGAGGGCGGGCTGCGCTGGCTGCTCGAGCTCAACCCGGAGGCGGCCGTGGACCGCGACACCATCAACGTGGTGGTGGGCGAGTGCTTCGACGGCTGGCTGGGCGACAGCCGCGGGCTGCACGTGCGGGCCGAGCACGCCTTGGAGGCGATCGAAGCGGCGTCGGAGGACGAGCTGGCGGAGGGCGCGGTCGGCGCGGGTACAGGCACGACCTGCTTCGGCTTCAAGTCCGGCGTCGGCTCCTCATCACGCCTCGCAGGCGGGTCCACGCTCGGCTGCCTCGTGGTGACGAACTACGGCGGCCGCAAAGATGCCCACCTGCTCCTCGGCCCGGAGCCCCCAGAGCCCAAAGCCCAGAGCCCAGAGCCGGCCACCGGCGGCGGCTCGGCAATAGTCGTGCTGGCAACCGACGCGCCCCTGTCCGAGCGCCAGCTGCGCCGCCTGGCCGCGCGCGGAGCCCTCGGCCTCGGGCGCGCCGGCAGCTTCGCCGCCAACGGGAGCGGCGAGTACGTGTTCGGGTTCTCCACCGCCCAGCGCGTGCCCCACCGCGGCGAGGAGCCGTTCGGCGACTTCCGCTTCCTGCGTGACGACTCGCGCGAGCTGCGGGAGCTGTTCGAGGCCGCCGTGGAGGTGACGGCCGAGGCCGTCTGGAA
>DASXBA010000211.1:0-4143 GCA_036406475.1 Thermoleophilaceae bacterium | reverse complement strand
ACCGTGCCGCCCGCGTCGGTCCGGTTGTAATTGCCGTCCCAGCCCAGGATCGTGTCGAGCACGGTCTTCGCAGCGCCGGTGGCGCCGCGGCGCGCACGCCGGAGCCGGGCCTTCGCGAGCGGCCGCTGCTCCGCAAACGTGCCGGTGATCCGGTCGACCCGCTTCGCGGCCGTGTAGGTGCCTGCGCGGTGCGCCCGGCTCGTTATGCGCCGGAGGAAAGCCGCCCGGTGGAACGGGCCGGTCAGCTTCTCGCGCGCCTCGGCGTCGCCGTCGGTCCAGCCCACGGAGGCGGAGTTGTTCCAGCTGAACACGAAGCCCTGCCTCGGGTCGATCACGTGCGGACGCCTGCGGACGGGGAGGAAGCCCCGCCACTCCGCCTTGCCCGTGCCGGGGTATGGCAGCCGCTCGTCCCAGCGCTTCGGCTTGAGAGGCAGCAGCCCCGGGTGCCAGTAGCCGATGTGGCCGCGGTCATCGGCGGCGACCAGATTCTCGTTCCAGGTGAGCTTGGCGGTGGCGCGGTTTACCTCGCGCACGCTGCGCGCCCGGTTGATGGCGGCCAGGCCGGTCAGCGTGCCGAGCTCCCGCTTCCAGATCGCGTAGCGGCGGGCGTAGGCCACGCCGCCCGCGCGCGCCTGCACCGGACCGTGGAGCGTGCGGCACATGCGCTCGCGGACCGGCGCCTGGCCCCGCACGAGGATCGTCTCGTCGCGGCACTTCATCCGGCGCACGCGGCCCTTGAAGCGATAGCGCTCCTTCCCGACCAGCCGCTCCACGTACAGGTCGTCGTCGTCCGAGACGCCGCTCGTCACTCCCCACGCGACGTGAGCGTTGTGCCCGCTGGCGATCACCGGGACTCCTGGCGCCGTGGCGCCGTGCACGTCGACCCCCGGGCCGTGCAGCTCGAGCTCGACGAAGAGCTCGGGCATCTGGAAGCCGAGCTGGGGGCCGTTGAACAAGGTCGCCCGGCGCCCGCGCTCGCGGATCGCCCACACCTTCGAGCCCCCGTGCGGCCGGCCCGCGCGCGCGGCGGAGGCGGCGGGCAACGGCAGCCCGCGCACGAAGCGCAGCGAGCGCCTGAAGCCGATGCGCTCGTCGGCCCGGGTGCGGCCCGGCTGCGAAGGGAAGCGTCCGGCTGACCGGGGGACGCTCGCGACCTGGCCGCGGATCCGCAGGGGCACGAGGCGATTGAAGGTGCGAGCGCCGACTCTGCGCAGCCCGCGCACGTTGTCGAGCTCGGCGCCGTCGCTGCTCGGAACCGTGCGCGCCAGAGAGGCGCCGATCGCCAGGGAGTCGGTCACCTGCCAGTCGGCCGGGTTGATACCGAGCAGCGCGAACTCGCCCGGCCGCACCGAGGGATCGCTGCGCGTCACCGCGATCCAGGCATTCACCCCCGCGGCATAGTTGCGGAAGCGGTCCTGGAGGTCGGCCGGCAGCCGCCTGAACTGGGCCAGCAGCTCCCCTCTCGTGTAGAAGTCGCGCCGCGCGGTGAGGTCGTCGTCAAGCCGGTCCTTCCCGAGGACCTCGGCCAGCCGCCCCTCCGTCTGCCGGCGGAACAGCTCGAGCTCGGCGAGCCTGTCCTGGGCCACGGCGTAGCCCATGCCGAACCAGACGTCAGCGGCAGTCGTGCCGGTCACCGCCGGCACGCCGTAGGCGTCGCGGACGATTCTCACGCCCGGCCGCGGCGTCTCGAGCGAGCCGGTACCGAAGAAATTGGCCGGCTTGAAGCGGAAGCTCGTGAACAGCGCCGTCTGATCCGACAGGTGCGGCGATGCCCCCGTGGTCAGGGAGACGAAGCCGCTCTGGCCCGGAGGCAAGACGGACTCGGCTTGACGCACGCGACCGAACGCGGGAGAGGCGGCGCACAGCGCCAGAAGCACGACGCCGGCCAGGGGGGCAAGTCCCCGGGGCACGGCGACGATCCTACAGGCGTCCCGCCGCCGGCGAAATCGGGGCGGCAGACGCTCAATGGCTACTCGGGTGGAGGCAGACGATTGGGATAACCCGACCAGCGGCGGCGGCACGAGCGCGGTAGCTGGCATACGGCGGAAAGACGCGGTCCGCGAGGTCCCAGAGCCGGGCCCCTTCCGCGTCATCGGTGATGACCTCCGCGCGGAACGGTCGACCGCCCAGTCTGACGAGTGGATTCGACCTCAAGTTGTGGAACCAGGCGGGATGTTGCGGCAGTCCCAGCTTTGAGGCCACTATCACCACGCGGTCGCCGTCGTGGAAATAGATCACGCCGTTGCGCCGCAGCGCGCCCGTGCGGGCGCCGCGGGTCTCCAAGAGCGCCGTCGGCAGCAGGAGCCCGAAGCGCAGGCGACCTCCGCTGAGCCGCATGAGGATGGGATCAAGTCGCCAGGCGAGGGTACGCGAGATCCAACCCATGGCCCGAGTGCCTACGAGTGCTGCATATCCGCGATACAAGAAGCCTCGCTCGGCCTCCGGATCGACGTAGGCAAGTTCACGACCCTGCATCGCCATGGCGAGCTTAAGCAGCGGCTCGGCGTGTCGAGCGAGAGGGGTAGCCTGGGCGACATGCCGGGGGCTTCGTGAAGGCGGCCGGAATCGAGCGGTTCGGCGGCGATGTGCGGGAGCTGTCGCTTCCCGATCCGCGTCCAGCCGCGGGCGAGGCGCTCATCGAGGTGCGGGCCGCCGCGGTGGCGCCCTGGGACGACCTCGTCAGGCTCGGATCGTGGGACGTCGGGCCGCGGCCACCGATGGCGCTGGGCGTCGCGGCGGCAGGGACGATCGCTGCCGTTGGGGCCGGCGTCGACGGGTGGTCGGTCGGAGATGAGGTGATGACCCACCCGGTACCCCTGCTCGAGCACGGGTGCTGGAGCGAGTTGCTGCTGGCCCGCGCCGATGTGCTGGCCGCGAAGCCGCCCGCTGTGCCATGGGAGGACGCGGCAGCCTTTCCGGTGCCGGCGCTGACGGCGGACCAGGCGATCGGCGCCGCGCTCGGGAACTCGGGCGCCGGGCGGTTGCTCGTCCACGGCGCCGGAGGCGTGACCGGGCAGGTGGTCGCAGCATTGGGAGTGGTGGTCGGAGCCGAGGTCGCGGTGACAGCCGGGCCGCGGAGCGCTGAGCGGCTGCGAGAGCTCGGGGTGGCAGCGGTGTTCGACTACCACGACGACGGCTGGCCCGCCAAGGTCCGCGACTGGGCGGGTGGCGGTGGCGTGGCCGCGGCGATCAACGCGGCCCCTGGCGGTGAGGCCGCCGCCCTCTCCACCGTCGCCGACGGCGGGCGGCTGGCCACGATCACCGGCGCGCCGCCGGCTGAGGCCCGCGGGGTGACGATTGCCGATATCTACGTGCAGGCGGACGGTGGCCGGCTCGCGGCCATGGCCGAGCGGCTCGGCAATGGCGAGATCGGGATTTCCGTGGGCGAGACCTACGACCTCGCCGCGGCGGCGGACGCGCTCAACCTGGCCGTCGGCGGGGGCGGCGGTGGCGCGGTCGTACTGCGCATGTGAGGCAGACGCCAGGGGCGGCGGCTCAATCCCGCTTGGGACTGTTGCTCATCGCCTAGGCACGGCAGCATTCGAATCTGCCTCCGGGTCGTCTCGCTCAAAACGCTCGTTCCCCGCGTGAGAGCGGGAGCTACCCCGTCTCGCAGAGTTGTCCCCGCCTAGGAGGACGTTTCCGCGGAAACGCCTCAACGACAAACGAGCAGTCGCCGCGCGGCTGGTCCGTCGCATGGAGGCGCAAATTCCTTCGACCGTTCAGGGATCGAGCTGTCGCTGGATCGAGGGGCCAATCCTTTCCACGAGCTCGTCGAGAGGCATATCGGCGAGGGGAGCGGCCTCCAGGACGTATCGGGCAATCGCTACGCCGAGCAACTGGCCGCCCGCAAGCGCGAGACCGGGATCAATCGGCTGTGTTGCGTCGACCCCGACAAGGAAGTCATGCACCACGGCCGTGGCTTGACGTGAACCGATTGCTCCCCTGACCAGGCTGCGAATGTTGGCGCCCATCTCCGGGTCTTCCCACAGCTCCATGTACGCCCCGACCAATCGGCGGCCGCTGTCGGCGGACCCATCATTGATCGCGGCGAGAATCCTCGGCCGAACTTCCTCGAGTCCGGCCAGAACGGCGGCGAAGAGGCCGTCCTTGCTGTCGAAGAAGTGCATCACCAGAGCTGGG
>DASXBA010000210.1:0-9296 GCA_036406475.1 Thermoleophilaceae bacterium | reverse complement strand
TGCCGCCGAAGATGGACACGGGCGACGACCCCGAGCGCATGGACGAGGCGCTCGACAAGATCGTCCCCGACAACCCCAACAAGCCGTACGACATGCGCGACGTGGTGCACCTGATCGTCGACAACGGCGAGTTCTTCGAGGTCCAGGAGCACTTCGCCCGCAACATCATCGTCGGCTTCTCGCGCCTGAACGGACGGCCGATCGGCGTGGTCGGCAACCAGCCGTCGCAGCTGGCCGGCGTGCTCGACATCGAGTCGTCGGAGAAGGCCGCGCGCTTCGTGCGCTTCTGCGACGCGTTCAACATTCCGCTGCTCACGTTCTGCGACGTCCCCGGCTTCCTCCCGGGCACCGACCAGGAGTGGGGCGGGATCATCCGCCACGGGGCCAAGCTGCTCTACGCCTTCACCGAGGCGACCGTCCCCAAGCTCACCGTCGTCACGCGCAAGGCCTACGGCGGCGCCTACGACGTCATGAACTCAAAGCACATGCTGGCCGACTTCAACTTCGCCTGGCCGACGGCCGAGGTCGCCGTGATGGGACCCGAGGGCGCGGTCAACATCATCTACCGCCGCGACATCGCCGACTCCCCCACGCCGGACGAGCGGCGCCAGAAGCTGATGGACGACTACAAAGCGCGCTTCGCCAACCCCTACACGGCGGCCGAGCGCGGCTACATCGACGACGTGATCGTGCCTCATGAGACCCGTCCGAAGCTGATCCGGGCCCTGGAGACGCTTCAGACCAAGCGCGTCTCGGGCCCGAAGCGGAAGCACGGGAACATCCCTCTTTAGTCGCTAGTCGCTAGTCGCTAGGAACGGCAGCAGCAGGTTCAGCACTTCGTCCGGCGCCTCTTCCGTGATGAAGTGCGCGGCGCCGGGGATGCTCTCGATCCTGAGCGAGTCGGTGTGGGGTCGGGCCGACTCGAACGAGTCGTCGCTGATCAGCACGTCCTTCTCGCCGTAGATGCCCAGCGTGGGCACGGTCATCCGGCCGTCGACGTACCTGCCGAACCTCATGGCCGGCATCTCGAGCCACTGGAAGGAGCGGTACAGCCGCGTAGTGGCGAGCGCGCGGGCGGGATCCCGGAAGCGCTCGGAGTAGGCGGCCAGCTGGTCGCGGGCGAAGGTCCGCTCCCCACCGATTTGGAGCACCAGCCGCGTGAAGCTCGGCATTGCAGCGATCCGCGGGCCCACCACTGGGGCCACCAGCGGTCCCTGATAGGCGAGACCCGCGAGCAGCAGCGGCGAGATCGGCGCCCGGTACCAGGGCGAGACGATGCTCAGCGCCGCGAAGCGCTCGAAGCGCTCGGGCGCCCGCAGGCAGGCGAGGAAGCCCACGAAGCCGCCCCAGTCGTGGCCCACCAGCCGCACCCGCTCGAGCCGGAGCACGTCGAGCAGCCGGACCAAATCGCGGGCCAGCGTCTTCTTCTCGTAGCGACCGGGCGGCGCGTCGCTCCAGCCGAAGCCGCGCAGGTCCGGGCAGATGACCCTGTAGCGCTCCGCGAGCGACGGAATCAGCTTGCGCCACTGGAACCAGTGCTGCGGCCAGCCGTGCACGAGCACGAGCGGCTCGCCCGAGCCCGCCTCGGCCACGTGCAGGCGCAGCCCGCCGAGGTCGACATCGCGGTGCTCCACTCCGTCGACGTGGGGCATCGAGCTCACAGCCCGGCCACCCCCACCTTGACCGCGCCGGCGCGGTGGGCCTTCATCAGCGCCAGGCAGACGGCCAAGTCCTGGATCGCGAGGCCCGTGGAGTCGAACATGGTCACGGCCTCGGGGCCGGAGCGGCCACGCCCGTCACCGGTCAGGACGGCGCCGAGCTCCGTCACGCGCTCTCGGTCGACCAGCCCCGCCTCCACGGCGCCGGTCAGCTCGCCGCCGTGCGAGGCCTGCTCCCAGTCGTCGCAGAAGAGCTCGCACGCCGCCACCGCCTCGAGGCTCGCCTCGGCCTTGCCGGGACCATCGGCGCCGAGCATGTTGAGGTGTGTGCCGGGACGCAGGTCCGCGGCCTCCACCACCGGCTCGGCGCCCGGCGTGACGCAGGTCACGACGTCGCAGGCCAGAGCATCCTCGCGCGCCCCGGCCTCCCAGCCCAGCTCGCCGGCGAGCGAGCCGGCCGCCTCTGGGTCGGGGTCGAAGCAGATCCCGGGCCCGTACTCGGCGGCCGCCAGGCAGCGGGCGGCCCAGGCCCCGTGCAGGCCGCAGCCGATGATGCCGACCGTAACCGCATCCTCGCGCGCGAGCTCCTGGGCCGCAATGGCGGCCACCGCGCCGGTACGCAGCGCCGTTACCGAGCGAACGTCCACGAGCCCGAGCGGCTCGCCGGAGGCGCTCGAGGAGACGCAGATCACTCCCATCACCACCGGCAGGCCCGCGGCGGGGTTGCCGGGGAACGAGGTGACCCACTTGAGGATCGCCAGCCCGGCGCCCTTGGCGGGCATGGCGCGAAAGTCGCCGCCCGGCGAGGCGTCGAGGTAGACCTTGGCCGGCATCACCCACTCGCCGGCGGCGTACTCGACGAACCCCAGGCGCACCTGCTCGATCGCCTCCTGCGGGCTGACGGCCGCCAGCACGGCCCTCTGGTCGAACACCGGAATCGAAGGCACGGAGCGCGACGATAGCCGCGCGGCGCCGTCCGGCGCCCCGCCCGCGGTCCGGCGCGGAGGCTAGTCTCCGCCGGTGGCCCGCAATGGCAAGCAGCGCCCCGCCCGGCCCCGGATCGAGGTGAGCCAGGCGAGCGCGTCGCCCGAAGAGGCGGCGGCCATCGCCGCAGCGATCGAGCAGTTCCTGCGCGACACGGCTCCGCCGCCGGCCGCACAGGGGCCGGCGATCGGCAACTGGGCGCGCGCCGGGCTGTTCGACGGGGCCGGCCTCGACCCCGCCGGCCCGTCCCCCTGGGGCGATCCCGAGCCTTGGGGCGGCTGAGCCCGTCCGCGCGGGTCGTCTCGGACGCCTCGGAGCTCGCTGACCTCGAGCCGGGCTGGAACGCGCTCTCCGGCGCGGCCGGCAGCGGGCCGGCGGGCGACTTCGGCTGGACGCGGGCCTGCGTCGAGACCTTCGCCGACGAGGGCGAGCCGCACGTGGTGGTGATGGGCGACCCCCCACGCGCGATCGCGCCGCTCGTGCGCAGCCCTTCCTTCCACTCGCGCCTTGTGCTCGCGGGGGTCGCCGACCTCTACGAGCCCACCGACTTCCTGTACGCCGACCAGGCGGCGCTCGACGAGCTGGCCGAGGCGCTGGCCGCCCTCGGAAGGCCGCTCTTCCTCGGCCGGATCCCCTCCCCCTCGCCCTCCCTCCACGCGCTCGGGCGGGTCTTCAGGAGCAGCGGTGCGGTCCTGTCGCGCGGCGCCGGCAGCTGCCCCTACGTCGAGCTGGAGGAGGGAAGCGAGCCGGAGAGCCTCCTGAGCAAGCGCAGGCGCTCCGACATGAGGCGGGCGCGCCGCAAGGCCGAGGAGCTCGGCGAGGTCACGACTGAGGCGATCTCGCCGAAGCCGGACGAGGTCGAGCCCCTGCTCGGCCGCGCCTTCGAGGTCGAGGCGCGCGGCTGGAAGGGACGGTCGGGCACCGCCCTCGCCCATGATGCCCGCCGGGCGGACTTCTACCGCAATTACGCCACCGCGGCCGCGGCGAACGGCAGCTTGCGGCTGCTCCTCATGAGGATCGAGGAGAAGGAGATCGCCTTCCAGCTCGGGATCGACGCGGGGGGCTCCTTCTGGATGCTCAAGATCGGCTACGACGAGGAGTACGGCCGGGCATCCCCGGGTCAGCTCCTCATGCTCGAGTCGATCCGCTCGGCGATCGAGCGGGGCCTGCGCGGGATCGAGTTTCTCGGGAGCGAGGCGCCGTGGACGCAGATGTGGACCAAGGAGACGCGGCCGTGCATATCCGCGGCGGTCTATCCCTTCCGCCCGCGCGGGGCGTCCGCGGCGGTGAGCGACGCCGCGTGGCTCGGCGCGAGCGCCCTGCGAAGCCGCATCCGCAAGAGCGGATGAGCCTCGCGGGCTCGCTGGCCGCCCGCGCCGGCCGCCGCTACTCGGCCGGGCCCGAGCTCTCCGACGCACTCGCGGTGGCGCGGCGCGTGGCCGACAAGGGCGCCGGCGTGACGCTCTGCTACTGGGACAGGGGCGGCGAGGACCCCGCCGAGGTTGCCAACGCGTACGTCGCCGCCGCCGAGGCCGTTGCCGCCGAGGGGCTCGAGGCCCGCGTGGCGATCAAGGCCCCGGCGCTCGACTTCGACCGCGCCCTGCTCGAGCGCGCCGCCGCAGCGGCCCGCGCCGCCGGCGCGCCGCTCCACTTCGACTCCCTCGCGCCGGACACCGCCGACCCGACGCTCGAGCTGGCAGGAACGCTCGACCAGGCCCGCGGCATCACGCTTCCTGGCCGCTGGGAGCGCAGCGTCGGCGACGCCGGGGGCGCCGAGTCGATGGGGGCCGGCGTCCGCGTGGTGAAGGGCCAGTGGCCCGGCGACCCCGACGTGGACCTCCGGGGCGGCTTCCTCAGCGTGATCGACAGCCTGGCCGGCCGGGTCCCGTACGTGGCCGTGGCGACCCACGACGCGGCGCTGGTCCGGCAGGCGCTGGAGCGGCTGCGCGAGAGCGGCTCGGCCACCGAGCTGGAGCTGCTCTTCGGCCTGCCGCCGGACCGCGCGGCGGCCGAGGCGCATCGCGCCGGCGTGCCGATCCGGATCTACATCCCCTACGGGCACGGCTGGCTCCCCTACGCCACGCGCCAGGCGCTGAAGCACCCGATGACCCTGGTCTGGTTCGCGCGCGACCTGTTCTCGCCGCCCGCGATCGAGCGCCTGGTCGAGGCGCTCTAGGCCGCCGCGAACAGCGGCGGCGTCCGCTCGGCCCAGGGCTGCGCCTCCTCGAGCTGGGAGGCGATTCTGATCAGGAGATTCTCGCGCCCGTAGGCGGCCGCGAGCTGGACCCCGATCGGCAGGCCCGCGGAGTTCCAGTGAAGCGGCAGCGAGATCGCGGGCTGGCCCGTGGTGTTGAGGCCGGCTGTGAAGGTGGCGGTCGGGACGGCCCGCATGAGCGCCGTGCCCGGGTTGTCGGGCTCCGGGTCGAAGGTCCCGAGAGGGGTCGGCCGCTCGCCCATCGTGGGGGTGAGCAGCAGGTCATAGCCGCCGCTCCACCACTCGGCCGCGCGCCGGGTCACGGCCTGGTGGTACTCGAGCGCACCGAGGTAGGCCGCGCCGCTGTGCTCGCGACCGGCCGTGGCAAGCGCCCAGGTGGCGGGCTCGACGTCGTCGGGGCCGATCTCCCTCCCGGTCCTGCGCGACCAGTAGTCGAGGTTCCAGGCGACCCCCGACGTCCAGCGCACCATGAAGGTGGGGATGTACTCCGGGTCGTCCATCGCGTCCGGGTGCGAGCGCTCGACCGAGTGGCCCAGCGACTCGAGCAGCTCGCCCGCCGCCTCGGCGGCGGCGACGCAGTCGGGATCGACCGGTATCTCGCCGCCGGGAGCGTCGGTCATCAGGCCGATCCTCAGGCGACCGGGGTCGGCGCCGACCTCCTCCGTGTACGGACGCTCGCGGGCGGGCGCCACATACGGCTCGCCCGGCGGCGGGTCGGATACCCACTCGAGAAGCGTCGCGGTGTCGCGCACGGAGCGCGACACGCAGAGCTCGGCCACGAGCCCGGTGAGCACGTCGCCGAACTCGGGGCCGAGGGAGACCCGGCCGCGCGACGGCTTGAGGCCGACCAGCCCGCAAGCGGACGCCGGGATGCGGATCGAGCCGCCGCCGTCGTTGGCGTGGGCGAGCGGCACCATGCCGGCGGCGACGGCGGCCGCGGAGCCGCCGCTGGAGCCGCCCGGCGAGCGCTCGAGGTCCCACGGGTTGTGGGCCGCGCCGTACGCCTCGGGCTCCGTCGTGGGGAAGATCCCGAGCTCCGGGGTGTTGGTCTTCCCGAGGAAGGTGAAGCCGGCCTCGCGGAAGCGGCGGGCGAGCCAGGTGTCCTCGTCCTCGGTCCAGCCGATCTGCTTGAGGAAGCGCATGCCCTCGTGCATGGGGTCGCCGGCGCTGTGGCAGGCGAGGTCCTTGAGCAGCATCGGCACGCCGCGGAAGGGCCCGTCGGGAAGGTCCCCGTCGGCCGCCGCCAGGCCCTTCTCGAAGAGCGGGTGAATCACGGCGTTCAGGCGCGGATTGAGCTCCTCGATCCGGCCTATCGCGGCCTCGGCCAGCTCCCGTGGCGAGACCTCCCCGGAATGGACCTGCTCGGCGAGCGCAGTGGCGTCCTGCACGGCCCGCAGCCTAACCCCTACGGCCTAATGCCTGAAACCTGACCGGGTTTTGCTACATTCGATCGATGGAGCCGACCGCCGCCCCACCCGGCAAGCCCAAGGGCAGGAAGGGCTCGCTCGAGAATCCGGAGGTCCTCGAGAACGTCCCGGGCCACATCATCCCGATCCTCGAGCGCGAGTTCGACGACTTCGACACCGAGGCGCACAAGTACCTCGACGGCCGGGTCGAGGAGACCGAGTTCATCAAGTTCCGCCTGAAGCAGGGCGTGTACGGACAGCGCCAGGCGGACGTGCAGATGATCCGCACCAAGCTGCCGTTCGGCGGGGTGTCGCCGGAGCAGATGGAGAAGTTCGCCGACGTGGCGGAGACCTACGCACCCCTGCGCAAGGCCCACATCACGACCAGGCAGAACATCCAGATGCACCACGTGCCGCTCGACGAGGCCGCCAAGGCGATCCGCGAGCTGGGCGAGGCAGGCCTCTCGAGCCGCGAGGGCTGCGGCAACACGATGCGCAACGTGACCGGCGACCCGTTCGCGGGTGTGCTCGAGGGCGAGGAGTTCGACCCCACCCCCTACGCCGGGGCCTACGTCCGCTACTTCGTCCGCCACCCGACCACCCAATCGATGCCGCGCAAGGTCAAGACCGCCTTCACCGGCACCGACGAGGACCGCGCCATCACCGGCATCCACGACGTCGGCTTCCTCTCGCGCGTCAAGGACGGCAAGCGCGGCTTCGAGATGCGCGTCGGCGGCGGCACGGCGATCATGCCGCGCGTCGCGCCGACCCTCTACGACTTCGTCGGCGCCGACGACGGCGAATATCTCAAGGTCACCGAGGCGGTCATGCGGGTCTTCGACCGCCAGGACTGGCTGCGCGAGAACCGCGCCCGCGCCCGGATCAAGGTCTTCGTCGACAAGTACGGGATCGACGAGCTCCGCCGGCAGACCGACGAGGAGCTCGAGGGCGACTGGGTCGCCGAGCGCGACTTCTCGCTCGAGCTCTTCGACCACGACGAGGAGGCGAACGCCCCCGACGCGCCCATCAGCTACGGAAGCCCCAACGGCGACCGCAGCGAGTTCGACCGCTGGCTGGCGGCCAACACACGTCCGCAGCGGCAGAAGGGCTTCTCGACGGTCCAGGTCAAGGTCATCCGCGGCGACCTCACGCCGGAGCAGTTCCGCGGTCTCGCCCGGATCATGCGCGACTACTCGGGCGGCTACGCCCGGACGACGATCGACCAGAACCTCGTGCTCCGCTGGGTTCGCGAGCAGTCGCTCTACGACGTCTGGCAGGAGCTGGAGGAGCTCGGCCTGGGCGACGCCGGCGCCGACGAGATCACCGACGTCATCTCCTGCCCCGGCACCGACTCCTGCAAGCTCGGTATCACCAGCTCGATGGGCCTGAACCAGGCGATTCAGGAGCGGGTCGAGTCGATGGACATCCAGGACCCGCTCACCAAGCGGATCCACATCAAGATGTCCGGCTGCCCCAACGGCTGCGGGCAGCACCACATCGGCAACATCGGCTTCTACGGCGCCTCGATCAAGGCCGGCGACAAGACGATCCCGGCCTACATCGCGCACGTCGGCGGCCAGTACGAGTGCGGCGAGGTGGCCTACGGCAGGCGGCTCAAGGTCCGGCTCCCGGCCAAGCGCGTGCCGGAGGCCGTCGAGCGCTGGATCCGTATGTACGAGGCGGAGCGCGAGCAGGGCGAGGTCTTCAACGCCTTCGCCCACCGCGTCGGCGAGGAGCGCTTCTCCGAAGAGGTGAAGGAGCTCGCCCTGCCGATGGAGTTCAGCCTCGAGAACCTCAACCACTTCATCGACTGGAATCGCCACGAGCCCTACGAGGTCATCCGCGGCGAGGGCGAGTGCGCAGTCTGATGGCAGCGCTCGCGGTAACACCGGATCTCGAGCACATGAGCGCGGAGGAGGTGCTCGCCTACATGGCCGAGCGCTTCCACCCGAGGCTCTACGTGGCCTGCTCCTTCCAGAAGGAGGCCTCGGTGATCATGGACATGCTCCTCAAGATCGAGCCCGATGCGCGCTTCTTCACGCTCGACACCGGCCTCTTCTTCCCCGAGACCTACGTCACCTGGCGGGAGATCGAGGAGCGCTACGGCGTCAAGGTCGACGTCTATCAGGGCATGAGCCTGGCGCGGCAGGCCGAGCTCCACGGCGACGAGCTCTGGAACCGCGACCAGGACGCCTGCTGCGGCATCCGCAAGGTCGGGCCGCTCAAGTCGGCCCTATCCGAGGTCGACGGCTGGGTCTCCGGCCTCCGTCGCGAGCAGTCGCCCGCGCGAGCGGGCACGGCAAAGCTCCAGTGGGACAAGAAGAACGAGCTCTGGAAGGCCAATCCGCTCGCGGACTGGTCGGAGAAGGACGTCTGGCGCTACATCGTCGAGAACGACGTCCCCTACAACGAGCTCCATGACCGGGGCTATGCCTCGATCGGCTGCACCCACTGCACGCGGCCCGGCGCCTCCCGTGAGGGCCGCTGGTCGCAGACCGACAAGGTCGAGTGCGGCCTGCACTGATCGGCGGCCGCCTCGGAGCACCGGTACGCTCGGCAGAGGGGGCTAGGGGAATGAGTTACGAGGTTCCACACCTTCGAGCGCTCGAGTCCGAGGCCATCCACGTCATCCGAGAGGTGGTGGCCGAGCTGGAGCGGGCCGTGCTGCTCTTCTCCGGCGGCAAGGACTCGGCCGTGCTGCTCCACCTGGCCAGGAAGGCCTTCTGGCCGGCCAAGTTCCCCTTCCCGGTCATGCACGTCGACACCGGGCACAACTTCCCGGAGGCGATCGAGTACCGCGACCGGGTGATCGAGGACCTCGGCGCCAAGCTGATCGTCGCCTCGGTCCAGGAGTCGATCGACCAGGGCCAGGTGACCGAGGAGAAGGGCCCGCGCGCGTCGCGAAACCGCCTTCAGTCGGTCACGCTCCTCGACGCGATCGAGCGTCACGGCTTCCGGGCCGCATTCGGCGGCGCGCGCCGCGACGAGGAGCGCGCCCGCGCCAAGGAGCGCGTCTTCTCCTTCCGCGACGAC
>DASXBA010000209.1:0-12077 GCA_036406475.1 Thermoleophilaceae bacterium | reverse complement strand
ATCGCGCGGGCGTCGGCCCTGGTGCCCTCCGAGGAGTAGGGGGAGGGCAGGGACACGCAGGTGACCCGGTCCGCGCCGAGCGCGTCCGCCGCGATCAGCGCGGTCAGCGCGGAGTCGATCCCGCCGGAGAGCGCCAGCACCACGCGCTCGAAGCGGTTCTTCTCGACGTAGTCGTGCAGGCCGGTGCGAAGGGCGGCGTAGACCTCCTCCTCCGGCCCGACGAGCTCCGCGAGGTCGCCGCCCACTTCCTCCGGGCCGGGCGCGCCTTCGAGCTCGAGCCGGGCCAGGCAGGTCGCCCCGGCGGAATCGCGGCGCTTGGCCGAGCGGTGGCGAGGATCGCGCAGCCGAGCGGCGGCAACCGCGCCGGGGTCGACGGCGCAGGTGACGACGGCCTCCTCGAACTGCGGTGCTCGGGCGACCAGCTCCCCGTCCTGGTCGATCACGACGCTGTGGCCGTCGAAGACGAGCTCGTCCTGGCCGCCGATCAGGTTGCAGAAGACCACCGACACGAGGCTGTCCCGCGCCCGCTGGACGAGCATTCGCTCGCGCTCGAGCCCCTTGCCCGCGTGGTACGGGGAGGCCGACAGGTTGACGATCACCTCCGCGCCGGCGAGGGCCTCAGCGGTGGCCGGCGGGCCCGGCTCCCAGATGTCCTCGCAGATCGTGACGCCGATCCGCACTCCGTCGAGCTCGAACAGCGCGGGCTCGGAGCCCGCCTGGAAGTAGCGCTGCTCGTCGAAGACGCCGTAGTTGGGCAGGTGGATCTTGCGGTAGACGCCGGCGACCCGGCCGTCCGCGAGGACGGCGGCGGAGTTGTAGACGTCGTCGGCGAGCTCGGGAAAGCCCACCAGGGCCACGATCCCGCGCGTCTGCCCCGCCAGCTCCTCGACCGCGGCGCGCGCGGCGTCGAGGAAGCTCGTCTTGAGCAGGAGGTCCTCGGGCGGGTAGCCCGTCAGCGTCAGCTCGGGGAAGACCACGAGCCTCGCGCCCTCGTCCTTGGCCCGCGCGATCCCGTCCGCGGCCTTGCGGGCGTTGCCCGCGACGTCGCCGACCGTGGCGTTGAGCTGGGCTAGAGCGATCGGGAGGGGCTGCACGGCGCCAATTCTCGCAGCCCGGTCAGCGCGTCAGCACTGATCGAAGCCCCAGAGCTGGAGGAGCTTCCGGGGCGTGGGCGCGCCGCAGCCGTCGCCGCCCGTGTCGCCGTAGTCCTTCCAGCGGTGGTGCTTCTTGCGCCGGAAGCGCTCCGGCTGGTCCTGATAGCCGCCCTCCTTGTCCTTGAACGAGGCGAGGGCGTAGTACCTGCTGCCGCAGCGGCCGTAGTAGACGGACCCCTTGCGCGGCCCGCTGAAAGGCCGGTCCGTGAGGCGCTTGTGGGCCTTGCGGAGGGCCTTCTTGAGCTTCCCCGTGGCGTGCAGGTTGACGCAGCTCGAAGCCGGGCTCGTGGCCGGCAGGGTGAACGCCACGGCCAGCGCGACAAGGACCAGGAGCACGGCGAGGGGCAGGCGCTGCGCCACCTGCCGACCCTAACCCGGGCCGGCGCTCTGCGCTAGGCGGCGGCGCGTACGCTCGTCTCGGTCAGGAACTCGCGCAGGTGGCGGGCCAGCAGCTCGGGCTGGTCCTCCTGCATCAGCACGTACGAGTCGGGCACCTCGACGAGCCGCCCGTTCGGGAGGAGGTCGGCGAGCCGCCTGCCGTGCTCGCGCGGCATCACCTTGTCCTCACTCGCCCAGACCACGAGCGCCGGGCCGCTGAAGCGCTCCAGCGACTCGGTCATCTCGATCAGCTCCGAGTCGACGAGCGGCGAGGTGGCGTAGGCGCGCAGGTCGCTCCTGACGGCCTTCGACGCGAGGCCCGGCGCCGTCCAGCCGTGGACGAGCTCGTCGTCGAGCGGGCGCTTGGCCATCCAGCCGAACAGGAGCCGCGAGCGCCTGAGCCAGCCGATCCTGAGCTGGCGCAGCGCGAGCGTGATTCCGCCGGGCATGCGCGCCGCGATCAGCGCCATCTTCCCGGGCAGTCCCGGCGGGTAGTTGTCGAACGCCTCGCAGGGGCAGAGCACGAGTCGAGCGACGCGGTCATCCCGGCCGAAGTGAGTCAACAGCATGCCGCCGCCCCAGTCGGTGCAGACGAGCGTCACGTCGCGCAGCTCGAGGGCATCGAGGAAGTCGGCGACGATCCTCACCTGCCCCGGCAGCGTCAGGTCCGTACCGGGCTTCATCGGAGTCCTGTGGGCGCCGAGCGGCAGCGTGGGGAGGACGCAGCGGTAGTCGCCGAGCTCCGGCAGCACCTTGCGCCACTGGGTGTGGTCCATGATCAGCCCGTGGAGCAGCACCACGACCGGGCCGTCGCCGCCCGTGTCCTCGTAGTGGATGGTCCCCGCCGCTATCTCGATCTCTGGCATCGCGCCTCGCCTCGCTTCACTCGACTAGATAGATCGCTCTAGCGGGTAAGCTAACACAGCCATGGCCAGCGACACGCGCGAGCGCATCCTCGTCACGACCGCCGAGCACTTCCGCCGTCAGGGCTACAACGGCACCGGCATCAAGCAGATCGTCGAGGACGCGAAGGCGCCGTTCGGATCCGTCTACCACCACTTCCCCGGCGGCAAGGAGCAGCTCGGGGCCGAGGTGATCCGCACGGCCGGCGCGATGTACGGCGAGCTGCTGCCGGCGGTCTTCGGCCCGGCGCCCGACCTCCTCACAGGCGCCCGCGACTTCTACCGCCTGGCAGCTCAGCACCTCGAGGAGTCGGGCTGGGAGGACGCCTGCCCGATAGCCACGGTCGCGCTCGAGGTCGCCTCGACGAACGAGGAGCTCCGCAAGGCCACCAACGAGGTGTTCGAGTCGTGGGTGGCCGGCGCCACCGAGATGCTCGAGGGCGAGGGCCTGTCACCCGAGGCCGCCCGGCGGATGGCGATCGCGATGGTCTGCGCCCTCGAGGGCGCGTTCATCCTCGCCCGAGCGGGCCGGACCCGCGAGCCGCTGCACGCGGCCGGCGACCTGATCGTGGCCCAGCTCGAAGCCGAGCTCGCCGGCGCCGCGCCTCACCGGGCGAACGGCAGCGACGAAGAGTGAATTTGCCGAACGTCCCTGGGTTGCCCCTATGGGGAGTAGTGCGGGACGTTCGAGGCTGGGGAGCTTCCTAAGCGTCGTAATACAACGCGAACTCCCACGGGTGCGGGCGCAGCCGCACCTGGTCCGCCTCCTCCTTGCGCTTGTAGTCGATCCAGGTCGTGACCAGGTCCTCGGTGAAGACGCCGCCCTTGAGCAGGAACTCGTGGTCCTCCTCGAGCGCGTCGAGCGCCTCGTCGAGGGAGTGGGGGACGTGCTTGATCTCGGCCAGCTCCGACTCGGAGAGCTCGAACAGGTCGACGTCCACGGGCTGCCCGGGATCGATCCGCTCCTGGATCCCGTCGAGGCCCGCCATCAGCAGCGCCGAGAAGGCCAGGTAGGGGTTGCAGCTCGGGTCGGGCGGGCGGAACTCGATCCGCTTGGCCTTGGGCGACGAGGAATACACCGGGATCCGGCAGGCGGCCGAGCGGTTGCGCTGCGAGTAGACGAGGTTGACCGGCGCCTCGTACCCCGGCACGAGCCGGCGGTACGAGTTCGTGGTCGGGGCGCAGAACGCCATCAGCGCCCGGCCGTGGCGCAGGATGCCGCCGATGTAGTTGAGCGCCTCCCGCGACAAGAGGCCGTAGCCGTCGAAGTCGTACATCACGTTGTCGTCGCCCTTGAACAGCGACTGGTGCACGTGCATGCCGGAGCCGTTCTCCTCGTAGACCGGCTTGGGCATGAACGTCGCCGTCTTGCCCGCCTGGGCCGCGACGTTCTTGATCACGTACTTCTGGAGCTGGAGGTGGTCCGCCATCTTCGACAGCGGCTGGAAGCGGACGTTGATCTCCGCCTGGCCGGGCGAGCCGACCTCGTGGTGGTGGAACTCGCAGCGGATGCCCATCGACTCGAGAGTCGTGACCATCCGCGCGCGCAGGTCGCCGTGGGTGTCGCCCGGCGGCGCCGGGAAGTAGCCCTGCTGCGAGCGGATCTTGTGCCCCAGGTTGGGCGAGCCGTTGCGCTCGGCGCCGAAGCCCTTGCCCCGGTTCCAGTACCCCTCCTCCGAGTCGACCTCGTAGAAGGCCGTGTGCGCCTGCTGATCGAAGGCCACGTGCTCGAACACGTAGAACTCGGCCTCCGGTCCCATGAAGCAGGTGTCGGCGATGCCCGTCCTCACGAGGTACTCCTCCGCCTTCTTCGCCACGAAGCGCGGGTCGCGCGAGTAGGGCTCGCGCGTGATCGGGTCGATCACGTTGCAGAGGATCGACATCGTCTTCTGCTCGTGGAACGGGTCGATCACCGCGCTCGACGGATCGGGCAGCAGCACCATGTCCGACTCCGCGATCTCCTGGAAGCCGCGGATCGAGGAGCCGTCGAAGCCCAGTCCCTCGACGAAGTCGCCCTCGTCGAGCGAGTGGATCGACAGTCCGAGGTGCTGCCAGGTGCCCGGCAGGTCGGTGAACTTGAAGTCCACCATCCGCACCCCGTGCTCCTGGGCGAGCGCGAGGACGTCCCTGGCCTGGGCCTCGCGCCCGTCGAGGAAGCGCTCGATCGTGAGCGGCGTCATCGGATCTCCTCGCCGTCGGTGTCGGCGTCGGCGGGCGGCTCACCGTTGCCGACCCCGGGGATGTGCTTCGCGAGGTCCTCGAACTTCTTGCCGGTGAGCGCTTCGACCACCGCCGGCAGCTCGGCCATGACCTGCGTGACGTCCTTCGTGATCTTGGACGCGCCGGCAGAGGAGCCGTTTCCGCCGATCATCACGATCTTGTCGGTCTTGGCGAGCGGCGCGGACACCGCGGAGGCGAGCTCGGGCAGGATCTCGAGCACGCGATCGGTGATCGCGGCCTCGTTGTAGCCCTTCCAGCTCTCCGCCTTGGCGGCCATCGCCTCGGCCTCGGCCAGGCCCTTGGCCCGGAGGGCGTCGGCCTCGCCGGCTCCGAGTGCGGCGGCCTCCTCACGATGGGCCTCGGCCACCTCGGCGATCTCACGAGCCCTGGCCATGGCCGGCTCGATGATCTCCGCGGCCAGCTCGCGCTTGCGCCGCTCGACCTCGGCCTGCATCAGCTCGATCGCCTTCTGGCGCTCGATGATCTCCACGCCAAGCTCCTCGGCGCGCACCTGCTGGCGCGTGATCGCCTTCTGGAGGTCGTACGAGAGATCCGCCTCGGCGGCTGCCCTGCGGCCCTCGGACTTGAACTGCGCCCGCTCGATCTCGTAGTCGCGGCGGGACTGCTCGATCGACCGGTCGGCCTCGTATCGGGCCGCCTTGGCCTCGCGCTCGGCCTCGGCCTCGCCGCGGATCGCGTCGCGCTTGACCTGGGCGGTGCGCGGACGGCCGAGCGCCTCCAGGTAGCCCTGCTTGTCGGAGATGTTCCTGACCGTCAGCGAGACGATCTCGAGGCCCATCCGGTCGAGGTCGGGCTCCGCGAACTCCCTCACCGCGTGGACCAGGCGCTGGCGCTCGCGGTAGACGTCCTCGATCGAGAGGGCGCCGACGGCGGTGCGCATGTGGCCCTCCACCGCCTGGAGCGCGGTGCGCACGATGTTCTCCTGCCCGCCCGAGAGGAACTGCTCGGCGGCGCGCTGGATGTCGTCGTCGCCGCTGCCGATCTTGACCATGCAGACGCCGTCCACCTGCACGGGCACGCCATGCATCGAGTAGGTCTCGGCCGTGCGCACGTCGAACTGCATCAGCTCGAGCGACAGCCGCTGGACCTTCTCGCGGAAGGGCCGCACGTAGGTGCCGCCGCCGCGAACCACGCGGTAGCCGTCGCCCTTGCGCCTGCGGCGACCGGAGATGATCAGCACCTCGTTGGGGCCCACCTTCGTGTACTGGTGCGCCCAGACCGCGAACGCGATCAGGATCAGCCCGGCGAGCACCGACCCGCCGATGATGAGCGCTAGCTCCATGCTGCTTGGACCTCCTCTTGGGGGTTGGTGCGGATCGCCTCTGCCTCGAGGCGCTCCGCGCGCGGCTTCTCGACCGCGTGGATCTCCACTTCCTCCGCGAAGCGAAGGAACTCGTCGCCGGCGAGGTGGCGGCCGACCTGGCGGGCCAGCCCCTCCTCGTCGTGCGCGAGAAAGACGTTGATGCCGGTGTCCTCGAGCGCCGCGGCCACGTCGCCGGCGCCCGTGCGGCGCACCTCCAGCTCGAGCCGGGTGGTCTCCTCGTCGGTCAGGTACGAGACGAGCCGCGTCCCGGCGTCCTCAGTGTGGGCCTCGGCCGTTTCCCAGATCTCGGGACGGACCTCGGTGGCGTACATGCCGTCGGCGGCCTTCTCGCCGGCCCGCTCGAACTCGGTGCGCAGGTAGCGGAGCAGCCCGACTACGTCGGGAGCGGCGGGCGCCGTTTCCTCGACGGTCGGGCCGGCGCCCTTGCGGCGGCGCTCGCGCCGGCGGAGCTGGGTGGGCCGGCCGACGGCGCCCACCACGGGGCCGTCCGCCGAGATCCCCTCGACGGCCGGCACCCAGAGATCGGCGTCGGTGTGCGAGCGGAACACGGCCGCGGGCTCGACCAGCTTCAGGTCGCGGGGGCGGACCACGCCGACCTTGACCTCCTCGGGGTCGTGGACGTAGCCCGCGGAGATCAGATAGCGGCACACGACCCGGCGGATCCCGGCCAGGTCACGCGCCTTGAGCTTGGGGCCGCCGAGCACGGGGGAGGTGAGCTCGCCGCCGTCCTCGTGGACGGGGAGCTCGTAGTCCATCGCCGGCACGCGGAAGTAGCAGAGCGGCAGCGAGCGGCCGGGCGCGAGCGTCTCGAGCTGGCGCGCGACCTTGGCCTGGAGCGAGTACAGGTTGGCGGCCTCCAGCGTCTTGCCGGCCACCTCGCAGACGTGGATCTCCTTGAGGATCGGGTGCGGCGCCGGGTTGGGCCGCCGCTGGATCGGCAGCCGGGCGGTCTCCTGGCCGCCGAACCCGGCCCGGACCCCGAGCCGGTAGACGTACTCGTCGGCACCGCCCCGCTCGAGGAAGATCGGCACGGGCGCGTGCTCGCCGCGGTCGGCGATCACATCGCGTATCCAGCCCCAGATGGTCACCTCCGCGGGGCCTCCAGCCCCGCGGTACCGACGCAACTCTCGGCATCCAGCCTCACGATCAATAGCCCCAGCCGACCGGCGCTTGGTGCTGGACCGATTCGGCGCCGCGCTCGCCGGTCCGGATCCGCACCGACTCGACGACGTCGAACACGAATAGGCGCCCGTCGCCCGTCTCGCCCGTATAGGCCGCGGCCACGATCGCGTCGACGGCCTTGCCGGTGATGTCGCTCGACACAACCGACTCGACCTTGAGCTTGGGCAGCAGCGAGATGTTGGCCCGCGAGCCGCGGTACTGCTCGGTGTAGCCCTTCTGGCGGCCGCAGCCCATGACCTCGGTCACGTTGAGGCCGCTCACCCCCAGCTCGTCGAGCGCGTCCTGGACCGGCTGGAGCCGCTCCGGCCGGATGATCGCCTCGATCTTCTGCATCGGCGCAGCCATCGCCTAACCCTCCTGTCCCCTCGCGGATAGCCCGATCGGTACCGGTCTGGGCGTCGGCCTCCCGGCCGGCGGGGCCGGCGGGTGGTACTCGGAGCCCGGCACCGGCATGAACTGCTCCGGGTAGCCCCACATGCCGTGCTCGACGAGGTCGAGCCCGTAGCGCTCCTCCTCCGGCTTCACGCGCAGGCCGTAGGTGGCCTTGATCACGAAGAAGACGAGGAACGAGATCGTGAAGACGGATGCGAACGCGGCGGCCACGCCCAGTCCCTGCACCGCGAGCTGGTGGATCGAGCCGGTGTAGACGAGCCCCGGGTCGCCGATCCCGTTCAGCTCGGCCAGGCGCGGTGAGGTGAACAGCCCGCAGGACAGGGTCCCCCAGATGCCGGCGATCCCGTGCGCGGACAGCGCGCCGACCGGATCGTCGAGCACCTTGTCGATCGCGATCACCGACACCACGACGATCACGCCGGCGACGAAGCCGATGATCGGCGCGGCCCAGAACTCGACGTAGCCGGACGGGGCCGTGATCGCGACCAGCGCGGCTATCGCGCCGTTGCCGGTCATGCCGATGTCGAACGTGCGGGTGATCAGCCAGATCGTGAGCATCGCCCCGACCACGCCCGCGGCGGCGGCCAGGTTCGTGACCACGGCCACCTCGGCGAAGCGGCCGCCGATCGCGCCGAGCGTCGAGCCCGGGTTGAAGCCGAACCAGCCGAACCAGAGGATGAACACCGCCAGGCCGACGAACGGCATGTTGTGCCCCGGGATCACGTTGGGCTTGCCGTCAGGCCCGTATTTGCCCTGGCGCGGCCCGAGCAGCAGGAGCGCCGCGAATGCGCCGGTCGCTCCGATCAGGTGGACGACCGTGGAGCCGGCGAAGTCCTGCATGCCGAAGTTGGCCGCCAGCCAGCCCCCGCCGAAGATCCAGTGGCTGACCACCGGATAGATCAGCGAGCTGAAGATCACCGCGTAGATCAGGTAGGCGCCGAACTTGATCCGCTCGAGCGTGGTCCCCCAGACGATCGCGAGCGAGACGGCGCAGAAGACGAACTGGAACAGGAACTTGGACGGCACCGTCGCGTGCGAGAAGCTCATCGCCGGGAACAGGTCCCCGTTGGTGGTGCCCAGGAAGGCGCCATGGGTGCCCGCCAGCCAGCCGGCGCCGCCGAAGGCGAGCGCAAAGCCGATCGCCCAGTAGCAGAGCGCCGCGATCGAGTAGTTGGCCAGCAGCTTCGGCACGATCGTGCCGGCGTTCTTCATGCGGGAGAAGCCGACCTCCAGGTACATGAAGCCGAGCTGCATCAGCATCACGAGAACCGCGGCAACGACGACCCAAGTCGTCTCCACGGCCACGGTCAGGTCGTTGATCTGGTGCTTCAAGGGCGGTCCTTTCGCTAGCGAGGGGAGCCACCCTGAGTGTCCGTGCGCGGGCGGACGCCGTCATTCGCCCCGCGTACAGGATTTTTCGCGTTCTATTCGCCCACTGTCGAAACCCGCGCCTCGGTGCAGGCCGCCAGCTTGCGCGGATCGACGCAGAAGAGGCTGTGCGGGTCGCCCGCGGCGGCCCAGACGCGGTCGTGGCGCAGGAGCGCCTCGTCGAAGATCACCGGCAGGCCGTGGCCGAAGGGCGGGACGCCGCCGATCGCGAAGCCGGTGGCGGCGCGGACCTCGTCGGGGCCGGCCTGGCGAACCTCGGCGCAGTCGAGCGCGTCCGCGATCTTGTCGAGGTCGATCCGGTGCTCCCCCGAGGCCACGCAGACGACCGGCTCGCCGTCGCAGACGAACACGATCGACTTGGCGATCTCCGCCTCGCCGCAGCCCACCGCGGTCGCGGCGTCCTTGACCGTGCGGGTGGAGTCCTCGAGGCGTCGCACGTTGACCTCGAGCCCCAGCGTGCGGGCGGTGTCGGCGACCTTCTCGCGCATCTCGCCCTGAACTGTACGCGCATGTTTAGGGCGGTTGCTACTCGGGAGTAGAAGCGTGATGCTCGTCACACAGGCGGCGTGGGAGCCACGTAGCCTGCGAACAGTTGTTCGATCGGCCTTCGCCGAGCCGGCGCCGCACGACGGCGCCGGGCGGGGAACCCACTCGCCGCACAGCGTCAGCTGAGCGGCCGGGGCGAATCGCCGGGTGATCCCGGCGTAGCGCTTCAGAAGCGCGAGCCCGTCAGCTAACTCCGCAGGCAAGGGGCCGGGAAGGGAGCAGTTTCGCGTGAAGACGCGCTTGCACGCGCGCGGCAGACGGCTGCGTATCGCAGCCCTCGTCGCGGGCTTGATGACCACCGGTAGCGCCTATGCGGCCACAACGCCCGCCCAGCAGCCCACGGTCACGATCTCCGGGGCCGGGGACGTCCAGAAGGTCCGCTACGGACACGAGATCTCGCTCAGCGGCCGCGCCGCGGGCGGCTCCGACGTGCGCCTCGAGCATGCGCCCGCGGGCCGCGACTGGCGTCTTTTGGCGACGAGCCACACGGCCGCCGGCGGCGGCTACAGCTTCTCCGTGCGCGCCCGGCAGTCAGGCGCCTACCGCGCCGTGGCCTCGGGCAAGGCATCCGCGCCGCATCGCGTGAAGGTGGTGGCGCGCCTCTCCGGCCGCGCCAGCCGTAACGTGAACATCGGCCGCTCCGCCCGGGTCCGTGGCTCGCTCAAGCCGGGACTCCGCGGTAGGACCGTGCGCCTGCAGCTGCGCTCCCACGGCGGCTGGAAGACCGTCGACCGCGCCCGGACGGGCAGCGGCGGGCGCTTCAACGCTTCCTGGAACGCCTCCAGGCCGGGCAGCTACCGGCTCCGCCTCCGCTTCTCCGGCGACAGCAGCAACCTCGCCGTGAGCCGCGGCCTGCGCGGTCGCACCAACGTCTACAGGCCCGGCGCCGCCTCCTGGTACGGGCCCGGCTTCTACGGCGGCCACACCGCCTGCGGCTACACGCTGGACGCCTCGGTCAAGGGCGTGGCCAACAAGTCACTGCCCTGCGGCTCCAAGGTGCGCTTCCGCTACCACGGTCGCACCACGGTCGCCACGGTGATCGATCGCGGCCCCTACTCGGGAAGCCGCGAGTGGGACCTCACGCCGGCCACGAAGGAAGCACTCGGCTTCGGCTCGACCGGGACGGTCTGGTCGACGCGCTGACCTAATTCGATCGGTCTCGCCGAGCCGGCGCCCTGGATAGGTCGCGCCGGGCGGGGGAACCCAGGTCGGCTTCCCGAAGGCGCGCGAGCGCCGCAGCCAGACCTCACTCCGCAGGCAGGAGGCCGGAAAGGAGTACCCATGAAGACGCGCATCAAGTTGCGCGGCGGGTGGCTGCGTCCTGCGGCTCTCGCCGCCGGCATCGGATTACTGACAACCGTCTTGTCCGCGGCTACACCCGCGGTCGAGCAGGCGAAGCCGGAGACGGCCACGGCCCCGACCGACACAGCGGCCTCCAAGCCGCACGTCGTGAAGGTCGAGACGAGGCGGCCACCGCGGCGCAAGGTCGTGAGGCAGCGCTTCCGGCCCTCGGGCCGGCCGAGCCCGCGGAAGGCGAAGAGGATCATCCGGATCGAGGCCAAGCGCTGGCACGTGTCGGCCGCCGGCCTCGCGCGCCGGGTGGCCTGCGAGTCGCACTTCCACTGGTGGGCCGGCAACGGCGCCTACCAGGGGCTGCTCCAGTTCTCGTCGTCGACCTTCTCCCGAGGGATGCGGAGCATCCGCACCCGCACGGTGAAGTTCGCCCGCAAGCGGGTTCGCCGGGTCCGGGAGACGCAGGTCGTCCACTACTCGGATGGCCACGTGGAGCGCAAGCGCGGCAAGCGCCGCCGCCAGGTGCTCGTCAGGGTCTACAGGGGCCGGCTGCCGCGCCGTCCGACGATCACCCACGGCTGGGCCCAGCTGCGGATCGGCGCCCAGGCGCTGCGCGGCATGAGCGCCGTGAGCAGCTCCGAGTGGTCCTGCGGGGCGTGAGAACGTGGTGCGGTGCTCGCCGGGCCGGCGCCCCGGCTGCGCTCCTCCCAGGGGCCGCTACAGGCTCAGTTCGAGCTGAGCCGTCGCCGTCTCCTCGCGAGCCTCGTCCAGCCCGGCGACCCGGACGCCCAGCAGGCGGACCGGGGCGCTCGGTTGGAGCTCGCGCAGCAGGTCGCCGGCCAGGCCGAGGACGACTCCCGGGTCGTTCACGGCCTGGTCGACCGTCCGGGCCCGCGTGACGGTCCGGAAGTCCGCGAAGCGGACCTTGATCCCCACGGTCCGGCCGCGCCGGTCCTTGTCGGTGAGCGTGTCGCACAGCTCGGCCGTGAGCCGCTCGAGCACCGGCTCGAGCGCGGGGAGGCCGACCAGGTCGCGGTCGAAGGTGGTCTCGCGCGACTCCGACTTGGCCACCCTGACCGTTTGAAGCACGCGGTCGTCCTCGAAGCAGGCCAGTCGGCCCAGATGCGGCCCGAGGTTGCCCCCGAACCACTCGCTCAGGGTCGCGGCCGGCACGGAGGCGAGTCGCCCGAGCGTCGTTATGCCGTGCGCCTCGAGCCGCTCGCGCGTCTTCGGGCCGATGCCCGGGATCAGCCTGGGCGAGGCGGCTGCGAAGCG
>DASXBA010000208.1:0-11372 GCA_036406475.1 Thermoleophilaceae bacterium | reverse complement strand
CGACGTCCTGGTGGGCGAGCTGGCGGAGTTGCCCGAGACGCTGGCGCGCGGTGACACGCTCTACTGCCACGGCTCGCCGCGGTCGGATGTTGAGAGCTTCCTTCCCGAGCCGGGACCCGGCGACGCGGGGCTGCTCGAGGGGGTGGAGGCCGGGCGTCTGGTGTTCGGCCACACCCATCTGCCGTTCAAGCGGAGCGCGGAGGGAATCGAGCTCGTGAACCCGGGAAGCGTCGGCATGCCTTTCGACGGCGACACCCGCGCGGCCTACGCGCTCGTCCGTGACGACGGCGCGATCGAGCACCGCCGGGTGGCCTACGACCATGCGGCGAGCGCCGCCGCGGTGCGCGACACGCTCGGCGAGGGCGGCGACCTGGTCGCCCGCCGCATCGAGCAGGCCCGGTTCGAGCCGGTTTAGCGCCCGCCCTGCCTGGTACCGTCCCGACGGGTGCGCCTCTCAAGCGTCATCGCGCCAAGGGAAAGGGAGTTCTTCGACCTCTTCGAGGAGGCCGGAGGCAACATCCAGCGCGCAGCCGGACTGCTCGAGGAGATGCTCCGCGACTATCCCGACCGTGGGGAGCTCGCGCGGGAGATCCTGATCTGCGAGCAGGAGGGCGACCGGATCACCCACGACATCATCCAGCGCCTCAACCAGACGTTCGTCACCCCGATCGACCGCGAGGACATCCTCGCCCTCGCATCCGCGCTCGACGACGTGGTCGACTTCACCGAGGAGGTCGCGGACTACCTCGGGCTCTACAAGATCGAGGCGCCGATGGACCAGGCGCAGGATCTCGCCAAGGTCCTCAACCAGGCCAGCCGCCAGATCAACGAGGCGCTGCCGCGGCTCCGCGGCTTCAAGGACATCTCGCACTACACGGTCGAGATCAACCGGCTCGAGAACGACGGCGACCGGATCGTTCGCGAGGCCGTCGCGTCGCTCTTCGACAACGGGATCGACCCGATGGTCGTGATCCGCTGGAAGGACATCTTCGAGAAGCTCGAGGACGCGATCGACGCCACCGAGCACGTGGCGAACATCATCGAGGGCATAGCGCTCAAGAACTCCTAGAGCGGTGAACTCCGACATCATCGTCGTGATCGTGGTCGCCACGGCGCTCGCGTTCGACTTCACCAACGGCTTCCACGACACAGCCAACGTGGTCGCCACCTCGATCTCGACGCGGGCGATGCCACCGCGTGTGGCTGTGACGTATGCCTCTGCGCTCAACTTCGTGGGCGCCTTCATCTCGCTCGAGGTCGCGGCCACCGTGGCCAACGACGTGGTTCAGCCCGACCTCATAACGCCACTGATCGTCTTCGGCGGGTTGATCGGCGCCATCGCCTGGAACCTCGTGACCTGGTACTTCGGGCTCCCCTCCAGCTCGTCTCACGCGCTCATCGGCGGTTTGATCGGATCCGCCTTCGCCGCCAACGGCGCCGATGCGATCATCGGCCAGGGAGTCGTCGGCAAGGTGATGATCCCGGCGCTCGTTGCTCCGATCCTTGCCTTCGCCGTGGGCGGAATCGGAATTCTCTTTATCTACCGGATCGTCGGGCGGCAGCGGCCAGGACTCGTCAACGCGGGCTTCCGCGCGGGCCAGGTGATCTCGGGCGGGCTGCTCGCCCTCGCGCACGGCACCAACGACGCTCAGAAGACGATGGGCGTGATTACCCTCGCGCTGGTCGCGAACGGCTCGATCTCGGGGGAGCACTTCCACGTGCCCGACTGGGTTGTGCTGTCGGCGGCGAGCGCCATCTCGCTCGGCACCTACGTGGGCGGCTGGCGAATCATCAAGACGATGGGCAGCCGCATCCACAAGATGGACACGGCGCAGGGCTTCGCGGCGCAGGGGTCCGGCGCGGCGGTGATCCTCGCCTCGTCGCACGTGGGCTTTCCGCTCTCGACCACGCACACGATCACCGGGGCCGTCATCGGCTCGGGAGCGGCCAAGCGCCTCTCCGCGGTTCGCTGGGGCGTGGCCGGCAACATCGTCGTCGCCTGGGTGCTCACGCTCCCGGCGGCGGCCACGATCGGGGCGCTGACCTACGGGGTCACACGAATCTTCGGCACCGGGGCCCTCGGCCCGGTGGTGGTGTCGGCGCTGATCCTCGCCGGGTCGGCCCTGCTCTTTTCCCGACGGGCAGCCAGGGGACCCGCGGTGACCGCGCCGGAGACGAGCTAGTGGCCCCGCTCGCGGAGGTCGTCAGCGGCCACGACCTGCTCCAGGTCATCTGGGTGTCGCTCGCGGCGGGAATCGGCGTGACCGCCTCCTACGCCTTCGCGATTCTGGGCGGCGCGAGGGCCGTAGACCTCACTCGTTCGGGCCGGTCCGGCGAGGCGGTGGTCTTCGGCGTGCTGTGCGCGCTTGCCCTGGCGGTGGTCGCGGCTGCCGTGGTCTACGGCATCGTGATCATGACCACCAAGTAGCCCGCTCAGGCGACGAGCGACAGCAGCCGCTCGAGCTCCTCCTCGGAGCTCCATGCGCCGACCGATGCGCGCACGTAGGGCCGGCCGGGCACGTAGCGGACGATCACGTCCCGCTCGCGGAGCGCTGCCACGTCTGCCTCGGGATCGGGCGACCTCCATGACACGAGTGTGGAGCGTCCGCGCGGAGCCATCTCGAGGCCGCGCCCGGCCATGTCGGCGGCCAGCCCGGCGGCCAGTCCCAGCGCCCGCTCGTGAACGGCCTCGATGCCAGGCGCCGTGAGCACGTCGAGCGCCTCCAGGGCCCAGACCGCCTGGTGCGGCGCGACGAGCCCGGCGTCGAAGCGGCGGGCGTCGTCGTGGAGGACCAGGTCGAGGGGCCGCTCGGCGTCCTCGAGTGAGCCGTAGCCCGCCCAGGCGGGGATCAGCTCGCCGATCCGCGCCTTCCTTACGTAGAGGTAGCCGAGCCCCAGCGGCCCGCACAGCCACTTCTGGCCGGAGGCGGCGTAGAAGTCGCAGCCGAGGGCCTTGACGTCGACCGGCAGCGCGCCGAGGCCCTGGGCACCGTCGAGCAGGAGCGGCGCGTCGACGGCGGCGGCGTCGAGCACCTGACCGGTAACCCAGGAGACGTGCGAGACGGCCACGAGCTTGGTCCTCGGCCCGACGGCGCCGGGGATCTCCGCGAACGGCACCACCCGCACGTCGAAGCCGCGCCGGGCTCTGCCGGCGGCGAGCGGGGTGAGGATCCCGGGGTGCTCCTCGTCGCTCGTCAGGACCTCGTCGCCGGGGCCGAGCTCGAGCATCGACAGGACGATGTTCACACCGGCCGTGGTGGAGTCGGTGAGCGCGAGCTCGGCAATGTCGCAGCCGAGGAGCGGGGCAACCCGTCGGCGGAGCTCGTCCAGTCGCGCGAGCACGCGGCCCTCGAAGTAGGCGCGGTCGCCCCGCCCGGACTCGGCGTCCGCCGCCAGCTCGCGGCCCACGGCCTGGACGGCGGCCTGCGGCACCGGCCCAGTCGTGCCCGTGTTGAGGTAGGCGAGGCGGTCGAAGATGGGGAAGGCTGCTCGCAGATCCCGCACCCGACTATTCTCGCGGTCGTGATCGTCGAACGCTCGATGAGCGATGAGTGGCTCTCCAACGCATACCTCGTCGGGGACGAGCCAGGAGGCACCGGAGTGCTGATCGACTCGGGCGCTCCGCCCGACGTGCTGCTCGAGGCGATCGAGCGCGACGACCTCGACGTGAGCCTGCTGATCCTGACCCACCACCACCACGACCACGTGGCGGAGAACCACGTCTACAAGGAGAAGCTGGGGGTCGAGATCCTCGCCCATCCGCTCGAGGCCGAGCAGCTGCTCGACGTCGACCGCACGATCGAGCCCGGCGAGAAGCTCACCGCCGGCGGGCTCGAGATCGAGCTCCTGCACACGCCGGGACACACCGCGGGCATGCTCTCCCTGGTCGTCAACGGGAGCGAGGTGTTCACCGGCGACACCCTCTTCAAGCAGTCCGTCGGCGGCGTCAAGGCGCCCGGCTCGACGAGCTTCGAGGACCTGCGCCACTCGATCATGGACGTGCTGATGAAGCTACCGCCCGAGACGAGCGTCCGGCCGGGCCACACCGATCCCACGACGATCGGGGACGAGTACGAGGAGAACCCCTTCATCCGCGTCTGGCGCGGCCTCGACGAGGAGTCCTCGGAGAGCTGCACCGTCTGGGACAAGCCGGCGACGCTCGTCCTATGGGCGCCCGACTACGACGGCGGCCACAAGGCCTGGGTCCGCTGGGAGGACTCGGGCCAGGACGACATCGTGCCGGGCAGTCAAGTCGTTAGGCGCTAGGCGCTAGGCGCTAGGAACGGCTGAGGGTCGAAGCCCTAGCGACTAGCGACTAGCGCCTCGGAGCCGTCAGGCTCCGCAGACCGGCCACTGGCTCGGGCCCGTCCGCGCGTAGAGCATCGCCGCGCGCCTGTCCTGCTCGGCCTCCGGCGCGGCCGCCGGGTCGCCCTGGCCGCCGACCGACGCCCAAGTGCCCATGTCGAACTGGTACTTGCCGCGGTAGGCGCCGCCGCCGCCGATGGCGTGCGGGTCGCCGTGCGACTCGCACTGCGCGATCTGCTGGAGCTGCGGCGGGACCGCGGCTGCCTGGGCCTGCACGGCCTTCTGCTTCTTCCGGAGCACGCGCTTCTTCCTCAGGACGCGCTTCGTGTGCTTCCAGTGGCTGTCGAGCGCGGTCGCCGCGACCAGCTTCTTCTGCTGGATTTGATCGGCCTCGCCGTCGCCCGTGGCGGCGAGGGCTGTGGGAACGCCGACGACGCTGATGGCCAGCGTGCTGGCAATGAGCTTGTTGCGCACGAGTTGTTCACCTCCGTGCGTCGGGTGAGCACCGCCCGGGGGCGGGTCCCGTCGGCGCTTGAATCGCGACGGGCAGTGGAGCCGGCGGAGACGCGAACGCCTTCCCCTGCGTCGACTCAGGTCTCTAGGAACGTACCCCCGAACACAGGTTCGAATGTGACGGACATCACACTTCGACCCGCCCGCGCGAGGCCGAGTCGCGTAGCTTCTGCCCGGTGAAGGCGGATCGTCACGATCAGGCCGCCGAGCTGCACGAAGCGGCCGCTGAGCGGCACGATCAGGCCGCGACACGTTGGACGGACGAGGGAGACCTCGAGATTGCCGAGCTCGAGCGGCGCAATGCCGGCGTCGAGCGCGAGGCCGCTCGGATCGAGCGGGAGAGGGCCGAGCTCTTCCGCCGCCGGGGCCGCTAGCGGAGTCCGCGCCAGTAGTCTCCGGCCGTGAGCGCCGACCTGCAGCCAATGGTGGTGGCTCGCGGCTCGCTGGCCCAGTACGAGGACGCCGCCGGAAAGGACGCGATCGAGGCCGTCCGCGCTGCCGCCGGGCCGGTTCGCGGAGCGCGGGTCCTGCACTTGAGCGGTGCGCGGGGCGGGCGCGTCCCCGAGCTCCTGAGCGCGATGCTGCCGCTGGCAGTGGACGCCGGTCTCGAGGTCGAATGGCGGGTGCTCTTCGGCGGTCCCGAGCTACAGGAGGTGGGTGCGGCGCTCGAGGACGGCTTCCAGGGCGCCGAGACCGCGGTCGAAGACGAGGCCTGGGACTCCTACGTCGAAGCCTGCCGCGGGGCGGCCGCGGGGGTGGGCGAGGGCTGGGACACCGTCGTGCTTCACGACCCGGCGCTGCTGGGTGTGGCCGCGGAGCTGGACGGGTCCGTCGTATGGCGCTGCCACGTGGACGCCTCCGAGCCCGACCCGCCGTTGCTCGAACGAGCACGGCCGCTGGCCGAGAGGTGCGCGGTGGTTGCTGTGCCGGACGAGTCGTTCGCGCCCGATCCGCTGCGCGGGTCGCGGCTGCGCAGCGCCCCTCCCGGGATCGATCCGCTGGGCACGCGCAACCTCGAGCCAGAGATCGGGCTCTCCGGCCGGGTGGTCCGGCCGCTCGACGTCGACCTCGAGCATCCCTTCGTCCTCCAGCTCATGCGGCTCGACCGCTGGAAGGACCCGCACGCGACGATCGAGGCATTCGCTCGCGCGCGCGAGGAGCTGCCGTCGCTGCAGCTCGTCGTGGCCGCCGAGCTCGGATCCGGCGACACGGCCGGCTGGCAGGCCGCCAAGGAGGTGAGCGACTACGCCGGCGACCAGCCCGGGTTCCATCTGCTGACCAGCTACGAGGGCGTGGGGGACCTCGAGCTGGGAGCGCTTCAGCGCTTGGCGCGGGTCGGCTTGCAGCGGGCGCTCAAGGAGGGCTTCGGCCTGGCCGCCTCCGAGTCGCTCTGGAAGGGCACCCCGGTGATCGGCAATCCGCAGGGCGGCCTCCCGCTCCAAGTGCGGGACGGCGAGGACGGCTACCTCACGGACGGCCCCGAGGAGACCGCGCGCCGGATCGTCGAGCTCGTGCGCGATCCCGGGCTGGCGATCGAGATGGGTCGCTCCGGCCGCGAGCACGTCCGCGACAGGTTCCTTCTCACGCACGCCCTCGAGGGCGAGCTCGCCGTTCTCGGCGCTGCCCTCGGCGCTACGGTGGAACGGCAATGACGGTCACGCTTCCCGACGGCACCAATCTCGAGCTCGCGGACGGCGCCACCGGGGCCGACGCCGCCGCGGCCATCGGCGAGGGACTGGCCCGCGCCGCCCTCGGCATCCGCGTGACCCGCGACGGCGGCGCGCCCGAGCTGAGGGACCTCGCGGCCCCGCTGAGCGACGGCGACAGGATCGAGATCGTCACGGCGAAGAGCGAGGAGGACGGCGGCGGGCCGCTCTGGCTCGTCCGTCACGACGCGGCCCACGTTCTGGCCACCGCGGTGCTCGAGCTCTACCCGGGCGTGAAGATCTCGATCGGCCCACCGATCGAGGACGGCTTCTACTACGACTTCGAGTTCCCGGAGGGCGTCAAGGTGTCCGAGGACGACCTCGCGCGGATCGAGCAGAAGATGCGCGAGCACGTCAAGGCCGACGAGAGCTTCGAGCGCAGCGACCTGCCGGTCGACGAGGCGATCGAGCGCTTCAAGGCCGAGGGCCAGGACTACAAGGTCGAGCTGATCGAGGACCTGGTTCGCGACGAGGGCGTGGACACCGTCTCGCTCTACCGGAACGGTCCCTTCACGGACCTCTGCCGCGGCCCGCACGGTCCCAGCACCAAGCGGATCAAGGCGTTCAAGCTCACGAGCGTCGCCGGCGCCTACTGGCGCGGCGACGCGAGTCGCCAGATGCTCACCCGCATCTACGGCACGGCGTTCCTCTCGAAGGACGACCTCGAGGAGCACCTGCGCCGGCTGGAGGAGGCGCGCGCCCGCGACCACCGCAAGCTGGGCCGCGAGCTCGACCTGTTCATGTTCAGCGAGCTCTCGGCCGGCTCGCCCTTCTGGCTGCCGAACGGCGCGCACGTGTGGAACGAGCTGACCCACCTGTGGCGTGTGGAGAACGTGCGTCGCGGCTACCAGGAGGTGCGCACGCCGATCCTCTACGACGTCGAGCTCTGGAAGCAGTCCGGGCACTGGGACGTCTACGCGGACAACATGTACTTCACGGACGTGGAGGACAAGCCGATGGGCCTCAAGCCCATGAACTGCCCGGCCCACATCCAGATCTACAAGCGCGAGCTGCGCTCCTACCGCGACCTGCCGATCCGCTACGCCGAGCAGGGCCTCGTCCACCGCCACGAGCCGAGCGGAACGTTGCACGGTCTCCTCCGGGTTCGCAGCATCACCCAGGACGACGGGCACATCTTCTGCACCGAGGACCAGATCGTCGACGAGGCCGTGCGCTGCCTCGACTTCGGCTTCTTCCTCTACGACGTGTTCGGCTTCGAGCCGCGGCTCGAGCTGTCGACCAGGCCGGAGAAGCGGATCGGCAGCGACGAGATGTGGGACCAGGCCGAGTCCGCGCTCGAGCGGGCCCTGAAGAGCCAGAACCTGGAGTACGACCTGAACGAGGGCGACGGCGCCTTCTACGGGCCCAAGATCGACCTGCACATGACCGACTCGATCGGCCGCTCGTGGCAGCTCGGCACCGTCCAGCTCGACTACTCGATGCCCGAGCGCTTCGGTCTCGTCTACACCGGCGCCGACAACGCCGAGCACCGGCCGGTGATGATCCACCGCGCCCTGCTCGGCTCGTTCGAGCGCTTCATCGGCATCCTCATCGAGCACTACGCCGGCGAGTTCCCGCTCTGGCTCGCGCCGGTGCAGGCGCTGGTGCTGCCGATCGCGGACCGGCACGTCGACTACGCGCGCGAGGTGGCGGGGCAGCTCCGCTCGGCCGGACTGCGCGTCGACGTCGACGAGCGCTCGGAGTCGATCGGCAAGAAGATCCGCGAGGGCGAGCTGCGCAAGGCGCCCTACATGCTGGTGGTGGGGGACGAGGAGCAGCAGGGCGGCAAGGTCGCCGTTCGGCGTCACCGCGAGGGCGACACGGGCGCGGTGCCCGTCCCCGAGTTCGCCGAGCGGGCCCGTGAAGAGATCGCTGGCCGGGGTCGTTGAACGGGCTATACTCGGTCGCGAATGAAGGGCACCCACACCACGCGCCTCCGCTGCCGCTGACGCGCCGTGCCCTCACCCGACTTGTCGACCACTCGCCTTTGACGCCTAGCAGCACCCCCGCCTAGTGCCGATCCCTCGCAGGCTAGATCGGCGCCCGCCGGAGCGCGACGAGACCCGAATCAACGAGCGCATCCGCGTGCCCGAGGTGCGGCTGATCGGCGACGACGGCAACCAGGTCGGCGTGCTCAAGACGCAGGACGCGCTGGCGTACGCCCAGCAGCGTGACCTCGACCTCGTCGAGGTCGCTCCCGACGCGCGCCCGCCGGTCTGCCGCGTGCTCGACTACTCGAAGTACAAGTACGAGCAGGAGCAGAAGGCCAAGGCCGCCCGCCGCCACCAGAAGCAGGTCAACGTCCGCGAGATCAAGCTGCGGCCCAAGATCGCGGACAACGACTACGAGACCAAGAAGAGCCACGTCCGCCGCTTCCTCGAGCGCGACGACCGGGTCAAGGTGACGATCATGTTCCGCGGCCGCGAGCAGACCCACCCGGAGCGCGGCGAGATGCTGCTCAAGCGACTCGCCGAGGACGTTGCCGAGATCGGCACGGTCGAGCAGTCACCCCAGCAGGACGGCCGCAACATGACGATGCTGCTCGCGCCGGCCAAGCGGAAGCCGGAAGCCCAGGCCGCGGCGTCTTAACAGGCTTACTCTGGAGTCGTGCGTCGCCTCGCCGGGTTAGCGGTCGTCCCCCTGCTGCTCTGTGGGAGCTCGATTGCGTGGGCGACCACGCGAACTGAGACCGACCGCTCGACCGACGTCCGGTTCACGCTCGACGGGCGCACGCTGACAGCCGAGGTCTTGGAGCAGCCGATCACCGTCGGCACCGGCGTGCGCGAGGACCTTTACGGTAAGCGCGTCCGCGGCGCCTGCGGGACGTCGTTCCGCGAACACAACATTCGCCGCACCGCCGTATCGCAGCTGAGGCGTTGGCCGAAGGGCAGGGACCGCTTCTCTTTCCACTTCCGCCGTGATATCTCCCGGCGCGCAAAGTGGTGCCTGCTGGAGGACCGGACTGGGGGCGACGTCGCGCTCGTTCGTTTCCCCGGCCTCCTGGTCGCTAGCTCGGCACTCCAGCCGGGTGCTGCCATGCCGGTCGAGGGCTATGTGAACTACTTCCGCCTTCGGGACCGCCACGGTCGCCACCCAAGGACTTTTCGCGGCGACGCGCTCAGCCGTCAGGTTCGCCCCGGCCGCTACTCACTCCGCGCCTATCAGCGCATCTGCGATGGCAACTGCGGACAACTGGACGCGCCGACCCGTGGGTGTGCGCGGCGGGTCACGATCCCGTCCGGTCGCACGGTCCGCGCTCGCGTAAATGTGAACTTCAGCCGTGGCTGCACACTGATGCTCAGCAGCGACCGTCCGGCCGTCCAGCGCGCGGCCAGGCGGTTGGCCTCCCGCCGGACCGCCGGCCCCGGCACTCGGGTTCCGGCCAGCCGCTGGAGGGCGCGCTGCGCGCTGCGCAAGCACGACTGGAGATGCCGGGTCCGGTCGCGGCAGGCCGGTTGCAAGGGCACTCTCGACGTGACCGGGGTCCCGCGCCACTTTCGCTCGCGGGAGTTCGCCCTTCGCTGTGCCGACGGCGTCTCGGGCAAGGTTGAGGGCGGTCCACAGCCCGGGACTGGCTAACCTGTTCCGCTCATGCCGAAGGTCAAGACCCATTCGGGCGCCAAGAAGCGCTTCAAGAAGACCGCGAAGGGCAAGCTTCGCGCGCGTCACTCCTTCACGAGCCACAACCTCGGGAAGAAGGACCGCAAGCGCAAGCGCCGCCTGGGCCGGCCGGTGGTCGTGGCCAAGCAGGACGAGAAGCGCGTGAAGGACCTGTTGCACTGATGGCCCCTTCCTCAATTACGACCGCGTTCGGCGGCTGCGAACCTGCGTCTGGCCGTGGTCGTTCGCTCGTCGATGCTTCGGCATCGACTCCGCTCTCGCCCACACCCAGTCTTGGTTCTCGCTCGCCGAGCCGCGACCGTACTTTCGGAAGGGACCACTGGTGAGCCGCGTCAAGCGCTCAGTTCACGCCCGCAAGAAGCGCCGCGCCACACTGGCGCGCGCCAAGGGCTATCGCGGCCAGGCGAGCAAGAGCTACAAGCGCGCCAAGGAGGCCGTGCTCAAGGCGGACCAGTACGCCTACCGCGACCGCCGCAACCGCAAGCGCGACTTCCGCCGCCTCTGGATCACCCGCATCAACGCCGCGGCCCGCCGCGAGGGCCTCAGCTACAGCCAGTTCATGCACGGCCTGCGCGAGGCCGGTGTCGAGCTCGACCGCAAGGCCCTGGCCGACATCGCCGTGCGCGACCCTGAGACGTTCCGACGGTTTGCCGAGCGAGCCCGGGAGGCTGTGGCTGCCTGAACGCAGAGCCGCAGACGAAGCAGACTCCCGGGGCGCCAGATAGGCGCCCTTTTTCATGATCCGATCAGCCGACAACGACAAGCTCAAGACCATCCGCAAGCTCCACGACCGGCGCTGGCGCGACAAGCTCGACCTGTTCGTCGCCGAGGGCGAGGACCTCGTCGAGGTCGCCTGGGAGCCGGAGTTCGTTTTGGTGGCGGGCGAGGACGTGGAGCCGGAGCTGCTCGACGAGGTGAGCGCGCTCGGCTCCGGCACCCGCGTGATCGGCGTCTATCCGCGGCGCTGGTCCGAGCCGGGGGGAGACCTGTCCGTCTACCTCCATGGGGTCGGCGATCCCGGCAACGTGGGCGCGGTGATCCGCTCCGCACACGCGCTCTGCGACGGGCCCGTGATCCTCGGCCCCGGCTGCGCCGATCCGTTCTCGCCCAAGGCAGTGCGGGCGAGCATGGGCTCGCTGTTCGCCCGCCCGCCCGCGCGTGGGAAGCCGGGCGGCCGCCTCGTGGGGCTCGACGCGCACGCGGAGCGCACTCTCGCCGAGGTCGACC
>DASXBA010000207.1:0-3119 GCA_036406475.1 Thermoleophilaceae bacterium | reverse complement strand
GGCGGCCGATCGTCGCGCTCACCCACATGCCGCATGCGGTGCGCCAGATGGCCATCGAGTGGGGCGTGACGCCGATCCTGATCACCGAGACGAACGACGTCGAGGATCTCTGGTCGCGGTCGGTCGACGCGGCCCGCGAGGCCGGCCTCGTCGCCGACGGCGACCGCCTCGTCATCACCGCGGGAACGGCCGTGAACATCCCCGGCTCGACGAACGTCATCAAGGTCGACATCGCCTAGTTACCGCGGAAAGTGCTGCGCACTTTCCGCGGATCCTGCTCCGTCCAGCCTCTGCTGAGCCGGTCGCGGAGCGCGGTCCGCGACCGGCGGTGTCCAAAGCGGCCAATCGAGATTTGGAGGACGCGCGGCGTCCGGGCCGAAGGGGCGTCCGATGGCTTCCCGCGCCACCGCTCGTCGCCGCACCTTCCGCAAGCCCGGCTTCCGCCGCGTGCTCGTGGTCGTGCTGCTGGTGCTCGCGGCGCTGCTCTACTACAAGCCCCTGCGGGCGTACATGAGCACGCGCGACACGCTCGACCAGCGGCGGGCGGAGGTGCGTGCGCTCGTAGCGCAGCAGCGTGAGCTGCGTCACCGTCTCGCGGTCGCCAACAGCCCTTCGGCCCTCGTGAGCGAGGCGCGGCGGCTGGGATACGTCAAGCCCGGCGAGCGGCTGTACATCGTCAAGGGAATCGAGGCCTGGCGGCACAGGCACCGGGCTACGATCCAGGGGCGTGGATGATCGAGCGGTCGTCGCCACCCAGCTCGGCCGGCCGCCGCGGGCGTTCGGGCGCGTTGCGCTCCGCTGCCCGTTCGGCTTGCCCGCGGTGACCGAGCAGAGACCGTACGACGACAGCGGCGAGCCTTTCCCGACCACGTACTACCTCACGTGCCCGTACCTGGTCGCGGCAGTCTCGCGCGTGGAGGCCGCCGGCGGCGTCGAGCGGTGGACCGCGGCGGTCGACGCCGATCCGGGTCTCGCGGCGAGCCGCGCCCGCGCAGACGACGAGCAGCGGCGGGTCCGGCGGAGTCTTGCCGGCCCGGCGCGCGGTCACGACGGCGGCGCCTCGCTCGACCTCGGAGTCGGCGGCGCGAGCCGCACCGGCAGCCTCAAGTGCCTGCACGCGCACGTCGCGTTCGCGCTGGCCCGGCCCGGGTACGAGCTGGGGGAGCGGATGGTCGCGGAGCTGCAGCCCTTGTGGCCTCGTGTCTGCTGCACCGCCCGTGGGTAGCATCGCCGGCGTGGCGACCGTCGTCGAGGTCACACGGCAGGAGTGGGAGGAAGGGAACCGCCGCTTCGAGGCCGCCGTCCAGGAGCCGGGTCTCCGGCAGCGGCTGCTCGGGCAGCTCGAGATCGTCACGGACGAGCTCCGCCGACGCGTGGGGCAGACGTTCACGCTCGAGCAGCTCGCGGGGATCTACGCGGACGCGGACCGCTGGGTGCACGAGACGGCGGGGGAGCGCGCCGCCTTCCCGGGCTGGACGCGCCATCTGAGCGAGGTACAGGCGGCGGCCTTCTACCTGTACCAGCGCGGCGCCGTCGACTACGCCCCGTGACGACAGTCCGGGAGGGCCGGCGGCCGCGACGCCGCCGTAGCCGCAAGGCAGCTGCCGCGCGCTGGCTCGCAGGCCTTCTCGTGGTCGCAGCCATCTTCGCCCTGGGGGTGGCGCTCGGCCAGGCCCTCCACGACAACCCGCGTCCCGGGGGCACCTTCACCGGCGAGCGGACGCTTCGGCCTGGACAACTTTCGCGGCCGTAAAGGGTCTAAAAAGACTCAGCTTTGGGTAGGTTCGTAGTCTGCATGGCATTCCACGACGATCCACGGGGCCGGCGCACCGCCGTCGGCGAGACCGAATGGCTGACACTGGGACAGGCCGCTCGCTTCCTCGGCGTGGCCCAGAGCACGATCCGCAAGTGGTCGGACCAGGGCCGCGTGCCGGCCTTCTACACGCCGGGCGGCCATCGGCGCTACCGTCGCAGCGATCTGGAGGCGTTCCTCGACCGCTCGGGCCCCGGCGGCAAGGCGAAGCCAGGTCCGCTGATCCTGCTCGTCGACGACGACGACCGGGTGCGCGAGCTGGTGCGAACCAACCTCGAGTTCGAGGGCTATACCGTGCAGGAGGCGGGGAGCGCCGAGGACGGGCTGTCGGCGATCGACGATGCGAGGCCCGACCTCATCCTGCTCGACGTGATGATGCCCCAGGTCGACGGCTGGGAGATGCTCCGCCGCGTCCAGGAGCGGCACGGCGTCGGCGCGATCCCGGTGATCATGTTCAGCGGCAAGCTCGACGAGCGGTCGCAGTCACAGGCGACGGCGCGCGGCGCCCAGGGCTTCATCGGCAAGCCCTTCGACCTGCAGCAGCTCATCGACCAGACGAAGCAGATCGTCCCGACCTGATCGGTCCCCGGCTACAGCTCTTCGGTGGCTCGGGCGAGCCCCGAGACGATCAGAGCCAGCGCCGACACCAGGCTGATCCAGATCCCGATCCCGCGGTCCGCGGTCCCGAAGAACGTGTCGGGTATCGAGATGATGCGAATGAGGACGAAGATGCTCGCGAGCGAGCCCAGCGCGATCAGGACGAGGCTCTCCGGGACGGTGGCGGGCAGCTCGAGGCCGACCTCGCGGAGCGCCAGCACCGCAACCGCGACGAATCCGGTGAAGAACACGAGCTTCCCGAGCGCTCCCGTGTGCCAGCCGATGACGCTGAGGACGAGGCCGTCGCCCTGGTCGCCCGAGTACCAGTTGGTGAACGCCGAGACCGTGAGGACGACCGCCGCCAGCCAGGCGAGGCGGTCGCTGAGCGCCCAGACCCCGCCGTAGGCGCGCGGCGCCGGGCGAACGGACTCGGGGTGGCTGACGGGAGGCGGATTGGGCGGTCGGAGGGGCTCCGGCGTTTGCACGGTGTCCAGTATGGGGAAATTCGATCTAGGAAGTCGCGCTACTACCGACTAGACTAGGGGGCTGCCGATGGTGGAGGGGACCTGGGTGGAAAGTAGGAGCGCGGACGAGTTCGTCGAGTTCTGCACGACCGGCGACCCGGCCAAAGGCGAGTATCACTGCTCGGAGTGCGGATACGGGGTCACGGTCTACCGGGAGTTGCCGCTCTGCCCCATGTGCGGCGGCA
>DASXBA010000206.1:0-21511 GCA_036406475.1 Thermoleophilaceae bacterium | reverse complement strand
TTGCTCTGGCGTCGCGGGTCGACGACGTCGTGGACTACGCGGAGGAGGTGGCGGACTACCTCTTCCTCTACAAGGTCGAGGCGCCGATGGAGCAGGCGGTGGCGCTCGCCGAGGTGCTGGAGCGCGCCGGGGCGGAGCTGGCCGAGGCGCTCGGCCAGCTCCAGGACGTGGCCAGCCTACGGCCGCACGTGGTGGAGATCGGGCGGCTCGAGGACGAGGGCGACCGGATCGAGCGCGAGTGCCTGGCCGCGCTGTTCGACGGCGGGGTCGACCCGATGCTCGTAATTCGCTGGAAGGACATAGTCGACCGGCTGGAGCAGGCGGTCGACTCCTGCGACCATGTGGGCCACGTGCTCGAGGGCATCGCTGTGAAGCACGCCTGAGGCCACGGCTCCTGTGGTCCTCGCCTGTATAGACATCGGAAGCAACACCACGCGTCTGCTCGTGGCGGAGCGGCGGGGCGGCAAGCTGCGGGAGATCGTCACCCAACGGGCGTTCACCCGCATCGGCAAGAGCCTCCTGTCGGGCGGGGAGATCCCGCGAGCGAAGATCGAGGAGACCGCCGAGGTCGTGGCGACGCAGTGCCGCATCGCCGAGGAGGTGGGCGCGGTGGACTGTGTCGCCGTCGCCACCGCCGCGATCCGCGAGGCCGGCAACCGCGAGGAGCTGGCGGCCGCCGTAGAGGACGCCGGCGGCATGCCGCTCTGGATCCTCACCGGCGAGGAGGAGGCGCGGCTCGCCTTCGTCGGCGCCACGCGCACGCTGGCCTCGCCGCCGCACGGGACGATCGCGGTGGTCGACGTCGGCGGCGGCTCCACCGAGCTGGCGATCGGCTCGGCGGACGGCACGGTCGACTGGTCGGCCACCTTCCGCGTCGGCTCGGGCTTCCTGGCGGACTCCTACCTCGAGTCCGATCCACCGGCCGTGGAGGAGCTCGAGAACGTGCGCAGCCACGTGGAGGGCACCTTCGAGGGCATGGACCCGCCCCCGGCCGACGAGGCCGTGGCCGTGGGCGGCACCGCGACCTCGATGCGGCGGCTCGTTGGCTCCGAGCTCGCGCACGAGACGCTCGAGCGCGGGATCAGGGTCCTGTCGCAGACGCCGATCGCCGACGTCGCGGCGCGCTTCGAGCTCGACCCGGAGCGCGTGCGCCTCCTGCCGGCAGGCATCCTCGTGCTCGAGGCGCTGTCGGACCGGCTGGGGCTGCCGCTGCGCATCGCCCGGGGCGGCCTGCGGGAGGGCGTCCTGCTCGAGCTGCTCGAGGAGCGGGAGGCGGCTTGAGGGCGGCTCGGCTACTCGGAGCGGGCGGGCGAGGCCGCCGCGACCGCGCTCAGCTCCGCGGGCCGAAGCAGCAGCACGAGCTCGCCCTTGGCGATTCCGGCCAGCCCGGCCTTCTTCATCCGGACCTGCGCGCCCGTGGCGCTGTGCACCGCCGCCGAGAAGTCCGGGTCGTGGCCCACGAGCACGACCTCCTCGCCGTACTCGGCGGCGACCTCGTAGGGATCGAACGGGCCGCCGCTCAGCCGGTCGTCGATCTGGACCTCTGCGTGGCCGAGCTCCTCGCAGACGATCCTCGCCGTGTCCAGCGCTCGGACCTTGGGACTCGAGACACAGGCGTCGAGCTTCACGCCGAGCGTCGCAAGCGCCAGTCCCGCGTCACGGGACTGCTGCCTGCCCTTGTCGGTCAGCGGCCGTTCGGCGTCCGGCGATCCGTCGGCCGCCTGCGCATGACGCAACAGCCAGATCACGAGACTCGGGACGATATCCGGTACGCCACAATGGGACACCTTCATGGAACCGCAAGCTGAGGCTGTCACGCCCGAGACGACGGAGGCTCCGCCCGAGGCCATCGACCTCAAGGACGCGTCGCTCTACCAGAACCGCGAGCTCTCCTGGCTGGACTTCAACGAGCGGGTGCTGGAGCTGGCGGAGGACGACCGCACGCCGCTCCTCGAGCGGGCCAAGTTCCTCGCGATCTTCACCTCCAACCTCGACGAGCACTACATGGTGCGCGTCGCCGGCCTGCACGACCAGGTGGACGCAGGCATCGACGCCCGCGGCCCGGACGGCCTGGGGCCGGCAGAGACGATCGAGCGCACGTCCGAGCACGTCCGCGAGCTGGGCGCGCGCCAGTCGCGGATGTGGGAGGAGGTGGTCCGCCCGCAGCTCGCGGAGCACGGGATACGGATCGTGGACTGCGACCGCTGCTCGTCCGCCGAGCTCGAGGAGGTCGACCGCATCTTCGGCGAGCAGATCTTCCCCGTGCTCACGCCGCTCGCGGTAGGCCCCGGGCGGCCCTTCCCGTACATCTCCAACCTGTCGCTGTCACTGGCGGTCTGGCTGCGCGACCCGATCTCCGGCCACGAGACCTTCGCGCGCGTGAAGGTCCCGAAGGAGGTCGTGCCTCGCTTCCTGAGGCTGGAGGGAGGCGCCTTCGTGCCGCTCGAGGCCGTGATCGCCCGCCACCTCGGCGAGCTCTTCCCCGGCATGGAGATCCTGCGCCACGACTACTTCCGGGTCACGCGCGACGCCGACTTCACCGTCTCGGACGAGGCCGACGACCTGCTCCAGGCGGTCGAGGACGAGCTCCGGCGGCGCCGTTTCGGGGAGGTGGTCCGGCTGGAGATCGGCTCGAGCATGGACCCCGACCTGCGCAACCTCCTGATCGACTCGCTCGGGATCGAGGAGATCCAGGTGATCGACGTCGAGGGGCTCCTAGATCTGACCGACCTGTGGGAGATCCACGGGATCGACGGCCACCGCGAGCTGCGCGAGGAGCAATGGACGCCGGTGAGCCAGCCCGCGTTCAACGATCCCGACGAGGGCAAACCGGACATCTTCGCCGCCATGCGCGGCGGCGACCTGCTCGTGCACCACCCCTACGACTCGTTCGCGTCCAGCGTCGAGCGCTTCGTCCAGCAGGCCGTCGCCGACCCCGACGTCCTCGCGATCAAGATGACCGTGTACCGGACCTCGGACGACTCGGCCCTGGTGCCGTCGCTGATCGAGGCGGCCGAGCGCGGCAAGCAGGCGGTCTGCCTGGTCGAGCTCAAGGCGCGCTTCGACGAGCGCACGAACATCACCTGGGCGCGCGCGCTGGAGGAATCGGGCGCGCACGTGGTGCATGGGCTGCCGGGCCTGAAGACGCACGCCAAGGCGCTGTTCGTCGTCCGCCGGGAGGGGCAGGGCGTGCGCCACTACGTGCACGTCGGCACCGGCAACTACCACGCCAAGACGGCGCGGCTGTACGAGGACTTCGGCCTCTTCACCTGCGACGCGGAGATCGCCGCCGACGTGGCCGACCTCTTCAACTCGCTCACCGGAGCGGCGCGCTCGCCCTCGTACCGCAAGGTCGTTGTCGCGCCCGAGCACATGCGCGACCGGCTGCTCGTCGAGATCGCGCACACGATCGAGGCCCACGAGCGCGGCGAGGACGCGTGGATCGGGTTGAAGATGAACTCGCTCGTGGACGCGCGCTGCATCCGGGCGCTCTACAAGGCCTCGCAGGCCGGGGTTCCGATCGACCTCAACGTGCGCGGGATCTGCTGCCTGAGGGCGGGCGTGCCAGGCGTGAGCGAGAACATCAACGTCGTCTCGGTCGTCGGCCGCTTCCTCGAGCACTCGCGGATCTACGCCTTCCATCGTGGCGACGACCGCCGCTACTTCCTGGGCTCGGCCGACCTCATGCCGCGCAACCTCGACACTCGTGTCGAGCTGCTCGCGCCGGTGGAGTCGCCGGACCTGCAGTCCGAGCTCGAGGACACGCTGCGGCGCTGCCTCGCCGACGACACGTTCTCCTGGAAGCTCGGCGAGGACGGTTGGACGAGGCGGACGGGGAACTCGCGCTCCGTGCACGAGGAGCTGATGGAGCGCGCGCTCGAGCGCGCGACCGAGCCGTCTAGCCTGGAACGCGCAGCTTCAAGCGGCGCTTGAGCCGCAGTACCCGGGCCGCCGACTCCTCGACGCGCCTCCGGAACGCCGGCGACTTCCGCGCTCGCCTCAGCAGGCGCGGGTAGACGAGCTTCCAGCTTGCCGAGCCGGTGCAGAGCACCAGGTCAGCGCCCGCGGCGATCGAGCGCTCCGCCGCTGTGGCGACGTTCGAGCCCCGCACCACGGCCTCGGCCTCGATGCTGTCCGTGATCACCACGCCGTCGTAGCCGAGCCGGTCGCGCAGCAGCCCGGTCAGGATCGCCCGCGACTGCGAGGCGATCCGGTGGCGGTCGTAGGCGGGAAAGAGGGCGTGAGAGGCCATCACGAGCGGAACACCGACGCCGATCGCCGCCCGGAACGGGCGCAGGTGCTTGTCCATCCGCTTGCGCGAGAGGGGGATCGACACGCGGTGGTCGTCGGTGTTGAGCCGGGCCGCCCCGATGCCGGGGAAGTGCTTGGCGGTCGCGGCCACGCGGGCGCCGCGCCAGCCCTCGACCGCCGCCCGCACCCGGGCCGCCACGGCACCGCTCGAACCGCTGAACGTGCGTCCGCGCAGCGCGGGGCCGGCCGGCAGGTCGGCCACAGGCGCGAGCGCGACGTTCACGCCGACCGAGCGAAGCTGCCCGGCGGCGCGGCGGTCGAGCCGCTGCACCCGGCCCGCCGAGCCCTGGTCCGGCTGCGCCGGCAGCGGCCCGGCGAAGCGCAGAATCCGGGTGGCGCCTCCCTCCTGGTCTGTCATGACCAGCGCGGTGCGCCCCGCCGCCTTCTGCGTTCTCCGGAGGAGAGCCTTGAGCGCCGGGCGCGACGCCGTGTTCTGGCCGAACACGATCACGCCGGCCGTCTCGCGCCGGCGCAGGCGCCGGCGCAGGTACTCGGGCAGCCGGACGCCATCGAACGAGGAGACGACGAGCTGGCCGACCTGGACGCGCAGCGGCAGCTTGGCCGCCTCCTGCCGTGCCGGATCGGTCCCGGTCTTGCCGGTGTCGCCGCCCGCGCCGGCGCCGACCGCTACTCCGGCGCCCGCCGCTATCGCCGCCGCCGCGACCAGCCCGCCGAGGCGGCGCCGCGGCCCACGCGAGGAGCGCAGCCGGATCGCCGTTCCGGCGAGCACCGCAGCACCACCTCCCTGCTAGGCGCGGCGCGACTCCATCGTCTGCCGGATCTGCTGGACGGCCTCCGGCATGCTCTTCTCCATCCGCTTCAGGTCCCAGCCCGTGAGGGTGATCAGCCGCATCGGGGTCTTGGCGACCACCGTGGCATTGCGGCGGTCCTTCTCCAGCAGGCCGATCTCGCCGAAGAAGTCGCCGGGGCCGAGGTCCGCGACGTGCTGGCCGTCGCGCTGCACCTCGGCGGTGCCCTCCTCGATCGCCATGAACTCGTACGAGTAGTCGCCCTCGTCCACGAGGTGCTTGCCCTCGGATACCGACTCCTCGTCGGCGAACGTGGCGATCTCCCTCAGCGCGTCGTCGGGGATTTCCTTGAACAGCGCAATCGACTTGAGACGGCTCGGATCCAAGCGCTCCTCCCTGGGCAGTGGCGACCTGACTCCGGGGAATCTACCTGCGATCCTGCCGCGTCGCATGAGGTTGCATCACGTCAGGCGTGGAAGCGGGGAGCCGCTGGTGCTCATCCATCCGCTCGGCGGCTCGATCGTGGTGTGGGAGCCGATACTCGACCGGCTCGCCGCCGAACGCGACGTGATCGCCCTCGACATGCCCGGCTTCGGCGCCTCGCCGGCGCTCGCGAACGGGGCGGAGCCGACCCCGGAGGGGCTGGCGGCGGGGGTGGGCGCCTTTCTCGACTCGCTCGACGTCGGGGACGCCCATCTCGTCGGGAACTCGCTCGGCGCCTGGGTGGCGGTCGAGCTCGCCCGAGCTGGACGCGCGCGCTCCGTGACCGGCATCGCGCCGGCGGGGTTTTGGTCGCGGCCGCTCGGGCCTCGCAAGGGAATCGAGCCTCGAACGCTGGCGCGTATCGCGGTGCCGCTGCTGCCGGTGCTGTCGCGGAGCGCCCGGGGCCGCCGCCTCGCCCTGGGCGGCGCGGTGGCTCATCCCGAGCGGGTGCCGCCCGACGCGGCCGCCCGGCTGATCCGCGACTACGCCCGGTCACCCGCCTTCGTGGGCGCCAACCGGGCGATGCGCTCCGGCCTCGTCGGCGAGCTGGCCGGCTTGAAGCTGCCCGTGACGCTCGCCTGGGCGGAGCACGACGAGCTGGTCGGGCCGAGTCGGTCCGTGCCGGGCGCGAGGATGGTGGACCTGCCGGGATGTGGGCACATACCGACGTGGGACGACCCGGAGCTCGTGACCCGCGTGATCCTCGAGGCGAGCAGCTGAAGGTCCTCGTCACCACGGCACGGATGCCGTTCGCGCTCGGGCTGATCCGGCGGCTCGGCGAGGCAGGACACGAGGTGCTCGCCTCCGACACGTATCCCGCCGCCCCCGGCGGCCACTCACGCTTCGTCTCGGGCCACTTCGTCACCCCGGCCCCCAAGCTCGACCCGCCGGGCTTCGTCGCCCAGGTGGCGCGGATTGCCGCGGAGGAGGAGGTCGACCTGATCGTGCCTCCCTGGGAGGACGTCTTCTACCTCGCCGCGCTGCGGCACCGGCTGCCGGCGTCGGCCGAGCTGTACGCGGCGCAGTTCGAGGCGCTGGCGCGGCTGCACGACAAGTCGACGTTCCAGGACCTGGCCGAGGAGCTCGGCGTCCGGGCTCCGGCGACGGTCACGGCGCGCAGCCACGACGAGCTCGTGGCCGCCACCGAGCGCTTTCCCCGCTACTTCGCCCGCGCCGCCTTCTCGCGTGGCGGCATCGAGCTGCTCACCAACACCGGCCCGCTGGCGGGCCACGTGTCGATCGACGACGTCTCGCCCAGCGACGAGTCGCCCTGGCTCGTACAGGAGTTCGTCGACGGCCCGATGATCTGCACCTACAGCACGCTTCAGAACGGCCGCGCGACCGCGCACTGCACCTACCGCGCGCCACGCCAGTGGGAGCACTCCACCGGGATCCAGTTCGAGTCGATCGACGGCTCGGAGTCGCTCGCGGTCGTTGAGAAGATCGGCGCCGCCGTCGGCTACACGGGGCAGATCTCGTTCGACTTCGTCGACGCGGACGACGGGATCGTGATCATCGAGTGCAACCCGCGCACCACCGACGGGATCCTGCTCATGGGCGCGGGCCAGGTCGGGGGTGGGATCGCCGACCCGTCGCAGGAGCTGTCGATGGTCGAGCCGGGACGGCTCGTGGAGCTCGACTTCGCGGTCTTCGCCCAGATCTTCCGGGAGCCGCTGCGCGAGATGCCGGACTCGATCCACGACCTGCTGCACGTCCGCGACGCCGACACCGGCTGGCACGACCACCTGCCGCTTCTCTACTCGTTCCTCGCCCTCGCGCACCACGAGCGACTCAACATCCACGAGCGCCAGAAGCTGATGGCAGCCATGTCCGAGGACGTCTGCTGGAACGGCGAACCCATCCCCGGCGCCTGAGCTAGAGTCGGCCGCATGCCCGATGTCGCAGCGGAGCTGAGGCAGCGCAACAGGGCGGTTTGGGGCTCGGGCGAGTGGGACGAGGTCTCGCGCCTGATCACCGAGGTCGGTCCCAAGCTGCTCGACCGGGTCGGCGTCGAGGAGGGCATGGAGGTCCTCGACGTGGGCACCGGGACGGGCGGGACGGTGGCCATCCCCGCCGCGCAGCGCGGCGCCAAGGTAACCGGGTCCGACCTCGTGTCCGACCACTTCGAGGTCGGCCGCCGCCGGGCCGCCGACGCTGGCGTCGAGATCGAATGGGTGGAGGCCGACGCCGAGGCGCTTCCGTTCCCCGACGGCAGCTACGACCGCGTCCTCTCGACCTTCGGCCACATGTTCGCCCCGCGCCACAGCCGCTCCGCCGGCGAGATCGCCCGGGTGTGCCGGTCGGGCGGTGTCATCGGGACCACGACCTGGGTCCCCAGCGGGTTCGGCGGCGCCCTCTTCGCGACGCTCGGCAAGTACATGCCGCCTCCGCCGGACTTCGCCCAGCCTCCGCCCCTGTGGGGCTCGGAGGATCACGTGCGCGAGATGCTCGGGCGCTACAACGTGGAGCTGGAGTTCGCGCACGAGACCGTGGACTTCGTCCACAGCGGGACCGCCGACGACTTCACCCGCTTCTACGAGGAGAAGTTCGGCCCGGTGTTCACCGCCAAGAATGTGCTCGGCGACGACTGGGCGGCCTGCCGCGCCGATCTCGTCGCGGCGATGGACGAGCACAACGTGGGCGGCGAGGGCGAGGTCCGCCTGCCCTCCGAGTACCTGGTCACGATCGGCCGGAAGACGGGCTGAGAGGTGGGCGGTACCGGGCTCGAACCAGTGACCTCCTGCTTGTAAGGCAGGCGCTCTCCCAACTGAGCTAACCGCCCCCGCGGCCGAGTCTACAGTCGGCCTCGTCCTAGTATCCGCCGCGTGAGCTCACGCCTCTTCTGGCTTTCTCTGGCCGTCCAGGCCGGCGCGGTCGTGGCGCTGTCGGCCGTGCTGATCGCCCTGCCGCTGTCCCACGATTTCTTCAAGGACTGGGGCTTCCTGGTGGGCCCGATCGCCTGGATCGCCTGTTCCCTGATCACCGCCCGCGTCCTCTCGCTGCCGGCCGGCTACGTCCTCTTCGCCGCGCTCGCGGGCGGAGTGGCCGGCCTGATCGTGACGCTGGTGGCGAGCCACTGGCCCGGAGTCGGAGTCGCCCTGCTGGTCTTCGCGGCGTCGTGCGGGAGCTATGAGCCCGAGGCGGAGGCTGTCTAGCGGCGGAATAGGGGCGACCGGATTCGAACCGGCGATCTCCTGCGTGAAAGGCAGGCGTCCTGGACCAACTAGACCACGCCCCCGGGCGGACCGATTGTAGGGCCCGACTACTCGCGCACCAGCGCCGGCGTAGCTGCCAGGCCGGTCGCCGCGAAGGCGCCGAGGGCGATCCAGGGGCCGCCCGCTTGGAGTCCGCCCGCGCTCGCGGTGACGAGCAGGGTGCCGAGCATCGAGTACCTCAGCGTCGTGAGCACGCGAGACGGGAGCCGGATTCCGGGGGTGAGCCGCGGCGCCGTGAGCGCGGGGGCGGAGGCGAAGTCCTCGGGGCGGCCGGAGTCGAGGAGCGAGCCGCATTCGCCGCAGTGGGGCTGGAGGATCGTCGGGCTCGGCGCGTGGCGCTGCCAGCCGCAGAAATGGCACCGGTGAATGAACTCCATGAAGGCCCTCTCGGTACGAGCCCTCTTTGTCTCAAGCCGCACTAGCAAAAAGTCGATATGTGTCCCGTTGGCCAGCTCCGAGACGAACCAATCTCACTCGCCGCAAGGCGACATCTCCGCGCTGTTCGTTCTTGCGTTCGCGGCCGGGCCGTTCCTGCTGCCGGTCCTCGGGGTGGACGTGGGCGACATCGCGTTCGCCGTACCCGCGCTCGCCCTCGGGATGGGCACCCTCGCCGGGCTGGGCGCCGCCGCCAGTGGCCGCTCACGGCGGGCGATCTGGGTCTGGCTCTCGCTCGCGGCCGCGGTCGCCGCCCTGGCGAGCGGCATAGCGGTCGTCTCCGCGCTCGCCAACGTGAGCCTCAAGGGCGCGTTCTACCTCGGCTTCCTGGGCACGGCCGCGCTGGTGGGAGGCGCCGTCGAGCTGGCCCGGCTCGGCTGGCCGCGCGCCAAGCCGGAGCAGCTCTTCGACGGCCTGCTCGTCGGCCTCCTGTTCGTCGCGCTCGGGATCTACTACGTGGTGGTGCCCGGCTTCGCCCACGGCGACAGTGTGCTTACCGTCATCTTCCTCGGCGACCTGCTCGCGCTCTCCCTCGCGCTGCCCGCGGCGGGCAGCGTCGGCTGGGTGATCGGCGCGCCGCTCGTCGCGATGCTCTTCGCCGCCGCCCTCGGTGACGGTGCCGTGGCCGCCGAGGCGGCGGGGCAGATCTCGGTCGGCGCCGGCGTCACCGCCGCGCTCTGGACCTGTGCCGGAGGCTTCTTCATCTTCGCCGCAACGCGCGAGACCGGCGCGGAGGATCTCGCCCCCGCCGACCGGGAGGACGTTCGCTGGCCCTACGCGCGGGCGCTCTTCCCGCTGCCGGTGGTGCTCGCGTTCGCGGCGCCGGGCATCGTCGAGATCAGCGTCAACGGGGTCGGCCTGGGCCCGCTCGTCTACTTCGGCACCTGGTTCCTGATCGCCCTGGCCCTCGGCTTCGCCCGCCAGGCCTACCTGGTGGTCGACAACCGGCGGCGCGCCGCGGAGGAGCGCAAGGTGCGCGCGGTGGCCACGCGGCGCAACGAGGACCTCGAGGCGCTGACCGGCCTCGCCGCCACGCTGACGGAGAGCTTCGAGGAGGAGGCGATCGTCGAGCGCGGCCTGGAGGTCCTCCGGCTCGGGGCGCGCGCGACCAGCGCCGCGCTCTACGAGGAGACGCCCGGCGGGTTCCACCTCCGGGCGACCACCGGCCGCTGGCAGGCGGAGGTCCAGTGGGCGGAGCTGCCCGCGGAGGGCGAGTTCCCGGAGCTGAGCGAGCGCGGCGGTCGCCAGATCGTCCGCATGCCCCTGGTCCGCCGCGAGGTGCGGCTGGGGGTCGTCACGCTGCTGAGGCCGGGCCAGGACCGCTTCGACGACGAGGAGCTGACGCTCCTCCGCCTGCTCGTCGCCCAGCTCGCCATCGCGCTCCAGAACGTGCGCGACTACGAGGAGCGCCTCGACCAGGCGATCCGCGACCCGCTGACGGGCCTCTACAACCGCCGCTTCCTGCTCGAGGCGGTGCAAAAGGAGATCGACCGCCAGCGGCGTGCGGGGTCGTCGGTCTCGCTCGTGCTGTTCGACCTCGACGACTTCAAGCGGATCAACGACCGGCACGGGCACGGCGTGGGCGATGAGGTCCTATTCCGCTTCGGCGAGATCGCCACCGGGCTGATCCGGCCGATGGACAGCTTCGCGCGGCTGGGCGGCGAGGAGTTCGCCCTCCTGCTCCCCGAGACCGACCAGCTCGACGCCTTGCTCGTGGCCGAGCGCGTCCGCGCCGCCATATCGCGCCAGGAGCTCGTGCCCGGCGTGACCCTTCGCGTGAGCGCGGGGATCAGCACCTGCCCGGGAGACGGGGACACGGTCGACCTGCTGCACAAGCGGGCCGACGACGCCCTCTACTGGGCCAAGCGCAACGGCAAGAACATCTGCGCCCTCGCCGGCGAGACCGCGGCCCTCGAGACCGACGACGAGCGCGAGCACGCCGTCGCCCACCTGTACTCGCTCGTCGAGATGATCGACCGCCGGCTGCGCACCAGCGACCACTCCGAGAACGTGGCCAACTACGCTGCCGCGCTCGCCAAGCGCTACGGCCTCGACACGGGATGCATCGTCCGCCTCCGGCGCGCTGCTCTCCTTCACGACATCGGCAAGGTCACGGTGACCAGCGAGATCCTCGGCAAGCCCGGGTCGCTCACACCGGAGGAGTACGCGGAGATCCAGCGCCACCCCACGGTCGGCTCCGTGATCCTCGCCCATGCCGGCCTGCACGACGAGGCGCACTGGATTCGCCACCACCACGAGCGCATCGACGGCACCGGCTACCCCGAGGGCCTGACCGGCGACCAGATCCCGCTCGAGTCGCGAATCCTGTTCGTCGCCGACGCCTTCGAGGCGCTGACCTCGGACCGCCCCTACCGCCGCGGCGCCGACGTGCCGGACGCGCTCGCCGAGCTGCGCCGCTGCGCGGGCACCCAGTTCGACGCCGAGGTGGTCGAGCACCTGGCCACGCTCGTGACCGAGGGCAGCGTGGAGGTGTCCGCGCTCAAGGACGCGCCCGAGGCGTCACCGGTCTAGGGCGACGGTCGCGGGTCTAGCATTGGCGGCGCCCCCGTAGCTCAATTGCTTAGAGCGTTCGGCTTTTAACCGAGAAGGTGAGGGTTGGAGTCCCTCCGGGGGCACTTCGTGCTCTCCTGATACTGAGATTGGCGCGGTCCGACCGCCGGTGAAGGGAACATCTGTTCCCTATGGCGACCCCGCCGAAGCCGCCCCGACCGCTGCTCAAGAACCTCGGCCGGCCTCCGGCCGCAGACAGTACCGCGGAGCTGCGCGAATGCCGGCGACACGGCATCGTCGAGTTCCATCGGTACGGCAGCGGTGCCCGCGGTTATCGATGGAGATGCAAGCGGTGCGTCGGCGAGGCCGTCACCCGCCGGCATCAGAAGCTAAAGCGAATCCTCGTCGAGGAGGCCGGCGGCTGCTGCGCGGTATGTGGGTATGACCGTGCGATCGTGAGCCTCCACTTCCACCACGTCGATCCGTCGGCCAAGGAGTTCACAGTCAACGCGAGTCACGGCAAGAGTCTGAGGGCGTACCGGACCGAAGCGCGGAAGTGCGTCCTCGTTTGCGCAAACTGCCACGGCGAGATCGGGATGGGCTTGATCGAGTCCCCGCCGGCGGGAGCGCGCTTCAAGCGAAGCTAGGCCGCGTGCCTGTGCCCGGCGTACCCGTTCAGCACCGCGTCCAGCAGGCCGGGAAAGCAGGTGTCCAGGTCCTCGCGGCGCAGTGACTGGAGACGTTTTCGGCCCGCGACGCGGGTCTTGACCACGCCGGCCTCGCGGAGGACGCGGAAGTGGTGGGAGAGGGTGGCCTTGGAGAGGCCGAGGTCGAAGGCGCTGCAGGCCCACTCCTCGCCGGGGGCCGAGCTCAGTCGCCTGGCGATCTCGAGTCGCGCCGGATCGCTCAGCGCGTGCAACACGTCCGAGAGCTCGAGCTCTGCGCAGGACGGATGATGAGGCTCTCTCATCTCTCCACCGCTCAACAATCCTAGCCGTTCGGTTTGAGAACCATCGAAGGGTCGCCGATCAGTGGCGGAAGTGGCGGCGGGCGGTGAAGACCATCGCGATGCCGGCCTCGTCGCAGGCGGCGATCACCTCGCTGTCCCGGGTCGAGCCTCCCGGCTGGATGATCGCCCGGATCCCGGCGTCGATAGCGCGCTGCGGGCCGTCCGCGAACGGGAAGAACGCGTCCGAGGCCATGACCGCGCCCTCGAGGTCGGCCTCGGCGTCGCGCGCCTTGTCGAGGGCGATGCGCACGGAGTCGACCCGGCTCATCTGGCCCGCGCCGACCCCAACCGTGGCGAGGCTCTTGGCCAGGACGATCGCGTTCGAGCGCACGTGCTTGCAGGCGCGCATCGCGAACAGGAGCTCGCCCCACTCCTCCTCCGACGGCTTGCGCTGCGTGGGCACGCTCATCTCCTCGCGCAGCTCGAGCCCGGTGTCACGGTCCTGCACGAGCAGGCCGCCGCGCACGCGCTTCATGTCGTGCTCGGTGACGGGCGTCCGCCGCCGCTCCTGCGACTCGAGGATCCGCACGTTCTCCTTCTGCTCGAGCACCTCCAGCGCGTCGTCGTCGTAGCCGGGGGCGTACACGAGCTCGACGAAGATCTCGTGGAGCTTCTCGGCGAGCGCCCGGTCGACCTTGCGGTTGAAGCAGTAGACGCCGCCGTAGGCGCTCATCCTGTCGGTGGCGATCGCCTTGTCGAAGGCCTGGCCGACGTCGCTGCCCACCGCGCAGCCACAGGGGTTGTTGTGCTTGACGATCGCCGCGGCCGGGACCTCGAACTCCTCGACCAGCCGGCGGCCCGACTCGAGGTCGAGCAGGTTGTTGAACGACAGCTCCTTGCCGTGGAGCTTCGACACCATCGAGAGCAGGTGCGTGCGGGCGCCGGCCTCGGCGTAGTAGGCGGCGCGCTGGTGCGGGTTCTCGCCGTATGAGAGGTCGAGCACCTTCTCGAACGCCTGCGCGTAGAGGCCCGGGAAGTCCTCCTCGCGCTCAGCGAACCAGCGGGAGATCGCAGCGTCATAGCGGGCCGTGTACGAGAACGCCTCCATCGCGAGCGACTCGCGCGTGCGCTCCGACAGGCGGCCGCCGCTCGTTCGAAGCTCCTCGAGCACGGCGTCGTAGCTCTCCGGCGAGGTGACCACCGCGACGAAAGCGTGGTTCTTGGCGGACGCGCGGATCAGCGTCGGCCCGCCGACGTCGATGTTCTCGATCACCTCCTGCGGCTCCACCCCGCGCTGGGCGGAGACGCGCTCGAACGGATAAAGGTTCACGCAGACGAGGTCGATCGGCTCGATCGCGTGTTCGTTCAGCGTCCGCACGTGCTCCTCGTTCGAGCGGACGGCGAGCAGCCCGGCGTAGATGCGCGGGTTCAGCGTCTTGACGCGGCCATCCAGGATCTCCGGGAAGCCGGTGTAGTCCTCCACCGCGCGGGTCTCGACTCCTTCCATCTCGAGCTCGTGGGCGGTCCCGCCGGTGGAGATCAGCTCGACGCCGAGCTCCCGCAGCCCACGGCCGAACTCGACCAGGCCGCGCTTGTCGGACACGGTGAGCAGCGCCCGCCGCACCTGCACGTCGCCGGACGGCACCGGCTCTACTCCGCGCGGCTCAGTCGCCTCGGCCATCGATCCGAACGAGCCGTGGATTGTCCGGGTCCAGTCGCACCCTGCCCTCGGCGATCAGACGAACCGCCTGCGGAAGCAGGCGGTGCTCGATGCCATGGACGCGCTCCTCGACAGCCGCGATGTCGGAAGGGTAGGAAAGCTCGAAGGCTTCCTGCAAGATGATCGGCCCGCTGTCGACGCCTTCGTCGACGAAGTGGACGGTGACGCCGATCACCTTGACCCCGTGCTCGAGCGCCTGCTCGATCGCCTTGACCCCCGGGAACGCGGGCAGCAGCGCCGGGTGGACGTTGACGATCCGGCCCTGGAAACGGGAGATGAAGCCGGCGCCGAGCAGCTGCATGAACCCCGCCAGGACGACGAGCTCCACGTCGCGCTCCTCGAGCCAGGCAGCGAGCGCTCCGTCGCGATCGTCGCGATCGGCGTGCGACTCGATCTCGAACACGGCCGTTTCCACGTCCGCCCGGCGCGCACGGTCGAGCCCTCCCGCGTCGGGCCCGCTCGACGCCACGCCGACCACCTCGATCCCGTCACGGCCGTGGACCGTGTCGAGGAGCGCCTGGAGGTTGGTGCCCTCCCCGGAGATCAGGACAGCGACTCGGAAGGGCATTAGGTGCTCCCATCCTCAACTACCGCCGCACTCGGCGGTGCCTGAGCATTCCTGGCGGCGCCCACGATGCTCGCCGATGCTCTGCATCGACTGCGCTCGCGGGCTTGCCAGGCACGCGCAGTCCCTCGCCGGATCACGGCGTTACTTTCGGCTCGGAGCACTGAGAACCGGATAGGGCCCGCCGCTCGTCTCGAGCCGCCCCGCGTCGATCAGCTCGTCGACGCGGGCGAGGATGTCGGCGCGGCGCATGCGCGAGGACAAGCCGTAGGCGGGGAGACCGTCGTAGGAGTTGCGCTTGATCTTCTGGGTGCGGGCGCCGTGGAGGATCTCGGCGCAGGTGGTGCGTCCCACCGAGGGGCGCGCCATGCGGGCGACCGAGACGATCGCGTCGTCCAGGCCCTCGAGCACGACGGGCTCGGGGGCCGGCGGCTCCAGCCGGAGCCCGGGATCGCAGACGTCGCAGCAGGCGCCCGGGCGCCGCTCCGGCCGCGAGCGGTCGCCGAAGTGGCGCAGGATCGCCTCCCTGCGGCACGAGTCGTTCTCCACGTACGCCCAGATCTCGCGGTACTGGCGCCAGCGCGCCCGTGCCGCCTCCTCGATGGAGGCGCGGCAGCGAAGCTCCGCGCGCTTGTCGAACGGACCGGTCATACGCCCCACGACGCGATCGGGCACCGAGGGAGACGGCTGGAGCACGCCCGCGCGCGTGAGGTGGCCCACGAGCGATCGCACCCGGTCGCGGCCGCCACCGAGATCACGTGCGAGCTCGCCTGCGTCGAGCGAGTAGCGCCCTTCGCCGTCGGCCGCCGCGGCGAAGCGGTCCGCGAGCCAGCCCGGCAGGCCGTCCTCGATCTCGTCCGACTTGATGAAGTGGACGTGCAGGGCCTTGTCGCGGTTCTCGGCCACGAGCAGCGCCCGCGCGGGCCGGCCGTCGCGCCCGGCGCGCCCGGCCTCCTGGTAGTAGGCCTCGAGCGAGGCCGGCACGCTCGCGTGGATCACGCTGCGAACGTTGGGCTTGTCGACGCCCATCCCGAAGGCGTTGGTGGCAACGATCAGCGGCACCTCGTCCGCCAGGAAGGCGCGCTGGACCTCCGCGCGCCGGTCGCGCTCGAGACCGGCGTGGTAGGCGCGAGCGGCCACGTCCAGCTCCTCGCCGAGCTCGTCCGCCAGCTGTTCGGCGCCTGCGCGCGTGCCCGCGTAGACGATCGCCGGGAGCGCATCGGGCTCACGCAGCGCCGCTGCGATCAGACCGCGCTTCTCGTGCCCCGCCGGGCGGGAGACCGCAAAGGCGATGTTCGGCCGGTCGAAGCCGGTGGAGACGCGCAGCGGCTCGTTCAGGTTGAGCCGGCGCGCCACGTCCTGGGCGACGCCCGGCGTGGCCGTGGCGGTGGAAGCCACGAGGGAACGGGCGCCGAGCGCCCGGGCCGCGTCGGCAAGGCGGAAGTAGTCCGGCCGGAAGTCGTGGCCCCACTGCGACACGCAGTGCGCCTCGTCGACCACGAACAGGCCGATCCGCGCCGGCGCGAGACGCTCGATGAACCCGAGCGTGGCGAACCGCTCCGGCGCCACGTAGAGCAGTCGCAGCTCGCCCGCCGCGGCCCGGCGGACCGCGTCGGCGTTTGCCCCCGCGTCCTGCTGCGCGTTGACGAGCGCCACCCGGTCGCCCAGTCCGCGTGCGCGCAGCGCCTCGACCTGATCCTGCATCAGCGCCACGAGCGGCGAGACGACCACGGTCAGGTCGTCGCGCAGCAGCGCCGGGAGCTGGTAGCAGAGCGACTTGCCCGAGCCGGTGGGCATGACCACGAGCACGTCGCGATCCACGAGCGCGGCCTCGCACGCCTCGCGCTGGCCGGGACGGAAGTCCCGGAAGCCGAAATGCTCGCGAAGCGGGGCGGTCAGATCCACGCGAGCCACCCTAGCGCCGGTCTCGGCGGCCCCGGCCGGCCCGTGCGCGAGTCGTTACGCTCGTCGCGCAATATGAGCTCGAAGGCCTCCCAGTCGCCAGCCGTCGACAACGCGGAGGGCATCACGCCGGCGGAGCTGCGGCTTGCCGCGCGCAACCACGGCCTGCCGCTCGAGGCGCTTCAGTACGACCTGACACCCGCGGGGCTGCACTACCTCCTGATCCATTACGACATCCCGGTGGTGGACGCCGCCGCCTGGCGGCTGACGGTCGGCGGGCTTGTCGAAAACGAGCTGTCGCTGTCGCTCGACGATCTCCGCGCCCGCCCGGCCGTGAGCGTGCCTGTGACGATGGAGTGCGCGGGCAACGGCCGCGCCCGCCTGTCGCCACGGCCGATCAGCCAGCCCTGGCTGCTCGAAGCGGTCGGCACCGCCGAGTGGACCGGCGTGCCGCTGCGGGACCTGCTCGTGGAGGCGGGCGTAAGCGACTCCGCCGAGTCGATCGTCTTCACCGGGCTCGACCGCGGGGTCGAGGGCGATGAGGAGCAGCAATACGAGCGCGCGCTGACGCCCGACGAGGCCGGCGCCGGCGACGTCCTGCTCGCCTACTCCATGAACGGCCAGCCGCTGCCGCCGCAGCACGGGTTCCCGCTGCGTCTCGTGGTGCCCGGCTGGTACGGCATGACGAACGTCAAGTGGCTCGAGCGGATCACCGTGCTCGACCGACCCTTCGAGGGCTACCAGCAGGAGTCCGGCTACCGATTCCGGCAGACGGCCGACGAGCCCGGCGAGCCGGTGACCCGCATGGTGCCGCGCTCGCTGATGACCCCGCCCGGAATTCCCAACTTCGCCGATCGCGAGCGCCTCATCGAGCCGGGGCCGACCACGATCCGCGGGCGGGCCTGGTCCGGGCACGGGGCGATCGAGCGGGTCGAGGTGAGCGGCGACGGGGGCGCCACCTGGGCGGACGCGACGCTCGGCCCGCAGGTGGGCCCGCACGCCTGGCGCTCGTGGGAGTTCGGCTGGACCGCGAGCGAAGGCGTCCACGAGCTCTGCTGCCGCGCCACGGACGCCGCCGGAAACACGCAGCCGCTCGACGCGCCCTGGAACCTCGGCGGCTACGCCAACAACGAGGTCCAGCGCGTCGGCGTGACGGTCCTGGCGACCAGCGACTAGCGACTTACGGTCGCCAACTGCTCCAAGGCGAACTTGCCGTTTGCGGACTCCGTGCGCTCGAGCGGGTACTGGCCGGAGAAGCACGCGTCGCAGTGCGTGTCGCGCGTGGAGCGGATCGCCTCGTAGACGCCGTCCAGGGACAGGTAGGCGAGCGAGTCGCAGTCGAGCTCCTCCGCCACCTCCTCGATGGTGCGGTCGTGGGCGACCATCTCCTGGGCGGTCGACATGTCGATGCCGTAGTGGCAGGGGTGCCGGATCGGCGGCGCCGAGACCCGCATGTGGACCTCGGTGGCGCCGGCGTCCCGGAGCATCTTCACGATCTGGCGCGTGGTGTTGCCGCGGACGATCGAGTCGTCGACCACCACGATCCGCTTGCCCTCCACCACCTCGCGCAGCGGGTTGAACTTCATCCGCAGGCCGTGCTTGCGCAGCTCCTGGCCCGGCTGGATGAACGTGCGCGCCACGTAGCGGTTCTTGATCAGGCCGTCGTCGCGGGGGAGCCCGCTCGCCTTGGAGTAGCCCGCCGCCGCGGGGTTGCCCGAGTCGGGAACGGCGATCACGACGTCGGCCTCGACCGGCGCCTCGCGCCAGAGGATCTCCCCCATCTTGCGCCGCGACACCTGCGTGCGGTTGCCCTCGAGAACCGAGTCCGGGCGGGCGAAGTAGATGTGCTCGAAGACGCAGAACGCCTTGCGCTCCGAGTCGACCACCTGGCGCGTCTCGATCCCGCGCTCGCCGAGCGAGACCATCTCGCCCGGCTGGACCTCGCGGAGCAGCTCGGCGCCGATGATGTCGAAGGCGCAGCTCTCGGAGGCCACGCAGTAGCGGTCGCCGAGCCGGCCCAGCGACAGCGGCCGCAGCCCGGCCGGGTCGCGGAAGGCCACCACCGAGTCCGAGGTCATCACGACGGTCGAGAAGGCGCCCTGGAGCCGCGGGATCACGTCGGCCACGGCGTCCTCGAGCGTGTCCGCCTCATGGCGGGAGAGGAGCGCGGCCATGATCTCCGAGTCGGAGCTGCCGCGGAAGGCGACGCCCTCGTCCGTGAGCTGCGCGTGCAGCTCCACCGCGTTGATCAGGTTGCCGTTGTGCGCCAGCGCAACCTGGCGGCGGTCGGAGCGCCAGACGGGCTGCGCGTTCTCCCAGGCCGAGGAGCCCGTCGTGGAGTAGCGGACGTGGCCCACCGCCAGCTCACCCTCGAGCGCCTTGAGCTTGTCCTCGTCGAACACCTGCGACACGAGGCCGAGGTCGCGCACGGTCATGATCTGGCCGCGCTCGCTCGAGGCGATGCCGGCCGACTCCTGGCCCCGGTGCTGGAGCGCGTAGAGGGCGAAGTAGGCCAGGCGCGCGACGTCGGACTCCGGCGCGTAGACGCCGAAGACGCCACACTCGTCGCGCGGGCCGTCGCGATCGGGAATCGGGTCTGAAGAGGTCATCCTGAGCGGCCGGCGGGGGTGCTTACGAGTGCCTTCTCGGTGGCCCGGCCACTGCGGCAAGAGTACCAGCGGGGTCCGGCGTCACCGCCGGATCAGACCCGCCGCCTCGAGCGCCTCGTCCAGCTCGCGGTAGCCCTCGAAGCGGGCGATCAGCCCGTCGCGGAAGCGAACGACGACCGCCAGCGGAAAGCTGGCCGGCAGGTCGGTGTGCGCCATGCGCCCCACGAACCTCTCGGCGGCCACGACCACGTCCGGGTCCTCGCCGGCGATCAGCTCGTCCAGCTCCACGCGCCAGTCGCGGATGACGTCGAAGGTGTCCTGGCGCCACTGCCGCACCCCCTCGTGGCCCTGGTAGGGCCCGGCGAGCGGAGAGCCGCGAAACATGTGGATCTCGACGTCCGGGTGGACGAGCTCGAGCGGCGGCTCGGGCCTCTCGTTGAAGAGCTCGATATAGCGCCGTAGCGTCTCGGCGTTGTCGCTCACGCGAACGCGGGCGCGAGGCCCGCGTGCGCCGCGCGCAGCTCGTCGAGCTCGACGCTGAAGCTCGAGCCACCGCTCGTCAGCTCGAGCGCCTCGCCGCCCACGCTGCCGACGATCCGGCCTCCGAGCCGCTCCAGTGCCTCCGGCGCGCCCGAGACGACGAAGCCTCCCGGGCCCTCGCCGAACAGCTCCCGCAACGGCTCGTCCGAGGCGCCCAGGTCGAGCGACGCGCCGATCTCGCCCGCCAGGCACGACTCCGCCACTGCGACCAGGAAGCCGCCCTCGGCGATGTCGTGGGCGCTGGACAGCGAGCCGTCGCGGACGGCTTCGCGAAGCGCCTCCTGGGCCGCGCGTACGCGAGCAGGGTCGAGCGCCGGAAGGCCGTCCGGCAGCGGCTCGCCGCGCAGCTTGGCCAGCTCGCCGCCGGGCAACGCCGGCTGGAACTCGCCGCAGATCGCGATCGCGTCGCCCTCCTCCGCGAAGCCGAGGCGGCCCGCCCGCTCGGGGTCCGGGAGCCGGCCGACCATCCCGACGATCGGCGTAGGGTAGATCGGGCCCTCGGGGCCCTCGTTGTAGAGGGAGACGTTGCCGCCCACCACCGGCACGCCGAGCGCGCGGCAGCCGTCCGCCAGCCCGCGCACGGCCTCGGACAGCTGCCAGGCGATGTGAGGCTTCTCGGGGTTGCCGAAGTTCAGGCAGTTGGTGAGGCCGAGCGGCTCGGCGCCGGCGCAGGCGAGGTTCGAGGCGCACTCGAGCACGGCCTCGAGCGCCCCGGTACGGACAGCCGTCCGAATCGCGGCGCAGGCCGCGGCGACGGCGGCGACGTCGGGCTGGGGGAGACCGGCGTCGAGCTCGCCGCGCTGCTTGGCCAGCTCGCTGCCTTCCAGGGTCGGTGCGAAGGGGCCGAGCAGAGCGATCGCATCGCCCTCGGCAACGAAGGCGCTGGGCGCGGCCAGCGCCGGATCTGGCAGCTCGCCAACCATGCCGACGACCGGCGTCGGGTAGATCGGCCCTTCCGGACCCTCGTTATAGAGGGAGACGTTGCCGCCGACGACCGGTACGCCGAGGGCGTTGCAGGCATCGGCGAGGCCCTGCACGGCGCGGTCGAGCTGCCAGGCCGGGGCCGGCTTCTCGGGGGTGCCGAAGTTGAGGCAGTTGGTCAGGCCGAGCGGCTCGGCGCCGACGCAGGCGAGGTTCTGGGCCGACTCCAGGACGGCTTCGACCGCCCCCGTGAACGGATCGCACGCGACACGCCGGCCGTTGCCGTCGATCGACACCGCGATCGCGCCGCTGCCACCGTCCGGCTCGAGCGACAGCACCGCCGCGTCGCCGGCGCCCGCCCGGCGCGCGGTGCGCGAGCCGACGATCGAGTCGTACTGCTCGAAGACCCAGCGCTTGGAGGCCACACTGGGGGCGCTCAGGATCGCCAGCAGCTCCTCCTCGGCACTGGCGTCGGCGCGCAGCGTCGCCCGATTGCCGTAGACCCACCCTTGCGGCTCGCCGGGCTCGAGGTCATAGAGAGGGCAGCCGTCGACCAGCGCCTCGACCGGCATGTCCCCGACCACCTCCCCGTCGCGCAGGA
>DASXBA010000205.1:0-2503 GCA_036406475.1 Thermoleophilaceae bacterium | reverse complement strand
GTGAGGCCGGGAACGGTCAGGTAAGAGGTCGCGAGGATTCCCTGGTCGAGCGGCACCAGGTGGGTCACGAAGCTGAGACGGGCCGGCCCGAGCTCCTGCTCGATCTCGGCGCTGTGCCGGTGGCCTTCCACCTTGTAGGCGTTGACGTTCTCGGCGGCCGAGGAGTAGTGCGTCTCCTCGGTCGCCTCGCGCCCGGCGCCGGAGACGCCCGCCTTGATGTCGAACACGGCGTCCTCGATCCGGCCGCGGAGCGGAAGCGCGGCCAGCAGCGCGGCGGTCGAGTTGCAGCCCGGTCCGGCGACCAGCGACGCCTGCTTGATCTCCTCGCGGTGCGACTCGGGCAGCCCGTAGACGGCTTCGTCCAGGAGCTCCGGCGCCTCGTGCGGCTGGTACCAGCGCTCGTAGCTCTCCTGGTCGAGGCGGAAGTCGGCCGACAGATCGACCACCTTGAGGTCGCGCTCGCGCAACGCCTTGACGGCCGGGGCCGCCGCCTTGTGCGGGTAGGCCACGAGTGCGGCGTCGGCGCGCTCTGCGATCGCGTCGGCGTCGAACTGCTCGAGCACGCGCTCCACCCCGTAGCGCGGATAGATCTCGTCGTGGCGCCGACCCGCCTCCGTGCGGGCGGTGGCCGCAGTCAACTCGAGCGAGGGATGGCGGTCGACCAGGTGGGCGCAGAGCGCGCCCCCGAAGCCCGACGCGCCGAGCACGGCGACGCGCCTAGGCACGGAGCGCACCCCCGATCTCGCCGAGGGCCGCCTCGATCTCCTTGCGGCGCTGGGCAACTTCCTCGTCGGTGAGCGTGCGGTCGGGCGCGCGGAACTCGAGCCTCAGCGCGAGCGACTTGCTGCCCTCCCCCACCTGCTCGCCGTGGTAGAGGTCGAACACGCTCACGCCGGTGAGCAGGTCGCCCCCGCCTGCGCGCACGGCCCGCTCGACCTCGGCGGCGCTCGTCTCCTCGCCCACCACAACGGCGATGTCCTGGAGCACGGCCGGGAAGGTCGTCACGTCGCGGAAGAACTCGACGCCCGGGTGGAGCTCGGCGAGGGCGTCCGCGTCCAGCTCGAAGCCGGCGAGCGGGCGGTCGATCTCCCACGCGCGCGTCACGAGCGGGTGCAGCTCGCCGATCCAGCCGAGCTCGACGCCGTCGGCCGCGACGATCGTGGCCGAGCGGCCCGGGTGCAGGAAGGGCGGGCCGCCAGGCTCGGCGCGCCAGTCCGTCCGCGCGACGCCCAGGAGGGCCTCGAGCAGGGCACGGGCGGAGTAGAAGTCGGCCGGCGTGGCCTGGCTGCGCCAGCCGCCGGGCGTGCCCCGGCCGAGCACCACCGCCAGGTGGTGCCGCTCGGCGGCGGGCCTGGCGCCCCGCGGCGAGCCGTCGGGCGCCTGGTGCAGCGAGCCGTCGGGCGAGTAGACGTGCGCCGACTCGAACAGCGTGGCGTCGGAGCGGCCGTGGGCGGCGTTGTGGGCGGCTGCGTCGAGCAGGCCGGGCAGGAGGAGCGGCCGCATCAGGCTCAGCTCCTCGCTCAGTGGATTCTCGAGCCGCAGTGCGTCGTCCTCGGCGAGCCGCAGGTCCGCCAGCGCGGCCGGGCGCGTGAAGGAATAGGACACGCACTCGTCGAGGCCGCGGTCGCGCAGGGCGTCCTCGAGCCGGCGCCGCAGCAGCTGGTCCGGCCGGAGGCGGCCGACCGCGTTCTCGCGTGCCGGCAGCGTGGTGGGCAGCTTGTCGAGCCCGTGGATGCGGGCGACCTCCTCGATCAGGTCGGCCTCGCGCTGGACGTCCGCGTCGCGCCACGGCGGGACGGTCACGCTCACTCGGCCGTTGTCCGAGCGCGGGGCAAAGCCCAGGCGGTCGAGGATCGCCGTGACCTGGTCCGCCGGGATGGTCTCGCCCAGCAGGCGCTCGAGCCGCTCGGGACGGAGGGAGACCTCGCGCGGCTCGGGCGGGCTCGGGTAGGCGTCGAGCGTCCCGGGCACGAAGCGCGCGCCGCACAGCTCGACCATCAGCCTGGCGGCCAGCCGCTGGGCCGCCATCGCCAGGTCGGGGTGGAGCTGCTTCTCGAACCGTGCGGAGGCCTCCGTGCGCAGGCCGAGCTCCTTCGACGTGCGCATGATGTTCGGCCCCACCCAGGTGGCCGCCTCCATGAGCACCCGGGTGGTCTTGTCCGAGACCTCCGAGATCTGCCCGCCCATGATCCCGGCGATTCCGCTCGGGCCTTCGGCGTCGCAGACGAGGGCGGCCTCGGCGTCGAAGGTCCGCTCGACGTCGTCGAGCGTGGTCATCTTCTCGCCGTCCTCCGCGCGGCGAACCACGATCGAGGAGCCGCGAACCTCGTCGAGGTCGAAGGCGTGGAGCGGCTGCCCCGTCGCGAGCATCACGTAGTTGGTGATGTCGACGACGTTGGAGATCGGGCGCTGCCCGGCCGCCATCAGCCGCTGCTTGAGCCACAGCGGCGACGGCCCGATCTTCACGTCCTCGAACACCCGCGCGGTGAAGCGCAGGCAGATC
>DASXBA010000204.1:0-34771 GCA_036406475.1 Thermoleophilaceae bacterium | reverse complement strand
CATCCTGATCATCGGCATCCTGGCGGCGATTGCGCTGCCGGCCTTCCTGTCGCAGAGGCAGAAGGGTCAGGACGCCGAGTCGAAGTCGGCCACGCGTACGGCCGCTACGGCGATGGAGACGTACTCGACGGACAACAACGGCCAGTACACCGGCGCGACGAAGGCGGCCCTCGAGGGCGTCGAGCCTTCGCTGAAGAACGCCGGCTCGCTGACCGTGACGGTCCCGGGCGCTGACAACTACAGCGTCGAGACCACGTCCAAGTCGGGCAACAAGTTCAAGATCACCCGCGCTGCCGACGGGACGATCACCCGTACCTGCACCACCGCAAACTCGGGTGCCTGTCCCTCGGGCGGTAACTGGTAAGCGGCTGATCCCAGTCGTGCCCATCGAGGGCGGGCCTTCGGGCCCGCCCTCCTATTTTTCCCGCCGATACGTCCAGGCGCAGCCGTCCGCGTCAAGCAATCCGCGCGCCCGCCCGAGCTAGATGCTCGGACTCAGCCACACCTGTTCCAAGGAGGGAACGGCTATGCGGAAGCTACGCGAACGAATGAGCGAGCAAGAGGGATTCACCCTCATCGAGCTCCTCGTTGTCATCCTGATCATCGGCATCCTGGCGGCGATTGCGCTGCCGGCCTTCCTGTCGCAGAGGCAGAAGGGCCAGGACGCCGAGTCGAAGTCCGCGACTCGTACCGCCGCCACGGCGATGGAGACGTACTCGACGGACAACAACGGCCAGTACACCGGCGCCGACAAGGCGGCCCTCGAGGGCGTCGAGCCTTCGCTGAAGAACGCCGGCTCGCTGACCGTGACGGTCCCCGGCGCTGACAACTACAGCGTCGAGACGACCTCGAAGTCGGGCAACAAGTTCAAGATCACCCGGGCATCGGACGGGACCATCACCCGAACGTGCACCACCGCCAACACGGGCGCGTGCCCCTCTGGCGGCAACTGGTAGACGGACGACCGATACGTGAAACGGAGAGCGGGCCCCCCCCGGGGTCCGCTCTTCGGCTATCTGGCCACGTGTTGCCTCAAGTCCGGTGTGAGCAAGTCGATACGAGCTTCGTGCTGCTGCCTGAGCCCATCAAGCGGTGCTCCGACGCCCTCCGTCGATCCGCCCGTGAAGAGGACGGATTCACGATCATCGAGGTGCTGGTGTCCGCCGTCCTGGTCGCGCTTTCCGCGATCGGCGTCTTCACTGCGCTCGACTCCGCGTCGGCCACGTCCGGCCGCGACAAGGCGAAGAACATCGCCTCCCAGCTCGCCGAGTCGGACCAGGAGCGCATGCGCCAGATGCGGCTCAGCCAGATCAACAACCTCAGGGAGACGCGCACCGAGACCTCGGACGGCGACTCCTTCACGGTCACCTCGCGCGCCGACTGGGTGAACGACGCCTCGGGCACGCAGAGCTGCACCGGCTCGAACACGAGCTTCGACTACCTGAAGATCCGCTCCACCGTCACCTGGTCGGGGATGGGGAGCGCCAAGCCCGTCGTCGAGGACAGCCTGCGCTCGGTCCCGAACGGGTCGTTCAGCGCCACCCAGGGAAGCCTCGCGATCCAGATCAGCGACCGCACCGGCACGGGGCTGTCCGGCGTGGCGGTCTCGGTCGCGGGCGCCAAGAACTTCAACGAGACCACCAACTCCAACGGCTGCATCTTCATCGGCTACATCCCGGCCGGGACCTACACGATCTCGTTCGGGCAGTCCGGCTACGTCGAGAGCCAGCAGCCGAACGCCTCCAACGTCGTCGACTCGGTGGTGATCCAGGGCCAGCAGACCGCCAGCCAGCAGTACCTCTACGACCGGGCCGGCATCGCGCAGGTGAACTTCCAGACCACCGCATCGGTGGGGAGCGGGACCGTGCAGAACACCACGGGCGATGCCTTCACCGTGGCGAACACGGGCCTCGGAATCCCCGCGTACGAGTCGTACACGCGGACCACGAGCTCCGGCACCATGACGAGCGGGGCTACGGCCACGCTGTTCCCCTTCTCGAGCGGGTACAACGCCTACGCCGGCGGCTGCAGCCAAGCGGACCCGACGCTGGCGGCCAACGGGAGCCAGGCCACGAACCCGCTCACGGTTCCCCCCGGCGGCACCTCGACGCTCGTCAACGTGCGGATGCCGCGGCTCCAGGCGCGCCTTGCGAACGTGGGCAGCTCCTCGAGCACCAGCAAAATCGTCTTCAAGCCGACCACGCCGGGCTGCACGGGGCTGGCCTCCTACTCGGTCACCAACGCCAACGGCAACAGCCCGGCCGCGGTGAGCCTCCCGCTGCCGTACGGGACCTACACCGTCTGCGGCGAGGTCACGAACACCAACCCGCACAAGTTCAAGCAGGTCACGAACGTGGCGAACATCGTGCCGAACGGCTCGGCGCCGGCGGCGGTGAACTCGATCAGCATGAGCACCGGCACGACCAACGGGGTGTGCCCGTGATCGCGCGGGTCAAGAGCCGCCTGGCGGACGAGAGCGGCTTCACCCTCATCGAGCTGCTCGTGACGATCCTGATCGGGACCGTGGTCTTCAGCGCGGCGCTCGGCCTGACCGAGGTGTCGGGGCGCTCGACCTCGCGGACCACCGACCGGGTGGAGACCGCGCAGCGAGCGCGCATCGCGATGGACCGGATGACGCGGGAGCTGCGCTCGCAGGTCTGCCTCGACTCGACCACCTACCCGATCGTCTCGGGCGACGGCAGCTCGGTCACCTTCTACACGGACTTCGACAACAACCCGGTCTACAAGCCGCAGAAGCGCCAGCTGACCTACGTCTCGACCGGCAGCGGCAAGATCACCGAGAGCCAGTGGGACGCCACCACCACGAGCGGCCCGCCCTGGACCTTCTCCTCGACGGTCTCGCGCACCTTCACGGTCGCGACGAACGTCGGCCAGATCGGGAGCACGCCGATCTTCCGCTACTACAACCCGGCGGGCACGCAGCTCTCGGTCCCGCTGAGCACGGCGATCACCAGCCCGATCCCGTCCAACTCGGTCGCGCGCGTGTCGATGCTCGAGGTCGCCTTCCAGATGGCGCCGTCGAGCGGCAACCCGGACCCGCTCCGCCGTGCCGATCGCGACACGAGGGTCACGGTCCGCGCGCAAACCGCCGATACCACTGACGCAGATCCGAATCGACTGGTATGCGGCTGAAGCGGCTGACAGAGGAGACCGGCTTCACGATGGTGGCGGCTATCGGCGCCCTGCTCGTGATCACGATGCTGAGCATCGCCGCGATCGCGGCCGCCGGCGGCGACATCCACCTCTCGCGCTACGACCAGGACGACAAGCAGGCCTACGCGGCGGCGGAGGCCGGCATCGCGGACTACCTCTACCACCTCAACTCGGACTCCAACTACTGGACGAAGTGCACGAGCGTGCCGACCCCGAACGCCGTGAACCAGCCGTTCACGGGGACGCCGCCGCCGACACGCAAGTGGCGCGACGTGCCGAGCTCGGGCTCGGAGTACTCGATCGAGCTGCTGCCCAAGTCCGGGCAGTCGACCTGCAGCACGACCGATCCGATCGGGACGATGATCGACTCCGACGGGAACTTCCGCATCCGCTCGACCGGTCACGTCAAGGGCACGAAAAACTACCGGGCGGTCATCGCGACCTTCCGCCGCAAGGGCTTCCTCGACTTCCTCTACTTCACCGACCTGGAGAACCAGGCGCTCCACTACTTCGCCTCGTCCACGGTCGGCCAGTCGGCCACGCGCTCGACCAACTCGGGCGGCACGCCCGACGGCGGCCCGGACCTGTTGAGCTGGGGCGGCGACAAGTGCGAGCACCACTACTGGGGCAGCCAGTCGAACGGCGAGGGCCGCGCCGAGTACCCGTCATGGCGAGGCCAGTACTGGACCGGCAGCGCCTGGAGCGGCGTCTTCAGCGTCACCACCGCATCGATCTGCGGAGAGATCACGTTCGGCGACGCCGACGCGGTGAACGGACCGTTCCACTCGAACGACAGCATCCACACCTGCGGCACGCCGGACTTCGGACGCGCCGGCGGCAGCGACGCGATCGAGATCTCGAACGCCGACGACGCGTCGGATCAAGACGACCGCGCCTGGATTCCCTGCAGCGGTGTCGACCCCAACTTCCGGCCCTCGCTCACACAGCACGCGGCCGAGCTCGGCATGCCCCCGTCGAACACCGCTCTAGGCAAGGCGGCCCAGTCCGCCTACACCTTCACGGGGCCGACGACGCTGGCCTTCAACGGCGGCAACGTCACGGTCACGAACGCGAACGTCAACGGCGGCAACCCCCAGTCGATGGCGATCCCGAGCAACGGCGTGATCTACGTCAAGAACAACGGCTGCTCGCATCCCTACGACCCGACCGACACCGAGACCACCGGGAGCGGCTGCGCCGACGTGCGCGTGTCCGGCAACTACTCGAGCGACGTCACGGTCGGAGCCGAGAACGACATCATCGTCACCGGCAGCCTCACGCGCACGAGCGGCAACACCACGGCCTTGATGGGCCTGATCGCCAACGGCTTCGTCCGCGTCTGGCACCCGGTGACGAAGAGCAACGGAACCTGCACCGGCAACGCCTCGAACACCCCCACGAACGTGACGATCCACGCCGCGATCCTCTCGCTCGGCGGCTCGTTCACGGTCGACAACTACAACTGCGGCAGCCCGCTCGGCACACTGACAGTCAGCGGCGCCATCGCGCAGAAGCATCGTGGCGCGGTCGGCACCGGTGGCTCGAGCATCGTCACCGGCTACGTGAAGAACTACAACTACAACGACCAGCTCAAGTACCGCTCGCCGCCGAGCTTCCTCGACCCCGTGCAGGCGTCGTGGAAGGTGATCCGGCAGGCGGAAGAGTCGCCGGCGCGGTAGGAACGGCCGCCCTCCGGCCTAGCCTGAGCGCTCGATGGCAGCTGTCGTCGTCCTGATCGGCGCCCTGGGCGCCGCGATCGGCTCCTTCCTGACGGTCGTCATCCACCGGCTTCCGAAGGGCGAGTCGCTGATCCGCCCGCGGTCGCACTGCCCCGAGTGCGGGGCGCTCGTGCGCGCGAGAGACAACATCCCGGTCGTCTCGTGGCTCCTTCTGCGCGGGCGCTGCCGCGACTGCGGAGCCCGCATCTCGGCCCGCTACCCGGCGATCGAGCTCCTCACGGCGGTCTCGTTCGTGGCGATCGCGCTCGTGCGCGGGGTCGACTCGGACCTGATCCTCGAGCTGCCGTTCGCGGCGATGCTGATCGCAATCGCAGGCATCGACCTCGAGCACAAGATCGTGCCCAACCGGATCGTCGCGCCCGCGGCGGTCTTCGGGCTGGCCGGGGCGGCCGTGATCAAGCCGGACGACCTGCCCGAGCTCCTGATCGCCGGCGCGGCGGCCTTCCTGGCGCTGTTCCTCGCTGCGCTCGCCTATCCCTCGGGCATGGGGATGGGGGACGTGAAGCTCGCAGGCGTGATGGGGCTGTTCCTCGGCAGCTCGGTGGCGCCGGCGCTGCTCGTGGCCTTCGCCTCCGGCACGGTCGTCGGCATCGTCGTGCTCGTCCGCGAGGGCGGGAGCGCTCGCAAGAAGGGTGTTCCCTTTGCTCCGTTTCTCGCGCTGGGAGGCCTCGTCGGCGTGCTCGTCGGGCCCGACCTGGTGGATTTCTACAAGGATCACTTCCTGAATTGAAACGGGACGTCCAGCCGCCCGCCGGCGACTCAAGCACCCGGGGGCGACTGTCGATAGGGGAACCAGGCCCTCCCCCTATCCGATGCTCTCCCTTCGCAAGAACAGCAATGACGGATTCGTAGGCCTCGACGTGGACGGCGGCTTCGTGGCCGCCGCCCAGGTGTCTGGCGGCGTCGTCCAGCGGGCCGTGAGCCACGAGCTCGACCCGGGCATCGTGGTGGACGGTGAGGTCGCCAAGCCCGACGACCTGGCCGAGGCGCTGAAGGAGCTCTTCAACCATCAGGGCCTGCCCCGCCGCGTGCAGCTGGGCGTGGCCAACCAGCAGATCGTCGTCCGCCACATCGAGCTGCCGCACATCGCCGACGACCGCGAGCGCGAGGCGGCCATTCGCTTCCAGACGGCCGAGACCGTCGCGATGCCTCTCGAGGAGGCCGTGATCGACCACCAGCTGGTGGGCGAGATCGAGGACGAGGACGGCAAGAAGCGCTCCCGCGTCCTCGTGGTCGCGGCCCGCCGCTCGATGGTCGACCAGCTCGTGGCGGCCGTACGCGGCGCCGGCCTCAAGGCCGAGGGCGTCGACCTGAGCGCCTTTGCGCTGATGCGGACGCTGCACGGGGCCGACGCCGACGGCGACGAGACGGGCCGCGTCTACTGCCACCTGGGCGGCGTCGTGAACGTCGCGATCGGCATCGGCTCGCGCTGCGTGTTCACGCGCCCGCTGAGCGCCGACTGGGACGGCGAGGACGCCTCCGTGCACGACCTCGCCGAAGAGCTTCGCCTGTCGATCGAGTACTACCGCGCCCAGGCCGACGCGGCGCTCGTCCACGAGCTGATCCTGTCCGGCCCGGGCGCCGAGGTCGAGGGCCTCGCGCACCGCGTCGGCGAGGTGACCGGGCTTCCGGTCACGGTCGCCGAGCCGCTCGGCGCGCTGCCCGGGGCCGGCTTCCCGGCGGGTGAGGACCCCTACCGCCACACCGTCTCGGTCGGCCTCGCAATGGGAGCGGCGGCATGAGGCCGGTCAACCTTCTTCCTTCCGAGTACCGCGCCAAGGCGACGACCGGCGACGGCCGTAGCGGCTACATCGCCCTGGGCGTGCTCGGCGTGCTGCTGCTGATGCTGATCGGCTTCGTCATGACCGGCAACTCGGTCAACTCGAAGAAGACCAAGATCGCCGAGGTCAACAAGGAGATCGCGCGCGACAAGGCAGAGGCCGGCGCGCAGTCCTCGTTCGGCGACTTCCACAAGATCGAGCAGACCCGCATCAGCTCGGTCACGACGCTCGCCAGCGACCGCTTCGACTGGGAGCGGCTCGTACGCGAGCTCTCGCTCGTGCTGCCGAACGGCACCTCGCTCACCCAGCTGGACGCCTCCAAGGGCCCGCAGTCCTCGGACGCGTCCTCGACGTCGACGAGCTCCACCCCGCCGCCATCGGACGCCTCCGCCTCCGGTCTTCCCTCGATGCACCTCGCCGGCTGCGCCAAGGGGCAGGACACGGTGGCAACGATGCTCGTCCGCCTGCGTCAGATGCACGGCGTCGACGACGTCAACCTCAACGAGTCGACCCAACAGGTCGAGGACGGCGGCGACAGCGGTGGCGCCCCGGCCCAGGGCGACAGCGCCTCGGGCAGCTCCAGCGACGGCTGCAAGGACGGCGCCTACAAGTTCGACCTGACCGTGACCTTCAAGCAAGAGGTCGCTCCCCAGACCGGTGAGCGCCACGTGCCCGCGCGTCTGGGAGGTGGATCGTGACCCTCACGGACCGCGACAAGAAGATCGTTCTCGCGCTGATCCCGATCCTGGTCCTCCTGGGCTACTGGTTCCTGCTCCTGGCGCCGAAGCGCCAGGACTCGGCCAAGCTCGGCGACCAGCTCACCCGGCAGGAGGGCAAGCGCGACCAGGCCCAGCAGGAGCTCGCGGCGCTGAAGGCGGCCCAGGCGAGCTTCGCCTCGGACTACGCGACGGTCGTGAAGCTCGGCAAGGCGATCCCGACCACGGTCGACATGCCGAGCCTGATCGTCCAGCTGAACAGCGCGGCCAAGGGCACCGGAATCGCCTTCGAGAGCATCAAGGTGGGAGAGCGCCAGTCGGCGTCGAGCTCGAGCGGCAGCTCGACACCTTCGGCTTCGTCCTCCGGCGGCTCGAGCAGCACGGGCTCCAGCGGCTCGAGCTCGAGCCCGCCGGCCTCGGCCGCGGGCGGCGAGACCGCCAGCACCGGTCCGGGCCAGGCGGCTGAGAAGGCCAACAACGCCAAGGCCGGCGCGGACGCCAAGACCGCGCAGACCGAGGGCAGCGGCGGCAGCTCCAGCTCCAGCTCCAGCTCCTCGAGCTCGAGCTCGACCTCGAGTTCGACCTCGGGCAGCTCGACGCCCGCGGGCGCCAGCGTGCCGGGTCTCGACTCAGTGCCGCTCACGTTCACCTTCAAGGGCGGCTTCTTCGACCTGGCCGACTTCTTCCACCAGCTCAAGCGCTTCGTGCGCCTGGCCAACGACCGCATCAACGTCCACGGCCGGCTGATGGCGATCGACGGCTTCACCTTCAAGGCGAGCGCCTTCCCGCGCCTCGAGGCGCAGGTCAACGCGACCGTCTATCTGACCCCGAAGGACGAGGGCACCACCGCCGGCGCGACGCCGGGCGGCCCCTCCTCCTCCGGCACGAGCCCGTCGACGCCGGCCTCCTCCGGCTCGTCCCCGGCTCCCTCGACCCCCACGACGCCCCCCGCGGCGGTGAGCACCCGATGAAGGACATCTTCGAGAACGTCATCAACGACCTGCGCGAGAAGCGCCTGCTCCCGGTCGCCATCCTGCTGCTGGCCGGCCTCGTGGCCGTGCCCGTGCTCCTGGCCAAGCCGGCGAACGAGAGCGCCTCCGCGCCGGCCCAGCCGGTCGCGACCGGCCAGACCGAGGCGACCAAGGCACTCGTGGCCCTGGCCGACGAGGACTCCGGCGCCGGCTCGACGCTCAAGCTCTTCGACCCGCGCAACCCGTTCGCGCCGGAGGGCGTGAAGAACCTTCAGCAGATCTCGTCGTCGGGTCTCGACAAGGCGTCGACCCAGCTCGCCTCGAGCCAGGAGTCGAGCGGCGGCAGCTCCGGCGGCGGCGCGACCGACACCACCGGCGGAGGCTCCGGCGGCGGTGGCGGCGGCGTCCCGTCGCCCAGCCCCCAGACGCCTTCGGGCGGCGGCAACGGCGGCGGTTCCGTGACCAAGTACACGTACGTGCTCGACGCGACCTTCACCGCCGACGGCAAGACGCACAAGCACAAGAGCATGACCAAGCTGACCCAGCTCCCGAGCCAGGACAACCCGCTGCTCCTCTTCCTGGGGGTCGACTCGACCGGAGACAACGCGGTCTTCCTGGTCGACTCGACGCTGAACGCCGACGGCGAGGGCCACTGCAGCCCGAGCGGGTCGGACTGCGCGACGCTCAGCATCGGACCGGGCTCCGTCGAGCGCTTCAGCGACGACAGCGGGCACTCCTACACGCTGCGGATCGACGAGATCCGCAAGGTCAAGATCGACAAGGCTTCCGCTTCCGGGGTCGAGGCTCGTAGCGCGAGCTCGGACCGCACGGCGGACGACCCCCAGAGCGCCGACGACAAGAAGGTCCGGCGCTTCTCGCCGCCCCTCCTGGCCGACCTCGTGACCGTGGCCAGCGAGCACTCGGGCGATTCAAGCACCGACAAGGACAGTCGATAGGGAGAACGTGATGCGACGCCGTGCCATTCAGATCTGCCTTGCCCTCCTCGCCCTCACGGTGCTCGCCGTGCCCGCCGCGGCGGACGCCAAGAAGAAGAAGGCGAAGAAGCCCGTCGTCACGCGCGTCAGCCCGATGCGCCTGTCCGTGGGCGGCAAGGTCACGATCCGCGGCAAGAACTTCAGCTCGAACAGGCGGCACAACACGGTCGTCTTCCGCGGGCCCGGCAGGCGCACCGTGCTGGTCAAGCCGAAGCGCGCCAGCCGCCGCAAGCTCGTGGTGGTCGTGCCCAAGTCGGTCGGCCGGGCGGTGGGCAAGCACGACACGGCCCGCTTCAAGCTGCGTGTGCTCGTCAACAAGACCTTCGGCGGCTGGACCCGGAAGCGGCTCTCGCCGGTCGTGGTGACGGGCAACGGGCCGAAGAGCGGCGGAGGGAGCGGCGGAGGCGGCGGCGGAGGCGGTACGGCCCCGGCCCCGGCCCCCGCCCCCAAGCCCAAGCCCGTAGCGCCCACCTGCATCGCCGGCGATCAGGACGGCGACCTGCTCGCGGGAAGCCTCGAGAAGACGCTCGGCACCGATCCCTGCAAGAAGGACACCGACGGCGACGGCGTCGAGGACGGCTTCGAGTACCGCTCGGCGGTCGACCTGAACAACGACAACTACCAGGACCCGAACAACAGCCTCCCGTACCCGGGCAAGCGCCCCTACCCGAACCCGCTCGATCCGAGCGACGGGAACACGGACTACGACGGCGACTCGCTCAGCCAGAAGGTCGAGCAGAAGCTGTGGAAGTACGCGGCTGGGGGCGCGGCCCTGTCGCTGTCGCCCTGCGACTCGGGCGTCGCGAGCAACTGCTTCAGCTACTCCGACGGCCTTCAGCACTCGATCTACCACTTCACCGCGGGCCAGGGCGACCGGCACTTCCCGGCGCTGGCCGCGGCCGGCTATGCCAAGGCCGCCAGCTTCATCAGCTGGGCGGGGGGAGCCGGGTATCGCGACGTCTTCATCGACGACCACGGCGAGTACGGGCAGGGGGGGAGCACCTACGGGATCTTCGACACCAACCTGAACCACACGGAGTCGGCGCAGGAGCTCAACTACTACGACTTCGACGGAGACGGCTTCCTCTCGGACGAGGAGCGTGACGAAGACGCCGACGGGCTCACCAACTTCGACGAGAACACGGGTGTGGGCCGCATGAACGCGTCCTGGTGGAACAGCTGCTACAGCGACGAGGCGCCCTACTACGTCCAGGGTTCCGGGACCGACCCGACCGACTCCGACAGCGACGGTGACAACGTGCGCGACGGCGCGGACGACCAGGATCACGACGACGTCCCCAACATGATGGAGCTGAGCCGCGTTGCCTCGTTCAACAAGTTCGGGGCCGTGTATCCGAACGACCCGCTCGAGGGCAGCGGCGACGACCGCAAGCAGGAGTGCGTCGTATCGACGGACGTGACCGACGCCGCCGGCTCGGGTACCGACGACCAGATCTTCTGGCACGCGTCGGCCTACGGCCGGGTCAACCCGTTCAACCCGTGCCTGCCGTTCAGGTCCTCGCGGACCTGCAACCGCCATCCCGGGTTCGGCGACTCGTGGGCTCCGTTCGACCAGTCGCCCGACTGGTACGCGCTGAACTAGCGCCAGAGCCGAACCAGCGCGCAAGTAGGGTTGGGGCGCCATGTCGCTCCGCTTCACCACGGCCGGCGAGTCGCACGGGCCGGGCCTCACGGCGATCGTTGAAGGCCTGCCGGCGGGCCTCGAGCTGACGCCCGAGGACGTCGATGGCGACCTCGCCCGGCGCCAGCTCGGCCACGGCCGCGGCGGCCGGATGAAGATCGAGAGCGACCGCGCGGAGGTCTACGCGGGCGTCCGTCACGGGCACACGCTCGGCAGCCCGGTGGCGCTGCGGATCGTCAACCGCGACTACGCAAACTGGGAGGAGCGGATGAACCCGTGGCCGGTGGACGCCGAGGTGCAGGAGGTGCACCTGCCGCGCCCCGGGCACGCCGACCTCGCCGGGATACAGAAGTTCGGCCACCGCGACGTCCGGAACGTGCTCGAGCGCGCCAGCGCCCGCGAGACGGCCGCGCGCGTGGCGGCCGGCGGGCTGGCCAAGGCCTTCGTGCGCACGCTCGGCGTGGAGGTGCGAAGCCACGTGGTGCAGATCGGCAGCGTCACGGCGCCCGAGCGCGAGGAGCTGGGCGTGGGCGACTTCGAGGGCGTGGACGACAGCCCCGTGCGCTGCCTCGACGCGGACGCGAGCGACGCCATGGTCAGCGAGATCGACAGGGCCCGGAAGGCCAACGAGTCGCTCGGAGGAGTGTTCGAGGTCCGCGCCTTCGGGCTCGTGCCCGGGCTCGGCTCGCACCTGTCCTGGTCGGAGCGGCTGGACGGCCGGATGGCGCAGGCCATCATGTCGATACAGGCGATGAAGGGCGTGTCCGTCGGCAACGCCTTCGAGGTGGCCGGCAAGGTCGGCTCCGAGGCGCACGACGAGATCTTCTGGTCGGAAGAGCAGGGCTACTACCGCGAGACCAACCGCGCCGGCGGGCTCGAGGGCGGGATGACCACCGGCGAGCAGCTCGTGGTGCGGGGCGCCATGAAGCCCCTGCCGACCTTGACCCAGCCGCTCCGCTCGGTGGACACCGAAACGCACGAGCCCGCCGCGGCGCTGCGCGAGCGGACCGACTCCTGCACCGTGCCGGCCGCGGGCGTGGTGGGGGAGGCAATGGTCGCGCTCGTGCTGGGCTCGACCTACCGCGAGAAGCTCGGCGGCGATCACATCGACGACGTGAGGGCCGCGCTGGACGCCTACCGGGAGCGCATCGGATGGAGGCGCTGAGAGCGTTCGAGCCCGCCCACGGCGGGTCACTCGTCTTCGTCGGCTTCATGGGCGCGGGCAAGTCGAGCGCCGCCCGTACGGTGGCCGCAGAGCTCGGCGTCCAGCCGCTCGACTCCGACCGCGAGCTGGAACGCGAGCTCGGGGAGCCGCTCGAGTCGTTCTTCGACCGCGAGGGAGAGGCCGCCTTCCGCGCGCGCGAGCAGGAGCTCGTGCTGCGGCTGCTCGAGCGCCGCGCCTCCCCGGTGCTGGCGCTCGGCGGCGGCGCCGTGGGCTCGGACGCCGTGAGGGAGGCGCTCGGCGGCCACACGGTCGTGCACCTCGAGGTCGAGCCCGACCAGGCCTGGCGGCGGGCGTCCGGCAAGGGCCGGCCGCTGGCGCGCGAGCGCGATCGCTTCGACCAGCTCCATCGCGACCGCCGGGCGGTCTACGAGTCGGTGGCCGACGCGGTGCTGCCGCCGTCCGACCGCGACACCCCTCGGCGAGCCCTCCCGGCGCTGCTGGCCCTGCGCGAGGCGCCTCCGGGAACCCGGCTCGTCTGGGCCCCGGCGGAGTCCGGCGCCTATCCGGTCTTCCTCGGCCGGGGGCTGATCGCCTCGGCCTTCTTCCACCCGACCGGCGCCCGCCGCTTCGTGGTGACCGACGAGCAGATCCTTCGCCACCACGGCGTGGACGGCGAGGCGAAGATCGTGGTGATGGCGGGGGAGGAGCACAAGTCGATCCACGGAGCCGAGCTGGTGCTGCGCCAGCTCGCCCAGGCCGGCGCCGAGCGCGGCGACCTCGTGGTCGCGGTCGGCGGTGGCGTGGTGGGCGACCTGGCCGGCTTCTGCGCCGCCGTCTACCAGCGTGGGATGCGCCACGTCCAGGTGCCGACGACCCTGGTGGCCCAGGTCGACTCCGCCTACGGCGGCAAGACGGGCGTGGACCTGCCGGAGGGCAAGAACTACGTGGGCGCCTACCACCAGCCGGCGGCGGTGATCTGCGACCCGGCGGCGCTCGACACCCTCCCCGAGAAGGAGGCGGCCGCCGGCTACGCCGAGGTGGTGAAGAGCGCGCTGATCGCGGGTGGGCCGCTCTGGGCGCGCGTGCGCCAGGGCGGACCCGTCGACGGCCAGGTGGTGCAGGGTTGCCTGCGCACCAAGCTCACCGTGGTGGCCGAGGACGAGCGCGACGAGGGGAGGCGCCAGGTGCTCAACCTGGGCCACACGGTCGGGCACGCGATCGAGGCGGCAACCGGCTACTCGCGCTACCGCCACGGCGAGGCGGTGGGCATCGGCCTGCTCGTGGCCCTGCGGCTCTCCGGCCGCGACGCCCTGCGCCGCGAGGTGGCGGGCCTGCTCGAGGCGCGCGGGCTGCCGCTGTCGTTCACCGGCGCCGACGTCGACGAGGTGCTCACGCTGGTCGAGCGCGACAAGAAGCGGAGCGGCGGGCGAGTGCCGTTCGTGCTGGTCGAGTCGCCCGGCATGGTCACGCCCGGGCACGAGATCGCCCCGGGCGACCTGAGGGCTGCGGTGGAGGAGGTCCACGGCGGGTGAGGAAGCGCGTGGAGGTGATCCATGGGGTGAACTTCGACGTGCTCGACAAGCGGCCGCCGGAGATCTACGGCGGCCTGTCGCTGATGGACCTCGAGCTGCGAATCAAGCAGTTCGCCGGCGAGCTCGACTTCGAGGCGGCCTTCTTCCAGACGAACCACGAGGGTGAGTTCTGCGAGCGCCTTCACCGCGCCCCCGAAAGCGCCGACGGTCTGGTGCTCAACCCGGGCGCCTGGACCCACTATTCGTGGGCGATCCGCGACGCCCTCGAGGTGTCCGGGCTGCCGGCCGTCGAGGTGCATCTCTCCGAGGTCGACGGCCGCGAGGACTGGCGCGCGGAGTCGGTGATCCGCGACGTCTGCGTGGGCCGCGTGCAGGGCAAGGGCGTGGACGGCTACCGCGAGGCCCTCGAGATACTGGGTAAGGAGCTGACATGACCGAGGCGACACTCACAGCCCGCGCCGACCGCCTCCTCGACCTGATCGGCGAGCGCGAGCTTGACTGCCTGCTCGTCACGAACCTCGTGAACGTGCGCTACCTCACCGGCTTCACCGGCACCAACGGGGCCTGCCTCGTGACGCCGGAGGATCGCCTCTTCGTCACCGACTTCCGCTATGTCGAGCAGGCCCAGGAGGAGGTGAGCGGCTTCGAGCTCGTGAAGGGGGAGCGCGACCTGCTCGCCCAGCTCGCCAAGCTCTTGAGCGGCCGCGCCGGCTTCGACGACGCCCACGTGACCGTGCGCGTCCACCACAAGCTGAGCGAGTCCACCGGTGAGGGCGTCGAGCTGGTCGAGGCCGCCGGCCTGGTCGAGCGGCTGCGCGAGGTCAAGGACGACGGGGAGCTACGCGCGATCGCCGCGGCGTCCGAGCTGGCCGACGAGGTCTACGAGCTGCTGCGCGAGCGCGGCAGCCGCGGCCGCACCGAGCGCGAGCTGGCCCGGGAGCTCGAGCAGGAGCTGCGCGAGCGGGGTGCAGAGCCGTCGTTCCCGACGATCGTGGCCTCCGGCGAGCACGGCGCGCTGCCGCACGCGGTGCCGCGTGACGTCGCCGTCGAGGAGGGCGCGCTGATGATCGTCGACATGGGCGCGCTGCTCGACGGCTACTGCTCGGACTGCACGCGCACCTTCGCGATCGGCGAGGTCGGCGAGCGCGCCCGCGAGGTCTACGACATCGTGCTCGGCGCCCAGGAGGCCTCGCTCGAGGCGACGCGCGCCGGCGCCGCCTGCCCGGAGGTCGACGCGGTGGCGCGGGACCGGATCGAGGCCGCGGGCTACGGAGAGAACTTCGGCCACGGCCTCGGTCACGGCGTGGGCCTCGAGGTCCACGAGGGGCCGCGGCTCGCCAAGAGCGCCGAGGGCGAGCTTCGCGCGGGGAGCGTCGTGACGGTGGAGCCCGGGATCTACCTGCCGGGCGAGCTCGGCGTGCGGATCGAGGACCTGGTCGTGGTCGGCGACGAGGGTCCCGACATCCTGAGCGGCTTCCCGAAAGACCTGATCCGGCTCGACTGATGGTCCTGGCGGCCGCGGCCGCGCTGCTCGGCGCCGCCGTCCAGTCGGCCACCGGGTTCGGCTTTGCGCTGATCCTGAGCCCGGCCCTGCTGGCGGCGATGGATCCCTACGAGGCGATCACCACCGCGCTCGTCCTCGGCGTGGCGCTGAACCTGCTCGTCCTCTTCGACGGCGGCCGTCCCGGACCGGTGCGCTGGGGCGGGCTCGCTCCGGTGCTCCTTGCGGCGATCCCGGGCCTCGCCCTCGGCGTCCTCGCCCTCGAGCTGCTCGACAAGCCCGTGCTCCAGATCTGCGTTGGGGTTGCGGTGATCGCCGCCACGGGGGTTCAGATCCGGGGCCGGGTGGCGGGGCGGCCCGCGCGCCGGCGCTCGGCCACAACGGCGGGTCTCGCCAGCGGCGCGATGACCACCTCGATCAGCATGAGCGGGCCGCCGCTCGTGCTCTGGCTCGAGTCGCACGGGGTGGCCCCCGCCGAGATGCGGGCCACCCTGTCCGCCTGCTTCCTGGTGTTGAACCTGGCCGGCGCGGCGGTGCTCGTTCCGATCGCCGGCGCGGACCGGATCGCCGACCCCGGCACGCTCCTGCTGCTCCTCGGCATGGTCCTGGCCGGCCACTTTCTCGGGGCCTGGGCCTTCCGGCGCCTCGACGCCGAGCGCTTTTCGACGATCGTGCTCGCCCTGGTCGTGCTCACCGGCGCGGCGAGCATCGTGGCGGGGCTGCTCGCGCTCTAGTCGCCGCTGCCGCGGTGGCGGCGGTGGACCGGGATCGCGTAGCGCGACGGGGTGGTCGGCACGACCGGGTTGTCGATCCTGCGCAGGCGGTTGATCAGGTCGGACCACTGGCCCGGCTTGAGCACGGCCAGGGCGTGCAGGCCGGCCTTGCGATTGGCGCCGAAGCGGGCGTAGAAGCCCACGTGGATGTGGTTGTAGTGGTCGGGCAGCGCCAGTGTGTTGGCCCCGTAGTCGTGCAGGCTGATGATCTGGTGCGGGCGCATCGTGCCCTGGAGGCGCATCAGCAGGCGCACGGTCTGCTCGGTGATGCCGCCGCGCTCCTGGTGGCCGAGGATCGGGATGCCGTTGATCTCCGAGATGTCGACCGCGTTGCCGGAGGAGTGCTCGGAGACGTTGCCGGAGGTGGTCAGGAAGCTGTGGCCCGACTTGAGGCAGCTGACGGTCGGCTTGAAGCCGGCGTTGGCGAGGTACTCGAGCGTGGCCAGCACGCGCCGGTCGATCGCGCCCGAGCGGATGTCCTGGCGGCCGCCGGGGTAGATGTCGATCCGCTCGTCGTGCAGCACCCGGCGCTCGAGCAGCGGCTTGGGCATCATCAGGATCTGGCCGATCGAGAGGTGGTCGCTGTCGCGCAGGGCGTTCTTTCCGTTGGCCCGGTAGATCGCGGTGGCCTCGAGCAGCTTCCAGCCGTCGAGGATGGGCTTGGGATCGATGCGCGGGGCGCCGCGGCCGGCGGGGCGGATCTCGAAGTAGAGATGGGGCGCCTTGCCGGGGATCGTCACGCCGATGCGGCCGAGGATGGTGCCGGCGATCACGTGGGAGCCGACCTTGAGGCGGCGCAGGCGGACGTCCTTCGAGTCGAGCCCGTAGGGCCGCGAGAAGTAGTTCCTGAAGGTCGACACGCCGCCCTGGCGACGGAGCTTGGCGTCGAGCAGCTGGTCGAGGCCGCCGTTCTCGCGGGCGCCGGGCAGGCCCGGGTGGGCGAACAGACGCTCCTTGACCGGCACGGACCCGGTGGGCTCATCGCTCGCCGCGGCCGGATCCGGCTGGTGCCCGGCCGAGGCGGGCTCGGTCGGGGCGGCGTCGCGCTTGGCGTGGAGCGCGCGGGCCGGGCGGTTCTGGTTCGCGTCCTCCTTCGGCACCGGGTGGTAGCGGGCGACCGTGCCGAGGTGCGCGTACATGTAGCGATTGCCGTAGACGTCCTGGAGCACCACGTAGCGGCCGTCGCGCTCGTTCTCGCCCATCTTCTTGATCACGCCGTCGTTGACGGCGATCGCGGGCGCGCCGCGGGCGGCGAAGATGTCGATGCCGTGGCGCTCGTCGTTGGACTCGATCACGTGCGCCGCGTTCTGGCCGGGGCCGACCTTCTTGAGCGCCTTGCGCTCGGCCAGGTCGTCGGCGTAGCGGGCGCGCGCGTAGACCGGGAAGCGGCCCTCGGTGAGGCCCGTGAGCGAGCCGACCAGGTCCGCCGGCACGCCGGCTATCAGCCGCGCGCGGAGCATGACCGAGTCGACGTACCAGTCGGCGTGGTTGTAGGCGAAGATCGAGCGGCGGACGTCGTGGCCGTAGCCGGCGGCCTTCAGGTAGCGGGCGGCGGCGAAGATCGCGTCGACCGGGTTGTAGGGGTCCTTCTTCCCGTCCTTGTTGCCGTCGACGCCCCAGGTCTTCCAGGTCGAGGGCATGAACTGCATCCAGCCGAGGGCGCCCGCGCTCGAGACGTTGAGGTTGCGGCCGTAGTCGGTCTCGATCTCGTTGATGGCGGCGAGGATCTCCCAGCGGACGCCGTACTGGATGCCGGCGGCCTGGTAGATCGGCAGCAGGAACACGGGCACCCGGAACTTGCGGATCACGAAGTTCGGCACGCCGGTCCGGGTGGAGGGGCCCGGGAGCGCGTCGACGAAGCCCGGGTTGGTCGGCGTCGGGGAGCCGTCGGGCTTGCGGAGCGGCGCCCGGCTGCCTCCGGTCGGGGGGTGAGAAAGCTTATGCTTAGCTTGAGGCTTAGGCTTCGGGCGCGGCTTGGGCTTCGGGTGCTTGTGCTTCGCCGGCCGCTTCTTCTTCGGCTCCGGCTCGGGCTTCGGCACGGGGCGGCTCAGCGAGGGGTCGGGCTTCTTGGCCGGCTCCGAGCCGTTCGGGCTGGGCTTCGGCTCGGGCTTGGGCTGCGCGGGCGGGGCGGGGGTGGTCTGCTCAGGGGCGGGGGAGTTCGGGCCGGGCGTGTCGAGCGGCGCGACCGTGAGCGGCTGGCCGGCGACGTGACCGACCGCGTCCTCGACGGTCGACCCGGGGGGAAGGTCGATCACCACGGTCTGGATCGAGCCGTCCGCCAGCCGGACCGTGACCTGGTACGGCTGGGCGGAGGCGGGAAGGGAGAGCGCCACGGCGAGGGCGGCCGCGGCAAGCATGAGGAGTAGAAGGGTTGAGAGCGATCGCTTCACGGAGTCCGTACCCCTGGAGGGGAGTCCCTCTCCCTATCGACCTCTCAGCCGCGTCCTTGAGCCAAAACGCGCGCGCATACGCGCATGCACGTGTTCATTCCACGGGCTCGATGTGCGAACATGTGTTCGCCGTGGTCGTATGCGTCCTCTATCCCCGCTTCGAGCTCGTCGCCGCGCTGGGGGACCGGAGGGAGCTGCTCACCGCTCCGGTCGCCCTGGCTCCGGAGGCCGGACGCGAGCAGAGGGTGGGGGAGGCCTCGGCCGCCGCGGAGGCGTACGGAGTCGTTCGCGGGATGCAGGTCGGCGAGGCTCTCTCGCGCTGTCCCGGGCTGCGGCTCGTGGCGCCCGATCCGCAGGGCGTTCGTGAGCTGTGGGGCCGGGTGCTCGACCGGCTCGAGGCGATCGGCGCGGCGGTGGAGTCGGACCGCGCCGGCACCGCCTTCTTCGCGGCCGGCGGGCTCGAGGGCCTCTACGGGGGCGACGTCCGCGGCGTGCTCGCCGAGACCCGGCGCGTGCTCGGACGGGGCGTCCGCCTGGGCGCCGCGCCCTGCCGCTTCGCCGCCCACGCCGCGGCCCTCCACGCCCGCCCCAGGCGCTCGCGCTCGATCGTGATCGAAGAGGGACGGGGCCCTTCCTTTCTCGCGCCGCTCCCCGTCGGGCTCCTCCGCTCCCGGCCCGAGCTTCAGGCGCTGCCGGAGATCCTCGAGCAGCTCGGGATCCGCACGCTCGGGGAGCTGGCGGAGCTCCCCTCGCGGGCGCTGGCCGAGCGCTTCGGGCATCCAGGCCTCCTCGCCCTCGACCTCGCCTCCGGCAGGGATACCCCGCTCGAGCCGCGGCGGCCGCCGGAGCCCGTGAGCGAGCGGCTCGACCTGCCCGAAGCCGCGTCAGGGCAGCAGCTCGAGCGGGCGCTGGAGCTGCTCATCGCACGCCTGCTCGCGAGGCGCGAGCGGCGCGGGCGCTCGCTGCGCGGGCTGGCGCTGTCGGCGCGCTTCGTCGCCGGGGGGACCTGGCGGGAGGTGGTCACGCTGCGCGAGCCGAGCGCCGATGCACGGAGGATAAATCTCATATTGAGGTCGAGGGTTGGCGAGCTCCCGGCGCCCGCCGATTCGCTCGCGCTCGAGGTGGAGGCGTTCGGCCCGCCGGCGCATGCCCAGGAGCAGCTCGTCGAGGACGGAGGAGCCGTCCGCCGAGCCCGCCTCGGCGAGGCGGTCCGGCAGGTCCGCCAGGCGGCCGGGGCCGACGCCGCCATGCGCGTGCTCGAGGTGGACCCGGACTCGCGCCTGCCCGAGCGGCGGGCGGTCCTGTCGCCCTTCCTGGGGCCGGGCGCGTGAGCCGCCGCCTGGGCGCCCCCGTGCCCGCTCGCGTGCGCGCGAATGGCTCCGGAACGCCGCTCTACGTGTCGGACGAGCTCGTGGAGGGCGTCAGGGAGGAGTGGGTGGTCGAGGACCGCTGGTGGACCGGAAACCCGCTCCGCCGCCGCTATTTCGAGCTCGTCCTTGCGCGCGGGCGCAACGTGGTGGTGTTCCGCGACCTCCTGCGAGGACTCTGGTTCGAGCAGCGCGGATAAGCCTCAAGGCGGGCGGGTCTATGTCCGAAAAGGTGACTAGTGGCCTTCGACCTCGATTCCGCGCTCGCCCAATCCGTAGCGGCAGGGGCTTCGGACCTTCACGTGAAGGTGCCGTCTCGCCCGCGCATGCGCGTGAACGGCGTGCTCGTCAACCTGCCCAAGGGCGAGCCGCTCAACCCGCAGGACACCGCGCGCGTCAAGGAGCAGGTGCTCACCTCCGAGGTCAAGCAGCGCCAGTTCGAGGAGATCGGCTCCACCGACATCTCCTACTTCACAGATGAGGCGCGCTACCGGGTCTCCGCCTTCCTCCAGCGCGGCACCGCCTCCTTCGTCTTCCGCGTCGTGCCCCACGCCCCCGAGGTCGAGGACCTCGGGCTCCCGGACGTCATCCCGTCATGGGCCGACGCCATCCGCGGGCTCGTCGTCGTCACCGGCCCCACCGGTTCGGGCAAGAGCACCACGGTCGCGGCGATCATCGACATCGTCAACCGCAGGCGCTCCTGCCACATCCTCACGATCGAGGACCCGATCGAGTACCTGCACACGGACCACAAGGCCGTGGTCTGCCAGCGCGAGATCGGCCTCGACGCGCCGACCTACCACGTCGCCCTGCGCGCGGCGCTGCGTCAGGACCCCGACGTGATCGTGATCGGCGAGGTGCGCGACGAGGAGACCGCGATGACCGCGCTGCGCGCCTCCGAGACCGGTCACCTCGTCCTCTGCACGATGCATACCGTCAACGCCACGGAAACCGTCCAGCGCTTCATCGACCTGTTCGGCTCGAGCCAGGCCGGTCTTGCCCGCCAGGTGCTTGCCTCGACCCTCGTCGGCATCAGCTCCCAGCGGCTGCTGCCCGGTGCCAACGGCGGCCGCGTGCTCAACGCCGAGGTGCTCGTGAACAGCGCCCGCGTGCGCGACATGATCGCCGGCCATGTCGAGCAGAAGGACATCGAGCAGGCGATCCGCGAGGGCGACTACTACGGGATGCAGACCTTCGACCAGGACCTCATGCACCAGGTCCGCGACGGGCTCGTCACGGTCGAGGATGCCATCGCCTACGCCACCGACCCGCACGACTTCAAGCTCGCGCTCGACACGAGCGAGCCGATCCCGGCGCGCACGCGCTAGCCGGGCGATCCGCTGAACGTCCCGGAGCGCCGCCTATAGGCGGCAGCGAGGGACGTTCACCGCGGCCGAGGACTAGCGCCGCGCGTAGGCGGCGATCTGCGTGCGGACCAGGCCGACGAGGTTGCCCAGTGCGATGTTCGCGTCCACCAGGTGCAGGCCCCAGTCCGGGCTCGGCGAGGGCGAGAACGCCGGCGCCCCGCCGCGCGGGGTGATTCGGAGCACGCGGATGCCGCCGCTCGAGCTGCAGCGCGCGCGATAGCCGCGAGCCACCTCGATCCAGGGGGTCGAGGCCGTGGGCAGGGTCACGTGCAGGAGCTGGATGCCGGCGGCGATCGCGCCCGGCGCAAAGGGCTCGCCGGGGAAGATCGTGTCGGTGATCCCGGAGCCGCCCGCGAGCGAGGTGGGATTGGTGCAGACCACCTTCTCGCCCTTGACGCCCGTATGTCCGAAGATCGCATCGGAGGGCGGCTTCTCGCCATAGGTGGAGAAGGCGACCACGCAGTGGAGCTGTCGCCGCGACCGGCAGGGGCGGATCCGCTTGAAGTCGCGATTGGTGACGTTCCCGCCGAGCAAGATCGCCGACACGAGCCGGCGCCTGGCCGAGCGCTTGCGGTCGACTTCCCGGGCGATCAGCTTTCGCAGCACGAAGGATCCCTGCGAGTGGCCGACGATGACGACGCCGCGGCCGTGGTTGTAGCGGCGCAGGTAGGTCCGCCACGCCCGCAGCACGTCGACGTAGCCCTGCTTCCCGACGACCCCGTGAGTGCTGCCGCCGAACAGCGCCTTGAGCGTCCGCTGGCGGTACATCGGTGCGAACACCCGGCACTCCTGCGAGTAGCGAGCGGCCTGGAAGAGGGCGATCGAGCGCTCCACCGGGTCGATGTGGCGGTTCGCGACGTCGGTCTGCTGGTCGCTCACCGTGGGATAGACGTAGAAGCAGTCGACCTTGGGGTGCCCCGTGCGGCGGGGATGGCTCACTCCCAGGCGCCCCCCGGTCGGGGAGAAACGCGTGGTTGCGAGGCCCGGGTGGCACGGGTTGTGCTTCAGCCCCGGCTTGCAGAGCCAGACGACCTTGGGCGCCGCGGCGGCGGGGCCGGCGGCGACCGCGAGGGCGAGGACGGTCAGGCCGATGGCGAGCAGCAGGGCGCGACGCATGTCAGTTCAAGCTAGCTGAGCGGCTCGCGCCGCTCTCGGTCCAGCTGAGCGTCGAGCCCGACAGCGTGAGCGACTCGGGGTCGATGTTGCCGCCAGAGTCCAGCAGCCGCCGGCCGGCCGAGTCGACGGCGACCACCTGCCTGTCGCTGCCCACGGACGAGCCGATGTCGACGATCCAGGCGAGCGAGCCGTTCGGCTTGAGGACCATGTCGGTGACCCTGTTGCTGTTCCCGGGGAGGCCGCCGGTTGTGGCCGGGAGGTTCTTCACGACCTTGCCGACGCGCAGGTCCGCGACCTCGACTGCCGACTGGCAGGTCACGTTTCCGCACCCCACGGACGCCCAGGCGACGTAGGGCGCTGTCAGCCGCGGGGTCTCGACCAGCTCGTCGTCCCAGTTCCGGCCGAGCTCGAAGCGCTTGCCCGTCGAGTAGAGGCAGGCATAGGAAAACGGGAAGAACTCGCCGGAGTCGCCGATGTTGAGCTGTTCGAAGACGCGCCCATCGGAGTTCTTTACGTCGTTCTTCGCCTTCTGCGAGCGGCAGCTCTTGAACGGCGGCACGCCCTTCTCGTAGAGCGCCACCTTGCTCCGTCCGCTGCGGCACCCTCCCACGCGACGGGCGGTGTAGCGGATCCTCGCGTAGTCGCGCAGGACGAAGCGGCCGCTGAGCCGGTAGCGGATGCGGCCGCGCCGCCTCGACTTCGAGAACTTGCCGCTGCGGCGAATGCGCGTGCCCGCGAGGGAGACCTTCCGGATGACCCTGTCGTCGCGGCAGCTGAGCTCCACGTACGAGCCGCGGCGGAAGCTCCGGCCGCTGCGCGACACGCGCAGCCTGGCGGTCGGCTCGGCGAGGTTCATATCGGTCTCGCTGCCCTCGAAGCCGGTGTAGCGGGCGTTCTTGTGGGGCTTTGCCGCCGGCGCCGCCGAGACGGCGGCAAACAGGACGGCGAGGGCGAGCCCCGATACGAGGAGGGGGTAGCGCATTCGCGCACCCTAACTTGACCATGATGCGAACATCTGTTCGTGTCATATGTAGAGCTCCACTGCCATTCGGCCTTCTCGTTCCTGGACGGGGCCTCGCACCCGGTGGAGCTGGCTGCGGCTGCCGCCGAGCAGGGTCACGCGGCGATCGCGCTCACCGACCACGACGGGCTGCACGGGTCGATGGAGATGGCGCAGGCACTCAAGCCGCACGGGGTCCACCCGATCACGGGTGCGGAGCTGACGCTCGACGACGGCTCGCACGTGACGCTCCTGTGCGAGACACGGCGCGGCTACTCCAACCTCTGCCGGCTGATCACGCACGCGCACGCCGGCACGCGGCGCTGGAGCCGCGAGGGCGAGTTCACGCTCGGCGGCCGCCGTCAGGATCCGCTCGACCTCGAGCCCTCGCTGTCGCTCGAGGAGCTGGAACGCCACGCCGAGGGCCTCGTCTGCCTGTCGGGCTGCGCGCGCGACGGCTCGGTGGCCCGGCTGGTCGACGAGCGCCCGGTGGAGGCGGCCGCCCGCGCACGGCGGCTGCTCGCAGCCTTCGGCCCCGAGCGCTTCCGGGTCGAGCTCCAGCGGCCGTTCTGGCGGCACGACCGCAGGCGCAACCGGCTGCTCGCCGAGCTGGCCGGGCGGCTCGGGGTGCCATGCGTCGCGACCGGCAATGTCCATGCGCACGAGGCCGCGCGCTCGGCGCTCCAGGACGCGATGGTGGCGGTGCGGCTGGGCGCCACGCTCGACGAGACCGAGCCGGCGCGGCGGGGCAACCGATCGCACGTGCTCGTGCCCCCGGAGCGGATGGCCGAGCGCTTCCGCGACCACCCGGACGCGGTAGACGAGTCGGGCCGCCTCGCCGAGCGGCTCCGCTTCGACCTCACGGAGGATCTCGGCTACCGCTACCCGGGCTCCGAGGACGGCTCGGCCGACCGCACGCTGGCGGAGGTCTGCTCGGCCATGCTCGAGGAGCGCTACGCGGGCCGATCGACCCGGGACGAGGCTCTACGCCGGCTCGAGGAGGAGCTGCGCGTGATCCGCCACCTCGGCCTGTCGGGCTTCTTCCTGCTGCACCGCGACATGCTCGAGCTTGCGCGCGAGGTGGCCGTCGAGGTCCGCGGCCCGGACTCGACGCGCGCTCTGCTGCCGCCCGGTCGCGGCCGCGGCTCGAGCGTCGCCTCGATCGTCTGCTACCTCACCGGCCTCTCGCACGTCGACCCGGTGGAGAACGAGCTCTTCCTCGGCCGCTTCCTGAACGAGGAGCTCAGCGCGCTGCCGGACATCGACCTCGACTTCCCGCGCGACATCCGCGACGTGCTCATCCCGCGCGTCCACGAGCGCTACGGCCGCGACCGCTGCGCGCTCGTCGCCGCCTTCGCCACCTACCAGGTGCGCTCCGCCGTGCGCGACTTCGCCAAGGCGCTCGGCCTGCCGGCCGGCGAGATCGAGCGGCTCGCCCGGCGGGTCGATCCCTGGCAGAAGCGCAACAACATCGCCGAGGACGTGCCGAGCGGCAACCCGCGCTGGGACGCGCTCACCCGGCTCTGCCGCGACGCCTGGGGCCTGCCGAGGCACGTGACCCAGCACCCGGGCGGGATGGTCATCTCGACCCAGCCGCTGATCGACCTCTGCCCGGTCCAGCCGGCGTCGATGGAGGGGCGGCAGATGGTCCAGTGGGACAAGGAGTCGTGCGCTGACGCGGGCTTCCTCAAGATCGACCTGCTCGGCCTGGGCATGCTGTCGGCGGTCGAGCGCTGCGTCGATCAGATCGCCCGCATCCGCGGCGAGCGAATCGACCTGTCGCGGATCCCGTTCGACGACCCCGAGGTCTACGACCGCATCCAGGACGCGGACACCGTGGGCGTCTTCCAGATCGAGTCGCGCGCGCAGATGCAGATGCTGGGGCGGACGCGGCCGGAGTCGCTCGACGACCTCACCGTCCAGGTGGCGCTGGTGCGGCCCGGCCCGATCATCGGCGGCGCCGTCCACCCGTACGTCGAGCGCAAGAAGCGGCTGCGCGAGGATCCGTCGTACGAGGTGCCCTACCAGCACCCGTCGCTCGAGGCCGTCTTGAGCGACACGCTCGGAGCGATCGTCTTCCAGGACCAGGTGATCGAGGTGGCGATGGCCTTCGCCGGCTTCAGCGCCGGCGAGGCGGAGGGGCTGCGGCGGGCCATGAGCCGCAAGCGATCGGAGGCCGCGATCCGCGCCTACGAGGAGAAGTTCGTCTCCCAGGCCGACGCTCCGCGCGACGTCGCCGAGGGCGTGTGGCGGCAGATCGTCGGCTTCTCGGGCTTCGGCTTCCCCAAGGCGCACTCGGCGGCCTTCGGGCTGCTCGCCTACCAGTCCACCTGGCTGCGGGTCCACTACGGCCCGGAGTTCCTATGCGCCCTCTTGAACGAGCAGCCGATGGGCTTCTATCCGCCGGACGCGCTCGTGCACGAGGCGCAGCGGCGGGGGATCCCAGTGCTGCCGCCGTGCGTGCTGCGGAGCGACGCGGAATGCTCGGTCGAGGACGGCGCCGTGCGGATTGGCCTCGGCTACGTGAACGGGGTCCGCGGCGATGAGGTGCGGGCGCTCGTGGCGCACCGGCCGTACCGCTCGCTCGGCGACCTGGCGGCCCGCTCGGGCGCTTCCGGAGACACGCTTGCGAAGCTCGCCTGGGCGGGAGCGTGTGACGAGCTGGCCGGCCGGCGGCAGGCGCTCTGGCTGCTCGGCGTGGCCGTTCCCAGCGACGGCGCCCAGCTGGCGCTCCCGTTGGACCCCCACGACGCGCCGGAGCTGCGCTCGCTCGGCAAGTGGGACCGGATGCTCGCCGACTACGGCTCCACCGGCGTGACGCTGCGCGAGCACCCGCTCGAGCTGCTGCGGCCTGCCTTCGGCGAGCGCTACGTGTCGAGCGACGGCCTCTCGCGGACCCGCCATGGCTCGCGCGTCCGCGTGGCGGGGCTCGTGGTGGCGCGCCAGCGCCCCGCCACGGCCAAGGGGATGACATTCATGCTGCTCGAGGACGAGCACGGCACGATCAACCTGATCGTCCCGCCGCCGGTCCACGACCGTTGCCGCCTGGCCGTCCGCGCCGAGCCACTGATCGCGGCGGAGGGCCGCCTCGAGCACCGCGACGGCGTGATCAACATCGTCGTCGACCTGGTCGAGCGCCTGGAGCGCCCCGACCTCCCCTCGGCGGAGGTGCGCCACATCGAGCCCCGCAGGATCTGGTCGAACGACGACCGCGGTCGCTTCGAGTCCGAGGAGGCCGACCTCCGCGCGGTCGCCCCGGCGCCGCACAGCTTCGGCCGGCGGGGGTAGCTGCGCTACGCCGCGCCGGGTCGCGCCGATCGCGTTAGTCCGACGCTCGGGTCTGCGTGAACAGCGCCCAGCCGAAGACGACCATGACCGCGAGCCCGAGCTCCGGCCGCGTAGCGAATGCGAGGACCAGGATCAGCGCCAGCACTATGAGGAACCCCGGCCGAGCGATTGCGACGTCGCGTGCCTCACGCGCGCGCCGCGACGTTCCGCCGGTGAGGATCCGCCAGATCACCATCCCGTCGCTGTCGCCACCCAGGCCCAGGCCGCGGCCATAGCGCATCGGGAGGCCCGATCCGATCGTGATCACCGCGGCGTAGAGCGCGCCGACGGCCAGGATGCCCCGGGCGCTGCCGGCCGCTCCGCCCGCCAGGAGAGCCAGGCCCACCGCGCTGAGGAGCGAGCCGAGCGGACCCGCGGCGGCGATCCAGATCTGCGACCGCCGCGACCCCCGGAGTTGCCGAGCGTCGTAAGCGCAGAACGCCGGCGCGAGCGCCGACACGGCGAGCACGAGCCTTCCCGCCCGCACCGCCCAGCGCCGCCGCCGTCCGAAGGAGACGAGGACCGGTCCGCGCGTGAGCCAGAGCGCGAGCGCCGCATGGGCGAGCTCGTGGACGAGGACGAGCACGGGCGTCCACAGGGATCCCCAGACCAGCGTCTTCCAGATCGACCAGTCGTTGCCGAAAGCGTCCATCCGGGCTGTATCGGCTGCGGCCAAGCTAGCGTCAAGTAGCGATGGGCGAGATCCTCGTCGGCACGTCGAGCTGGGCCGATCCCGGCTTCGTCAAGGAGTGGTATCCGCAGGGCCTGGCTGCGCGCGAGCGGCTGCCCTGGTACGCGCGGCAGTTCCGCTACGTCGAGCTCAACTCGAGCTTCTATGCGATCCCGGACCGCACCACCGTCCACAAGTGGGCGGAGGAGACGCCGGACGACTTCGTCTTCGACATCAAGGTCCACCGGGCGCTGACCCGGCACGCCGCGCAGCTCGCCTCGCTCCCGCCGGACCTGCGCGACCAGGCGACCACCAACGAGCGCGGCCGCGTGGTGCTCACAGCCGAGCTCGAGGAGACGCTGGCGCGCCGGCTGGTAGAGGAGGTGGCGCCGCTGCACGGCAAGCTCGGCGCCTTCCTCGCGCAGCTCACGCCCGCCTTCTCACCGGGCCGGCACCAGCTCGAGGAGCTGGACGGCCTGGTGGACGCCCTGAAGCCGCACCGGCTCGCGGTCGAGCTCCGTCACCGCGGCTGGCTGAGCGAGAAGCGCCGGGACGAGACGCTCGCATGGTTCTCGGAGCGGGGCGTGGCGTTCGTGAACGTGGACGCCCCGCGGGCCGACCACTTCCAGATCATGCCCTCGGACATCGACGCGGTCACCGACGACGCGATCGCCTACCTGCGCGTCCACGGGCGCAACGCGGACGGCTACCTGACCGGCAAGACGGTCGCCGAGCGCTTCGGCTGGCGCTACGAGGACGACGAGCTCGAGGAGATCGCCGGCCGCGCGCGGGCACTCGCGGAGCAGTCCGCCGAGGTGCACGTGGCGTTCAACAACAACCGCGGCGACGACGCGCCGACCGCCGCGCAGCGCTTCCAGGCCCTGCTCGGGCAGGAGCCGGCCGGCCCGGGCGCGGACGATCCGCAGCTCTCGCTCGGCTAGGGCCGAGCGCGCGGCGAGCGCGGGCCGGCTGCCACCCGGGCGAGGCTGAAGCGCCGTCTCACCGGCGTGCCGTTGCGCTCGGCCGGCGGAGCGGCCTGACGAGGGACGAGCACGTACTGCCGTGGGTGCATTCCGTTCGCTATGGCACCAATCTTCGGCGCAGGCGGGCGGCTCGTCTTCGGCCCGTTGTCCAAGATCCGGCCGCCGGTTTTCGACGTGAGGGAAGATCTGTCCATGCACGCACGCGCCGGAGCCGGCCTGGCGACGGGGAACGACGGGGTCGACGGCTTCGCCGAGGCCGCCGCCCGTGCGGCGCTCGGCCTTGGCGGAGCGCCGTGCCAGCTCGCGCTCGTGTTCGCCGGGCGGGCCAACCTCGACCACGCGGAGGAGGGCCTGGCGGCCGTGTACGACCGTCTGCGCCCGGAGGCCCTCGTCGGCTGCGGCGCCCAGGGCGTGGTCGGCTCGGGCAGGGAGCTCGAGGACGGCGGCGTGGCGGTCTGGGCGGCGTCGCTCGACGCGGAGGTCGACCCGTTCCACGTGCAGGTCGGCCGGACGGGCGAGTCGGTGGTAATCAGCGGCGTGCCGGAGCTCGACGGCGCGGACGCCGCGATCCTCCTCGCCGATCCCTACAGCTTCCCCGCGGAGCCCCTCCTGAGCCGGCTCTCGGACGCGCGCCCCAACCTGCCGGTGGTGGGCGGGATGGCGAGCGCGTCGGGTCTCCTCGTGGGGGACGAGGCCGTGTCCGGCGGAGCCGTCGGCGTGGTGCTCCGCGGCGGCGGAGTCCGCACCTGCGTCTCGCAGGGCGCGCGGCCGGTTGGCCCGGAGATGACCATCACGGCCGGCGAGGGGAACGTGATCGAGGAGCTGGCGTCGGAGCCGGCCCTCGAGCGCGTGCGCCGCGCGCTCGACGAGCTCGGTCCCATCGAGCAGCAGCAGGCGTCCCACGGCCTGCTGCTCGGCGTCGTGACCGACGCGAACAAGCCCGACTACGAGAGCGGGGACTTCCTGATCCGCGGGATCGTCGCCGCCGACGAGGACAGCGGCGCGCTGACTGTCGCCACCCAGGTGAGGGTTGGGCAGACCGTCTGCCTACAGGTGCGGGACGCGGCCGCCGCTCACGAGGACCTCGTCGAGGCGCTCGACCGCGAGGCGGCGGCGATCGGCCGGCCGCCCGCCGGCGCGCTGCTCTTCACCTGCAACGGCCGCGGCTCGCAGATGTTCGGCACCCCGGACCATGACGCGCGCGCGGTCGACGAGGCCTTCTCGCACGCGCCCACGGGCGGCTTCTTCTGCGCCGGCGAGTTCGGCCCGGTGGGAGGCCGCAACTTCGTGCACGGGTTCACCGCCACGCTGGCGGTGTTCCCCTAGCCGCTAGCGCTGCAGCTCGAACCAGACGTGCGTGGCGTCGCCCTCGCGGCGGACACCCCAGCGCTTGGCGAGCCGCTCGACCAGGAACAGCCCCCAGCCGGACTCCTCCTGCTGGGTGCCACGGCGCATCGCGCCCTCGACCTCGAAGCCGGGACCCTCGTCGCTCACCTCGAGCCAGACGGAGGAGCCGGTGATGACCGCCCTTACCGAGACGAATCGCGCCTGGGCATGGCGCACGCTGTTGGCCACCAGCTCGGTGACGAGCAGGCGCATGGTCTCCATCAGCGGCTCGCCGAGATCGTCGCGCAGGTGACCGAGAGCCCGTCGCGCCGTCGCCGCAGCCTCTGGATCTCCCGGTAGCCGGAGGTTGAAGCCGTTTTCCCCTGTCTTGAATGAACCCCCGCCGCTCATCGGGCCTCCGAGAAGGACCCTGTGGGTACCGGGGGTCGCGCGTATACCTGTTCCGCCGCGGGCCTCCATTCACCCTTTCCACAGTCGTGTCGAGAGCCGAACCTCTCGCTCACTGGATATCTTCCGCGGTTCCCCGAGATTTGAAACACCGCCCCCACAACGGGGACAGATCTCTTGACGCGATCCGATCCGCAGGGTGTCGTCCGGGTACGGGCGAACAACCCCTCGCCGCTGTCGCTCGACGGGACGAACTCGTACGTCCTGGGGCGCGTCGTGATCGACCCCGGGCCGGCGGACCAGGAGCACCTCGACGCCGTGCGCGCGGCGGCGGCTGACGGGATCGAGGCCGTCGTCCTGACTCACAGCCACTTCGATCATTCCGAGGGGGCCGATTCGCTGGGGGCGCCCGTGGTCCTTCCCGAGGACGGACAGGAGGTCGGCCCCCTGCGAGCGCTGGCGACGCCGGGCCATTCCCCCGACAGCGTCTGCCTGCTCGCCGGCAAGATCTGCTTCACGGGCGACACCGTCCTGGGAGAGGGGAGCGTCTTCATCTCCCCGGACGAGGGGTCCCTGTCGGCATACCTCGACTCCCTGCGCCGCCTGCGCGAGCTCGAGCTGGAGGTGCTCTGCCCGGGGCACGGCCCCTACGTCTGGGACCCGCACGCCAAGCTCGACGAGTACCTCGAGCACCGCCTCGACCGCGAGCACCGGCTCGTCGAGGCGCTCGACGCGGGTTTGCGCACGCACGACGAACTGCTCGACGCAGCGTGGCCGGAGGTTCCGGCCGATCTCCGCCCGGCAGCGGAGCTGACGCTCCAGGCCCACCTCGACAAGCTCGCCGAGGAGGGCCGGCTGCCTACTGGCCTGGAGCCCGGTAGTTGACGGACTTCTCCGCCGCCGCGTCGACCTCCCCGGGCGTCATCAGCACCACGGTCTTGACCGTGGCTCCGCCCGATGCCCCGACGGCCAGGGCGACCGCGGCGGCCGCCTCGTTGTCCGGCAGGTCGACGATCACGTAGGCGTCCTCGTCGCCGAACCCGAAATGGAAGCTCTCCATGCTCCCCCCGACCCCTTCGGCCATCGCCTTGACGGCATCGGCACGTGCACTGCCGCCCTTGCTCTGCACCCCCTTCACGCCATCGACCGTGTACCGCGCGGTGACCAGAAACTTGGGCATGAGTCCTCCTTGGACGGGGCCGGCGTGCCCAAACTAACCTTCCCGCGGTGATCAGCACAAATCAGTTCAAGAACGGCACCCACATCGAGGTGGACGGGACCGTCTTCAAGATCCTCGAGTTCCAGCACGTCAAGCCGGGCAAGGGCGGCGCCTTCGTGCGCACCAAGCTGCGGCGGGCCGAGGACGGCGCCGTGATCGACAAGACCTTCCGCGCCGGCGAGAAGTTCCGCCCGATCCGCACGGAGACCCGCCGGATGCAGTTCCTCTACTCGGACGGGACCGACGCCCACTTCATGGACGTGGTGAGCTACGAGCAGATGACGCTCCCGGAGAACTCGGTAGAGCAGTCGCTGCGATGGATAGTCCCCAACGAGGAGGTCGAGCTCCTCTACGTGGACGAGAAGCCCGCGGACGTCCAGGTGCCGAGCGCCGTGGAGCTCACCGTGTCCGACACCCAGCCGGGTGTGAAGGGCGACACCGCCTCGGGCGGAGGCGACAAGCCGGCCACACTCGAGTCGGGCGTGACTGTCAGGGTGCCGCTGTTCGTCGACGTCGGCGACCGCGTCCGGGTGGACACCCGCTCGGGCGAGTACGTCTCGCGGGCCTGATGAGCCGGTCCGAGCAGCGCCGCGCGGCGGCCGTTGCGCTCTACCAGGAGGACGTGACGGGCCGGCCTGCCGAAGAGCTGCTCGAGCGCGACGCCTCCTCGTTCACGCGCGAGCTCGTGGAGGGTGTCGAGACGGAGCGCGAAGGCCTTGACGCCCTGATCGAGCGCCACTCGGAGGGCTGGGCGCTCGACCGCATCGCCCCCCTCGAGCGGAACATCCTGCGCGTGGCCCTGTACGAGCTGCTCCACCGCGAGGACATCCCGGCCGAGGTGGCGATCGACGAGGCCGTCGAGGCCGCCAAGGAGCTCTGCGGCACCGAGGCGCCCGGGTTCGTCAACGGCATCCTCGGCGCCGTGCAGCGCGAGCAGGTGACGCCGCGGTGAGCCTCGACGAGCTGGTCAAGGAGCTCGAGGCCGCCGCCGCACAGCTGAGGAGCGGCGAGCTGCCGGCGGACGAGGCCGCCGACGTGGTCGAGCGCTGCGCCGAGCTGGCCGGCCGCATCGGCTCCGAGCTCGACGCGCAGAGCCGGGCGGCGTCGGAGACGGAGGGGCAGGAGCGGCTCTTGTGAGTGTCACCGCGACCTACCCGACCGAACTCCAGGAGAAGGTCGACTCCTACCTCGAGGGGCTCAGCTTCGGCAAGGAGAAGCTCGGCGAGGCGATGCGCTACTCGCTGCTGGCGGGCGGCAAGCGGATCCGGCCGGTGCTGGCGCTCGCGACCGCCGAGGCGGTGGGCCGCGACCCCGACGAGTTCCTTCCGCTCGCGGCCGCCATCGAGATGATCCACACCTACTCGCTGATCCACGACGACCTCCCGGCGATGGACGACGACGAGCTCCGCCGGGGCCAGCCGACCTGTCACGTCGCCTTCGGCGAGGACGTGGCCATCTTGGCCGGCGACGGCCTCTTCGCCGAGGCGCTCAGGCTCGCCCTGACAGATCAGACGGGCCGGCCGGCGGACGTGCTCGCGGCCGTGCGCGAGCTCGTGGCCGCGGCCGGCGTCGAGGGCATGGTCGGCGGGCAGTACCTGGACGTGAGCGGCTCGCCGGACGTCGAGCTCCGCCATCTCCACGAGCTCAAGACGGGCGCCCTGATCGCGGCCTCCGTGGGCTGCGCGCTGGCCGTCGCCGGGGTGAGCGGACCTGCCACAATCCCCTACCGCCGTTTTGCGGCGGAGCTGGGCGTGGTGTTCCAGATCGTCGACGACATACTCGATGTGACGGGCGACGAGGAAGAGCTCGGGAAGCCGCGCGGCTCCGACGAGCGCCTCGGCAAGGCGACATACGTAAGCGCCTTCGGCCTCGAGCGGGCGCGCGAGCTGGCTCGCGAGTCGCACGGGAAGGCGCGGGCGGTTCTCGGCGAGGCCGGCGGCGACACTGAGAAGCTCGGACGAATCGCGGACTACATCCTCACGCGCACGACATGAGCGAACTGCTTAACGGAATCGACGGGCCCGCCGACCTCAAGGCGCTCTCGAACGAGGAGCTCCAGCAGGTGGCGCAGGAGGTCCGCGAGCTGATCATCGACACGATCGGCGAGATCGGCGGCCACTTCGGCGCCAACCTCGGCGCCTGCGAGATCTCGGTGGCGCTGCACTCGTTGCTCGAGTCGCCGAAGGACAAGATCCTCTGGGACGTCGGCCACCAGGCCTACCCGCACAAGGTCCTGACAGGCCGGCGCGACCGCCTCGGCACGATCAGGAAGTACGAGGGCCTGGCTCCGTTCTGCTCGATCTTCGAATCGGACCACGACATCATGGGCGCGGGCCACGCCTCCACCTCGATCTCCTACGCGGTGGGCCTGAAGGAGGCCATGCGCCAGGGGATCGGCGAGGACGGCAAGGTCGTCGCCGTGATCGGCGACGGCGCGCTCACCGGCGGCGTGGCCTTCGAGGCGCTCCACAACGCGGGCGGCCTGGACCTGCCGATCGTGATCGTGATCAACGACAACGGCATGTCGATCGCGCCGAACGTGGGCGCACTCGACCGCTACTTCAACCGCGTTCGCCTCAACCCCAAGCTGCACAAGGGCCGCGGCGACGTGGAGGAGTGGCTCACGCGCCTGCCGGCGGGCATCGGCAAGCGGATCGAGCACCTCGGCCCGATCGTCAAGGAGTCGCTCAAGGCCTACTGGGCGCCGGGGCTGTTCTTCGAGGAGCTCAACCTGGCCTACGTCGGCCTCGTCGACGGCCACGACGTGGCCGCCCTGCGCGAGGCGATCGGCGAGGCCCTGGACGCCGGCCGTCCCGTGGTCGTCCACTGCAAGACGATCAAGGGCAAGGGCTTCTCGCCGGCCGAGGAGGGCGGCCTCGAGGGGATGGAGAAGTGGCACGCGGCAAAGGCCGGCTCGATCCTCAACCGCGCGCCCGCGCCCAAGAAGACCGAGCCGGGCTCTGCCCCCGCCAAGCCGCAATACACGACCGTGTTCGGCGAGGCGCTCGTCAAGGAGGCGCGCCGCGACAAGCGGGTGGCGGGCATCACGGCCGCCATGAACTCCGGCACCGGCCTCAACATCCTCCAGAAGGAGCTGCCCGAGCGCTACTTCGACGTCGGCATCGCCGAGCAGCACGCGGTGCTTTTCGCGGCCGGCCTTGCGCTCCAGGGCATGAAGCCGGTCGCGGCGATCTACTCGACCTTCCTCCAGCGCGCCTACGACCAGATCGTCCACGACGTCTGCCTCCAGAAGCTCAACGTCGTCTTCGCGATGGACCGCGCCGGCCTCGTCGGCGACGACGGTCCGACCCATCACGGCGCCTTCGACATCTCCTACCAGCGCTGCCTGCCCAACATGGTGCTGATGGCGCCGCGCGACGAGGCGATGCTGGCGAGCATGCTGCACACGGCGCTCGTCTACGACGACGGCCCCGTCGCCCTCCGCTACCCGCGCGGGGAGGCCGAGGGCGTGCCGATCCCGGAGCGTCCCCAGCCGATCGACATCGGCCAGGGCGAGCTGCTGCGCCAGGGCGAGCGGATCGCCTTCCTCGGCTACGGCTACGGCGTCCAGGTGGCGCTGGGCGCGGCCGCGCGGCTGCTCGAGGAGCA
>DASXBA010000203.1:0-2752 GCA_036406475.1 Thermoleophilaceae bacterium | reverse complement strand
AGCAGCTCGAGCGCCTCGCGGGCCACGCCGGCGTCGATCCGGGCCGCTCCCCCGCGCACCTCGGCGAAGTCGCGCACCCGCTTGAGCAGCCGGTTGGCCACCCTGGGGGTCCCGCGCGCGCGTGAGGCGATCACCTCGGCGCCGGCGTCGTCAACGTCGACGTCGAGGATCCCCGCGGACCGGCGCACGATCCGGCCCAGCTCCGCCGGCGTGTAGAGCTCGAGCCGGTGGGTGACGCCGAAGCGGTCGCGCAGCGGCGTGGTGAGCAGCCCGGTGCGGGTGGTGGCCCCGACGAGCGTGAACGCCGGCAGGTCGAGGGTCACGACCCGAGCCCCGGCCCCCTGGCCCACCGTGATCGGCAGCCGCTGGTCCTCCATCGCGGGGTAGAAGGTCTCCTCGAGCGCGCGCGGGAGGCGGTGGATCTCGTCGACGAAGAACACCGAACCGGGCTCCAGCGCGGTGATGTAGGAGGCCACGTCGCCCTTGCGCTCGAGCGCGGGCCCGGCGGTGGCCACGAAGTCGACCTCCAGCTCGTTCGCGATGATCTGCGCCAGCGAGGTCTTGCCGAGCCCGGGCGGCCCCGCCAGGAGCACGTGGTCGAGCGCCTCGCCGCGCTTTCGGGCCGCCTCGATGAAGACCCCGAGCTGCTCCTTGACCGCCGTCTGGCCTACGAAGTCCTCGAGCTGCCTGGGCCGAAGCGAACGGTCGAGCTCCTCCTCCGCCGGCAGCACGACCGGCTCGTGGATGCGCTCCACCCCGGGCGTGCGGATCCCGCCGCTCACCGGGCCGCCTTCAGCGCCGCAGCGATCAGCTCCTCGGGCTCGTCGCCGTCGGCGCGGTCGAGCAGCTCGTCCGCCTCCTGCGGCGCGAAGCCCAGGCCGAGCAGGCCCTCGCGGGCAACCGAGCGCGGATCGTCGGAGGAGGTCTTGCGGACGATGATCTCGTCGGCCACCGCCCCGGCGACCTTCTCACGGAGCTCCACGATGATCCGCTCGGCTGTGCGCTTGCCGATGCCCGGGACGGCCTGAAAGCGGGCGGCATCGCCCGCCGCGATGGCGCTCAGCAGCTCGCGGGTGTTGCCGCCCGAGAGCACGGCCAGCGCCACCTTGGGCCCAACGCCCTGGACCCCGATCAGCATCAGGAACAGGTCGCGCTCGGTCTCGCTGGCGAAGCCGTAGAGGTTGATGCCGTCATCGCGCATCACGAGGTGGGCGAACAGCTCCACCTCCTCCCCCGCCGCCGGCACGTCGCGCAGGGTCTCGGCGGACACGAACAGGCGATAGCCGACGCCGGCCGCCTCGACGACGACCTCGCCGGTTCGGCGGATGACGACGGGGCCACGGACCGAGGCGATCATGACCAACTGATTCTGGGCTCCGAGGCGGACAACTTCTCAGGCGAGGGCGCGCCGCAGCCCGGCGCCGTTGGCGTGGCAGATCGCCACCGCCAGGGCGTCTGCCGCGTGGTCCGGCTCCGGCGGCGCCGGAAGCGAGAGCAGAGCGCCCACCATCCGCTGCACCTGGTCCTTGGCGGCAGCCCCGCTGCCGCAGACCGCCTGCTTGACCGCCTGCGGCGTGTAGGAGAAGCAGGACACCCCCGCCATCCCGGCCGCGAGCATCACCACGCCGCGCGCCTGGCCCACCGCGAACGCGCTGCGCGCGTTCTGGCCGAAGTAGAGCTCCTCGACGGCGATCGCGTCCGGGCGGTGCTCGGCGATCAGGTCGCAGACCCGCGTGTGGATGCGCGCCAGCCGCTTCTCGAGCGGCTCGGACGGTCCAGTGCCGATCACGCCGCCGTCGAGCGCGGCAAGCTCGCTCCCGCGCGACAGGACCACGCCATAGCCCGTGTGCGCGGTGCCGGGGTCGATGCCGAGGACAACCACCACGGTGCTGATTCTCCGTCGGTCGGCGGATGCCTCTACGCTCCGCCGCTGCATGCGACGCCTCGAGACCAGGCTTGAGGGCCCGATTCTCATCGAGCCCGTGCTGCACGGCGATGCCCGCGGCTTCTTCAACGAGAACTACCGCCGGAACGTCTTCGCCGAGCTCGGGATCGGCGACGACTTCGTCCAGCACAACCACTCCCGCTCCACCCGGGGCGTGGTCCGCGGCATCCACTACCAGCCGGGCATGGCGAAGCTGGTCGGCTGCGCGCGGGGCGCGATCGTCGACGTCCTGGTGGACCTGCGCCGCGGCTCGCCGAGCTTCGGTCGCTGGGAGGCGTTCGAGCTGAACGACGAGAACCTGCGCCAGCTCTACTGCCCCGACGGGTTCGGCCACGGCTTCTGTGTGACGAGCGAGAGCGCAGACGTGATCTACAAGTGCAGCGCCTATTACGACCCGACGAGCGAGGGCGGCATCAGGTACGACGACCCGGACGTCGGGATCAAGTGGCCGCCCGACATCGAGCTCCAGCCTTCGGAGCGCGACGCGAACGCGCCGCTCCTCGAAGAAGCCGACCTACCCTTCACCTACTAGAGGCCGGCCACCTCCAGCGCCTCCGCCCGGTCCGGATAGGTCTCCGCGCGGACGACCTCACCGTCGCGCAGGGTCGCCACCTGCCACCAGCGGCCTTCCACCACGGTGTCTGTGCCGGACGGCGCGCCCCGCTGGAGGAGCTCCACGAACACCTTGTCGTCGCCCGCCTCGAGGATCTCGGTGGCCTCCATCCTCAGGTCGCCGAAGGTCTCGACCCAGGCCTTGATGAAGCCGATCGCCTGCTCGCCCCGGTACTCGCCGGCGTCCGGCAGCTC
>DASXBA010000202.1:0-44858 GCA_036406475.1 Thermoleophilaceae bacterium | reverse complement strand
AGCCAGCCGCCCGGCCTCCCAGGCGGCCCGCAGCACACCGCCGGCCGTGCCGTAGCCGCCCGTGGCCAGCGGGCCGGTGTTGCAGTGCGTCAACGCCCGGTCTTCCTCGGCGAACCGCTCGGCGCCGAGCTCCGCCAGGCGGCGATCGGCGGCCTCCTGCTCGGCCTGGAGCCGCTGGGCCACGTCCAGCGCCCCGCCGGGCCCGGCCTCGCGGGCGCGCTCGATCGCCCAGCGCAGGTTGACCGCCGTGGGCCGCGTCCCGGCGAGCTCGTCGGCCGCGGCCTCGAAATCGTCCTCGCCGGCGAGAGCCATCCCGTAGGCGGCGGCGAGCCCGATGGCGGGCGCGCCCCGCACGGCCAGTGTCCGAATCGCCTCGGCGACCTCTGCCGGGCGCTCACAGCGGAGCCAGTCCTCGCGGTTAGGCAGGGCGCGCTGGTCGAGGATCCAGAGCACGCCGCCGGCGAAGCGAAGCGGAGGAGTGACGCTCACGGAGCGGCCGAAATCGCCGCCTGGTGCGCAAGTCCCAGCCTCTCGGCCTCTTCGATCGAGACGATCTCGCGGCCGAAGGCCGTGAGGGTCACGGGGATCAGCCTGAAGTTCGCGAAGCCGAGCGGGATCACGTTCAGCACGAGTCGCATTCGGTCACCCTCCCACAGTCGGCCGTGGCATCTGCGCCGAACGTCCCGCAATGCCGCCTGCAGCCGGCAACTACGGACGTTCGCTGCCCGCGACCACCCGCCGCGAGCTGCTGCCCTCCGAGCGCTAGGCCCGGAGGGCAGCGACCGCAGCCTCTAGTTACCGAACCAGCCCCGTCTCCTTCAGGTACTCGCTCGCAACGTCCTTCGGCTCCTGCTTGTCGATGTCGACGCGCGAGTTGAGCTCCTGCATCACCCGCGTCGTCATGCCCTTCTGGACCTGATTCACGACCGTGCGCACGCCCGGCCCGAGCGACGACAGCTTCTTGCTGTTCACCACGAGCGTGGCGTTGTAGGGCGGGAACAGGTGCTTGTCGTCGACCAGCACCACGTACTTGCCCGTGGCCAGCTGGCCGTCGGTCGTGAAGACCTCGATCAGCTGCGCCTGCCCGTCGTCGGCCGTCTTGTAGCGCTGGGCGATGTCGACCGGGACGAACTTCTTGAACTTCAGCTTGTAGGTCTGCTGAAGTCCGAGCAGGCAGTCCACGCGCTGCTTGCACTCAGGCGAGCCGGCGAAAACGATCTGGCTCTCCTTGGGCTTCAGGTCCGAGATCGTCTTGACCCCGAGCGAGCTCGCCTCCTTCTTCGTCATGCCCACCGCCTGCGCGTCGTTGAACGGCGTCGGCGCCAGGGCCGTGAAGCCCTCCTTGGCCCAGCCCTTCTTGGCGGCCGCGTACGAACCGCTGGCGGTCTTCGGCGCGTCCGCGATCTTCACGTTGAAGAACGACGTCAGCGCCGTGCTCGTGTACTCGGGATAGGCGTCGATCTGGCCTTTCTGCAGCGCCTTGTGGGCGATCTGCTCCGAGCCCAGGTTGAACTGCGTCTTGACTGTGTAGCCGGCGGCCTTCAGGGCCTGGGCGTAGATGTTGCCGAGGATGAACTCCTCGGTGAAGTTCTTCGAGCCGATCGTGACCGACTTGCCCTTGTTCGCCGGGTCGTTCTTGATCGCGGCGAGCTTGGTGCCCGAAGACGATTCGCCCTTGTTGCTGTCGCCGTTGTCGTCGCTTCCGCAGGCGGCGAACGCCGTCAGGGAGACGAGGACGAGGACGGCAAGCAGATTCCTCCTCATGTTGTCTGCACCCCTCTCTTTCGGAACATGGTGAAGGACCGGCGTTCCCGGTCCTCCGCCTCCAACCGGACCCCGCGAGGGGTCGCAGCCCGCTGGACCAGGCCCAGCAGTACGTCTGCCGCGACGGCGAGCACCGCGACGACGATCGCCGCGCCGATCTGGCCCTCGGGACCGTAGATCTGCGCGTTCAAGATCGGAAAGCCGAGCGACGTGGCGCCGGCGAGCGGCGCGATCGTGGCGGTGGCGATCACGTTGACCGCCGAGGTGCGGACGCCCCCGGCGATCGTGGCCATGGCCAGCGGCAGCTCCACGCGCCGCACGATCTGGGCGTCGCTCATGCCCATGCCGTGCGCGGCGTCCACCGTGTCGCGGTCCACCTGGTAGACGCCGATGTAGGTGTTGGTGAGGATCGGCGGGATCGCCAGCAGGGTGAGCGCGAAGACGACGTTGCCGAAGCCGAGCCCGAGGTAGGCGGCGAAGAACGCCAGCAGCGCCAGCGTCGGGACCGCCCGGCCGATGTTCGAGACGCTGATCGCCAGGAACGAGAAGCGCCGGATGTGGCCCAGCACGAGCCCGACGGGAACGGCGACCAGGGTGGCGATCCCCAGCGCCGCCCCGCTCAGCTTGAGGTGCTGCCAGGTGAGGTCGAGCATCTCCGAGCCGCCCACCTGCACGCCGCCGCCGCGCGACTCCCGCTGGTGGAAGATGAAGTCGATCCCGTCGCCGAACTGGCCCAGGAACGCGAGCGTCGTGTGCATCAGGTCGCCCTCGCCCTCGTCCAGGGGGTGAGCAGCCGCTGCACGAGCAGGATGATCAGGTCGAGCGCCACGGCGAGCAGCACGCACAGCGCTCCCGCCACCACCACGTTCGACTTGAAGACGATCTGGGAGCCGACGAAGCGCTCGCCGAGCCCGCCGGCGCCGGCGAAGAAGGCCAGCGTGGCGAGGCCGACGGTGGTGGTCGACGCGATCCGCAGCCCGGCCATGATCTCGGGCAGCGCGAGCGGCACCTCGACCTTCCAGAGCAGCTGGTTGTCCGTCAAGCCGAGGCCGCGGCCGGCGTCGGTGGCCTCCGCGGGCACCCCGCGCAGCCCGGTCGTGACGTTCCGGAAGATGATCAGAAGCGTGTAGGCCACGAGGGCGATGATCGCGGTAAGACTGCCGCGCCCGGTGATCGGCTGGAGCAGGAAGAAGGCCGCCAGGCTCGGGATCGTGTAGAGCACGCCCGTCACGCCGATGATCGGGCCGACGAGCCAGCGCCGCCGGTGCGCGAGCAGCGCCAGGGCGCTCGCGATCACGAACCCGATCGCAACCGACACGACCACGAGCACGACCTGCTCGCGGAACGGGTCGACGTAGCGGTCGAGGTTGTGCACGATCCAGTCCGGGCAGAAGCCGTCGTTCTGGACGCAGCCGCCCGTCGAGCGGCGATGGATCTCCACCTGTGCCAACTCGAGGATCACTGCGCCGCGACCTCCTCGTGCGGCACGTTCAGCGCGTGCGAGATGACCTCGATCGAGAGGATCCCGGCCACCCGCCCCTTGGCATCGAGCACGGGGGCGAAGCGGCTCTCGGCCAGGATCAGGTCGGCGAGGGCGTCGCGCAGGACGTCGTCGAGCTCGATGCGCGGCTCGGGGCGCGAGCGCAGCTCCTCGCGGACGCGCTCGCCCGTCAGGCCGCGCTCCGAGAGCCAGCCGATCGGGCGCCGCTCCTCGTCCACGAGCAGGGGGATGCTGAGGTCCGCCTCCTCGACCTTCTTCCGCGCCTCCTCCACCGGCTCGCCCGCCCGGACGAGCCCCGCCGTCCAGAGGTCGACGTCGCGCACGCGCTGGAGCGCCAGGCGCTTGAGCGCCCGGTCGGCGCCGACGAAGTCCTCGACGAAGGGGTCCGCCGGGTGCAGCAGCAGCTCGGCCGGCGCCGCGTACTGGGCGAGCTTGCCGCCCTCTTTCATCACGGCGATCTTGTCACCCATCTTGATCGCCTCGTCGATGTCGTGGGTCACGAACACCACGGTCTTGCGGATCTCGGCCTGGAGGCGAAGGAACTCGTTCTGGAGCCGCTCGCGGTTGATCGGGTCGATCGCGCCGAAGGGCTCGTCCATGAGCATCAGCGGCGGGTCGGCGGCCAGGGCGCGGGCCACGCCGACGCGCTGGCGCTGGCCGCCGGAGAGCTGCGCCGGGTAGCGGTCGCGGGTGTCGGCCGGGTCCAGGCTCACGAGCTCGAGCAGCTCGTCGACCCGCCCCCGGATCCGCTCCTTGTCCCAGCCGAGCAGGTGGGGGACCGTGGCCACGTTGGCGCCGATCGTCAGGTGGGGGAAGAGCCCGATCTGCTGGATCACATAGCCGATCTCGCGCCGCAGCTCGGCGGGCCGCCGCTCGCGAACGCTCGAGCCGTCGAGCAGGATGTCGCCCTCGCTGATGTCGATCATGCGGTTGACCATCCGCATGGCGGTCGTCTTGCCGCAGCCGGAGGGTCCCACGAGCACGCAGATCTCGCCGGCCGGGACGGTCAGCGAAAGCTCCTCGACGGCGGCTCGGGACTGGCCCGGGTAGCGCTTGGTGGCGCTGCGGAACTCGAGCGTCGCGGCGGGGGATGCGGCGGTCACAGGCGGGCGCCTCGCAGGCGCCGGAATGCTACTCGGGCTCGCGCGGCGCCACGTTCCGGGACGCCGTGATCTCCGCCGAGGAGAGCCGCTCGAGCTCGCGCTTGAGGTCCTCGCGGAGCCGGCTCACCTCGATCTCCTCCAGCTCGGGGTCGGCCTCCGCGGCCTCCACGATCCCGGCGGCGAGTGTCTGGCTGGCGCTGCGCAGGTCGCTTTCGGCCGCATCCGAGTCACTGGATCCGCGCGCGTCGAGGGCCGCCCGCTTGGCATCCTCCGCCAGCGGGGCGAGCTGCTCGCGGGCGGCCGGGGAGAGAGCTCGCCAGCGCCCGTAGAGCGCCCGGGCGACGCGCACACCCAGCATCCTCGCGGGATCCATCCCCCCGATCGTGGCGCGAGGGGTGGACGGAACCGTACGCTCGCGGGGTGTTCCCGGCCGAGCTGCCCGACTGGGCTCGCGATCTCCTCGAGGACGAGCGCGTCGCCCGGCTCGCGTTCGTCGACGACCGCGAGCGACCGCGCGTCTTGCCCGTAACGTTCGCGCTTGCCGAGGGGGCCGTTTGGAGCGCGATCGACGACAAGCCCAAGCGGGCGGCCGAGCCCGCGCGCGTCGGGTACCTGCGCCGCCGGCCGGAGGTCGCCTTCTGCGCCGACCGCTACGACGACGACTGGCGCCGCCTCGCCTGGGTGCAGCTACTCGGGCGGGTGGAGGTGCTGCCGCTGGAGCGGGGCGCCGCCGGACTGGACGCGCTCAGGGACCGGTACGCCCAGTACCGGGCGCGCCGCCCGCCGGGCCCCTTGCTCCGGCTGGAGGTGGAGCGGGTGCTCCACTGGCGCGCGACCTCAGGCCCGAGCTGACGAGCTCGAACCAGCGGCCCGACGCGAGTGCCGCCTGCGCGAGCCAGCGGCCGCGGTCGGCGCGCGAGAGCGCGGCGCGCGGCAGCCGTCTGAGGCCTCCCGAGACGTAGCCCGCCTCGGCGCGGGCGCCGTGGTCCATGCCGCGGATGCGGTAGCTGCGGATCAGCCGGCCGCTCGCTCTGCCCCAGCTCCAGTGCTGCCGGGTCAGCGCACCGAGGCGATCGCGACAGCGCCGGTCCATCTCCGCGCCGGGCGCGAAGGCCAGCCGGTAGCCGGCCAGCTGGGCTCGCCAGGAGAGGTCCATATCCTCGCCGCCCTCGAACTCCAGGTCGAAGCCGCCCAGCGCCTCGAAGGCATCGGCCCAGTACGCGCAGTTGCCCGCGTTGGCGAACGGCATGAAGCCGAGCCCGACGGGAGCCCGGTCGCCGGCGGGGTTCCCCATCCAGGCGGCGTGGTCCGGGCTGTTGAGCCGGTCAAGGAGGCTCGCCCCGACCATCAGGTCGGCGTCCGGCGCGGCCTCCGCCAGCCCCCTCAGCCAGCCGGGCCGGGCGACGTTGTCCGCGTCGCAGAAGGCCAGCAGGTCGCCGAGCGCGGCGGCTGCCCCCCCGTTGCGAGCGGCTCCTGCCCCGCGGCGGGCGGACACGTCCACGATGCGTCCTTGAACCCCGCCGCCTTCGAAGAAGTCGTGAGCAACGGCGCGGCTGCCGTCCGTCGAGCCGTTGTCGGCGACGACGAGCTCCCAGTCGGCCTCATAGTCCTGGGCGGCGAGCGCGGCCAGCTGGTCGGTGAGGGGCCCGGCGTGATTGCGCACGGCCAGCACGACGCTGACGAGTCGGGGCGAGTCTCGACCCACGGCTTGGAAGGCTATTGCCGCCGGCGGCACCACTCGCTCCAGGACCCCGGATAGAGCCGGCCGGGGCCGACGCCCGCCACCTCGGCCGCCAGGAGCAGCGTGCACGACGTGACGCCCGAGCCGCAGTAAGCCACGAACTCGCCTTCCGGCAGCTTCGAGCGCAGCTGCTCGGGCGCGAGCAGCCGGCCGCCCGGGGCGACCTCCTCGTACGGGAGGTTGCGGGCGCCCGGAATGTGCCCCGGCACCGGGTCGACCGGCTCCACGTCCCCTCGGAAGCGCTCCGGCGCCCGGGCGTCCAGCAGCAGGAGGCCTCCGGCGCGGATCCGGTCCGCCGTGACCGTGTCGTCGATCCGCGGGCGCGCGATGAAGTCGCCGCGCGGGATCTCCTCGTCGCCGGCACGGAGCGGGCCGTCCCACCCCTCGAGCACGGCCACCGAGTCGTGGCCGAAGTGGCGCAGGAGCCACCACAGCCGCGGCGCTCCCTCGCCGTACGCGACCACGTCGCTGGAGGCGGAGATCCCGGCCCGGCGGGCGGCGGCCTGGAAGTCCCCGGCCGAGGGCAGCGGATGGCGGCCGCCAGCACCCGGCGGGGCGGACAGGTCCGTGTCCACGTCGAGGAAGGCGGCGCCGGGGATGTGCCCCGCCAGGTAGTCGGCCTCGCCGGCACCGGGCTCGCCCAGGCGCCAGCTGCAGTCGACCGGCGCCAGCACCGGGTCGTCGAGCCGCTCCCGCACCCAGGCGGCGTCCACCAGGGGACCGGGGATCACTCGGCTACGGCATTGAGGGTCATGCCCGGAAGGTCCAGGCCGCCGCCGGAGCGGAACGGCTCCATCTGCCGCTCGATCTCGCTGCGCACCGCGTCCCGGTCCGCCTCGGACATGGCCTTGAGGGCGACTGCGATCGCGCCCGCCATCTCGTTGAGGAAGCGCCAGGCCGAGTCGAAGTCGTCGAAGCCGACCGTCACCTCGACCTCCTCGAAGCGGGGCTCGCCGAAGCCCCCGCCCCGGATCACCGCGCCCAGCCGCTCCCGGTCGGCCAGGGCGAAGATGCCCGGCCGGCCGGGGTCCGGCGGTGCGCCCCCCATGTGCTCCATCAGCACGCGGCCGGGGATCGACCCCCACGGGTTGCGCTCCGGATCGCCCCAGACCGAGAGCGACAGCCGGCCGCCGTCGCGCAGTACCCGGCGCGTCTCGGCCATCGCCGCGTCCCAGTCGGCCATGAGCATGTAGCCCCAGCGGCAGAGCACGCCGTCGACGCTGTCGTCGTCGAGGTCCATCCGCTCGGCGTCCATCACGCGGTTCTCGACGTTGTCGAGGCCGAGGCGCTCGGCCTCTTGTCGCGCCGCCTCGACCATCTCGGGCGCGAAGTCGGTCTGGATCAGCCTGCCCTCCGACCCGACGGCGCGCGCGGCCGCGAATCCGGTCTCGCCGGGCCCCGCCGCGAGCTCGAGGATCGTCTGGCCCGGCTGCGGGTCGAGAGCGGCGAGCATCTGCTCGCTGACCGGCCGCGAGAAGGTCCAGGTCCATTGGCGCTCGCGATCCCATCCCGCGGCCATCGCCCGCCAGATCTCGTGACTCGCCTCGCGATATCCCTCGTCGGCCACGGAGTGCGATGGTATCCCCGCCGATGCGGGCGATGGTCCTTGACGAGCCACGGACGCCGCTGCGCGCCGCGGAGCTCTCCGACCCCGAGCCGGGGGAGGGCGAGGTGCTGCTCGAGGTGGCCGCCTGCGGGGTGTGCCGTACCGACCTGCACGTGGTAGACGGCGAGCTGACGGAGCCGAAGCTGCCGCTCGTCCCCGGGCACCAGATCGTCGCCCACGTGAGGGGCGGGGGCGAGCGCTTCTCCGAGGGCGAGCGGGTGGGCGTGCCCTGGCTCGGCTGGACCGACGGCACCTGCCCCTACTGCCGCTCCGGGCGCGAGAACCTCTGCGACAACGCCCGCTTCACCGGCTACCAGCGCGACGGCGGCTACGCGACGCTCGTGGCCGCGGACGAGCGCTTCTGCTTCCCGATCCCCGAGGGCTACCCGGACCTCCAGGCGGCGCCGCTGCTCTGCGCAGGGCTGATCGGCTACCGCTCGCTGCGGATGGCCGGCGACGGGGAGCGCCTCGGCCTCTACGGGTTCGGCGCCTCCGCCCACATCATCATCCAGGTCGCGCGCCACCAGGGGCGCCGCGTGTTCGCCTTCACCCGCGGCGACGACGAGCCCGCCCAGGCCTTTGCCCGCGAGCTCGGCGCCGAGTGGGCCGGCGACTCCCTCGGCCCGCCCCCGGAGGAGCTCGACGCCGCGATCATCTTCGCCCCGGTCGGGGAGCTGGTGCCCGCGGCGCTGAGAGCGGTGGCCAAGGGCGGCGTTGTGGTCTGCGCGGGAATCCACATGAGTGACATCCCCTCGTTCCCCTACGACCTGCTCTGGGGCGAGCGCGTGCTGCGCTCGGTGGCCAACCTCACTCGCCGGGACGGCGAGGAGTTCCTCGAGCTCGCCCCGGAGGTCCCGGTGCGGACCGAGGTGGAGGAGTTCCCGCTCGAGAGCGCCAACGAGGCACTCGACCGCCTCCGCTCCGGCCGGATCCGCGGCTCCGCGGTGCTCGTGCCCTAGAGCGCCAGGGCTGTGCCTCGGCCCCGGACCAAGCGCGACCGACCAGCAGCGGGGTAGGGGCGGCCCCAGCCGCGACGAACGTCCCTCCTTACCCCCTATAGGGGGTACTCCGGGACGTTCGGCAGAGCTGGCGGGTCCTCGTACCCAGCCCGTCCTTAGAGCGCCAGGCCGCGGCCGGGCACCGGGGAGGACTGCACGATCGACGTGGTGGTCTGCCCGTAGGGCACGAAGCGGTCGATGACCTCCTCCAGGTGCTCCACGTCGCGCAGGTGCAGCCTGAAGATGAAGCAGTCCTCGCCGGTGATCCGGTTGCACTCCACGACCTCCGGCGTCCGCTGCGCGAGCTCGGCCACCTTCTTGATCTCGCGCGGCGCGGGACGGATGCGGATCACGGCGCTGAGCGAGTAGCCGAGCGCGCGGGGGTCGATCTCCGCGCGGTAGCCCTTGATCACACCCTCGTCCTCGAGCCTCGCAAGCCGCTCGGCCACCGCGGGGGACGAGAGCCCGACGCGGCGCCCGAGCTCCGCCACGGAGAGCCGGGCGTCGTCTTGAAGCTCGCCGAGCAATTTGCGGTTAACTTCGTCGATTCCCCTGTTGTTCGAAGGCATTACACGCAGGATACCTCTGTTTAAGCCTGTTATTCAAGGCAATTGCCGTTCATGCTTCCCCGGATGAGCCGCCGGCCGCCAGCGCACCTCTACTTCGTGGTGAGCGCGGTGTTCCACTACCTCGGGCCGGCCTTTGCGGTGCTGCTGTTCGCGCGGGTCGACGTACTCGGGGTCGCCTGGCTGCGGATCGCGTCGGCCGCGCTGGTGTTCGCCGCCTGGCGCCGCCCCTGGCGCGCGCTACGTGGGCTCGACCGCGACGGCCGCCGGCTGCTCGCCGGCTGGGGGGCCGTCCTGGCGGTGATGAACTGCTGCTTCTACCTCTCGATCGACCGCCTGCCGCTCGGCACCGTGGCTGCAATCGAGTTCCTGCCCGTGATCGCGCTGGCGGCGCTCGGGGCGCGCAGCGGGCGCAACGCGGTCGCACTGCTCCTCGCTGTGACCGGCGTCTACCTGCTCACCGACGTCCGGCTCGAGGGCGAGCCGCTCGGCGTGGCGTTCGCGTTCGCCAACGCGCTGCTGTTCGCGCTCTACATCGTGCTCGCCCACCGGGTGGCGCAGCACGAGGCGATCAGCGGCATCGACGGGCTCGGCGCGTCGATGCTGATCGCGGCCGTCGTCGTGACGCCGATCAGCGGCTGGCAGGCCGGGCCGGCGTTCCTCGACCCGGTGGCCCTGCTGGCGGGCGTGGGGGTGGGCCTGTCCTCGTCGGTCATCCCCTACGTCACCGACCAACTCGCGATGGCGAGGCTGCCGCGGGCGACCTACGCCCTGATGGTGTCGTTACTGCCGGCCACGGCCACGGTGATCGGGGTTGTCGTGCTGGCGCAGATCCCGTCGGCGACCGAAGTGTTGGGCGTGGCGCTGGTGGTGGGAGGCGTCGGCCTCCATCGCGAGCCTCAGGCCGCGCGGGGGAGTGGCGTGACCGAGGCGCCTGCCGAGGAGGTCTCGCCCCAGCTGAACGACTCGAGCGCCGCCGCCACCGCGCGGTAGGCGGCCGCATTGACGGCCATGCCGATGTGGCTCGAGCCGATCTCGACGTGCTCGGCGTCCGGCGCCAGGCAGGAGCGCCAGTCGATCACGCCGTCGCTGCGCGAGTAGACCGACACGAAGCCGATGCGCTTGCGGAGCGGGGTCTCCATCTGCTCCCAGAACTCGGCACAGCACTCGCCCGACAGGCAGGAGCGCCTGAACAGGCCGGGGACGCGTAGCGTGCCCAGGGCGCCGAGCGCGATCATCTGGACGCCCACGAGCGGGTGCACTCCAAACGGCTTGACGTGCGGGGTGCCGAGCGTGACGACGCCGGACACGAGGTCCGGGCGCCGCCTCGCGAGCACGCGGCCAAAGGTGCCGCCGCGGCTCTGGCCGACGATCGCCGCGCGCCGCCCCTGCCGCTCGACGAGTGCCTCGAGCCGGTCCTCGATCGGCTCGACCATCTCCGCCGAGCAGCCCACGTTGGCGCGAATCCCGGCCCTGGCGGTGTGGTAGCCGCGGGCGCGCAGCCAGCGGGTCATCACGGCGAGTGAGTCGTCGCCGGCGAGGAAGCCCGGGATCAGTAGCACCGGCCGGCCGCGGCCGTCCTCGACCCCCTCGCCGCGGTAAACCGGGCTCCGCAGGAGCGCCGCGGTCTCGAGGCCGACGCGGGACTCACGCCAGAACGGGGGCCGAGCCATGGCACGAAAGTAATCCGAGAACGGACGGAATCGATCACGGCTGGCCGAATATTGTTCGCTCCGTGCGGGCAGTCGTGATCGACGAGGGGGAGCTCCGGATCGAGGAGCGGCCCGATCCCGAGCCCGGTAAGGGCGAGGTTCTGGTGCGTGTGCGGGGCGCCGGACTGAACGGAGCCGACATGCTCCAGCGCAAGGGCGGCTACCCGGCGCCGCCGGGCTCGCCGCAGGACATCCCGGGCCTCGAGCTGGCTGGCGAGGTGGCGGCGCGCGGCCCCGGGGCGGAGCGCTTCGAGGACGGCGACCGCGTGATGGCGGTGGTCGGCGGAGGCGCCCAGGCGGAGCTTGCGGTGGTGCACGAGCGCGCGGCGATGCCGGTACCGGATGCGCTCGAGTGGCCGGAGGCGGGCGGGCTGCCCGAGGTGTTCGTCACCGCCCACGACGCCCTCTTCACCCGAGCCGGGCTGCGCATGGGCGAGCGCCTGCTCGTCCACGGCGGCGCCGGGGGGGTCGGCACGGCTGCGATCCAGCTCGGGCGCGCGGCGGGCGCCCGGGTTACGGCCACGGTCCGCCGCGAGGAGCTGCGCGAGAAGGTCGAGGAGCTGGGCGCTACGGCGATCGACCCCGAGGGCTTCGCCGAGCACGGTCCGTTCGACGTGGTGCTCGAGCTCGTGGGCGGCCCGAACATCCCGGACAACCTGGGCGCGCTCGAGATGGACGGCCGGATCGTGGTGATCGGCGTGGGCGCCGGCCCCAAGACCGAGGTCAACCTGCTCGCGATCATGGGCAAGCGAGCGCGCCTCACCGGCGCCACGCTCCGTCCGCGGCCGCTCGAGCTGAAGGCGCAGGCCACCCGGCTCGTGGAGCGAGAGGTGCTGCCGCTGTTCGAGGCCGGCGACGTGCGCGTGCCGCTCGCGGCGACCTTCCCGCTCGACGAGGTCGAGGACGCCTACGCCCGCTTCCAGGCGGGCGGCAAGCTCGGCAAGATCGTCCTGCTGCCCTAGCGGGCCTCGAGCCCCTCGAGCAGCGCCATGATCGGCGGCTCCACCTCGCGCCGTGCGCGCTTGGGATCGTCTGCGTGCGCGATAAGCAACGCCGCCTCGCCGAGCGCGGCGAGCAGCAGGTGGGCGAGCGGCTCGGGATCCTGTCGCGGCATCGTCCCCTGCTCCATGGCCGCCTCCAGGCCGAGCTTGACCAGCCCCATCCCGTAGCGGGCGTCGACCTCACGCCACTCGGCCCAGCCGAGCACGGAGGGGGCATCGAGCAAGGCGATCTGCGCCAGCGCGGGGTCGGTGCAGTGGTCGAGGAAGGAGCGCACGCCCGTCGCCAGCAGCTCCGGGGCGTCCTGGATTCCCGCAATCCGCTCTCCAAGGGACTCGACGAGTTCCTGCTCGAGCTGCTCGTGGACCGCCCGGAAGAGGTCCTTCTTGTCGCGGAAGTGGTGGTAGAGAGCGCCCCGCGTGACCTTGGCGCGGCGCACGATCTCCTCCGTGCCGACACGGGCGTAGCCGCGTTTCGCGAACAGCTCCCGGGCGACGCCGATGAGCTTGGCTCGCGTCGCCTCGGCCTGCTCGGCCTTCTTGGTCGCTCCCTCCACGGCCGCCATCATGGTATACATACAGACAGCCTGTATGTTGGATTTGGCGGGACAAGCCGGGAGCAGCGCGGGGAGCTTCGCCGAGCGCTTCGCTGCCGGTTGGGCGAAGGGCGGGCCGCCGGAGCGGTTCGTGGCGCATTTCGGGCCGATGTGCGCTCCGGACGTGCTCATGGTCCAGCCGCTGTCACCGCCCCTGCATGGGCTGGACGGGCTGCGTCAGTTCGCCGACTCGCTGTTCGGGGCCATCCCCGACCTGCGCGGCGAGGTCGTGCGCTCAGGTCCCACGGACGACGGCCGGCTGATCGAGCTGACCCTGCGCGGCACGTTCGGTGGGCGGCTGCTGGAATGGACGGTCGTCGACCGCATAGTCCTGCGCGACGGCCTGATCGCGGAACGGCACAGCTACTTCGACCCGACCCCCCTCTTGCCGGCCCTCTGGAAGAGCCCGCGCGCGGCGCTGCGCCTGCTGCGCGGCATGCGACAGCGAAAGGAGAACCGATGACCAACCAGACCTGGCGCGACCCGGCTCTCGGCACGCCGCGCGACCTCGAGCTTCCGCAGGGGAAGCTCCGCGTCTTCGAGGCGGGCTCCGGCCCGCCGCTCGTGTTCGTCCACGGCCTGCTGGTGAACGCGAACCTCTGGCGGAAGGTCGTCGCGAGGCTGTCGGCGGACTTCCACTGCGTCGCGCTCGACCTGCCGCTCGGCTCGCACAACCTCCCGATGCCGGATGCCGCCGACCTGGCCCCGCCCGCCGTCGCCGAGCTGATCGCGGACGCGATCGAGGCGCTCGGCCTCGAGGACGTGACGCTGGTGGGCAACGACACCGGCGGTGCCCTCTGCCAGATGCTCGTCACGAGCCGGCCGGAGCGGATCGGCAGGCTCGTCCTGACCTCGTGCGACTACCGCGACCACTTCCCGCCGCCTCTGTTCTCGTACTTCGGGCCCGCAGCGAGGATCCCCGGCGCCTTCCAAGTGCTTCTTGCGCCGATGCGCTTCCGCGCGCCGCGGCGCCTGCCGATCGCGTTCGGCTGGCTGACCAAGGAGGCAATCGACCGCGAGGCCGAGGACTCCTACGTGCTGCCCGCGATGCACGACGCCGCCGCCCGCGCCGACGTCCGCAAGGTCTTGAAGGGAGCGAGCACAGACCAGACCAACGCGGCCGCCGACAAGCTCGGCCGCTTCGACCGTCCCGCGCTGATCGCGTGGTCCGGCGAGGACAAGGTGTTCCCGCGCGCGGACGGCGAGCGGCTGGCCTCCGACCTGCCGAACGCGCGCCTTGAGCTGGTAGAGGGCGCCCGCACCTTCTCGGCCGAGGATCAGCCAGAGCGCCTGGCACAGCTCATCGCCGGCTTCGCCGGCGAGGCGGTAGGCGGTAGGCGGTAGGGCCGCGACCCGCGGCCGTTCCTACTGCCTAACGCCTACTGCCTAGTTGAGCCTCTCAACGACCATGGCCTCGCCCTGCCCCCCGGCGACGCACATGGTCTCGAGGCCAACCGTGACGTCGTCGCTCTCGAGCACGTTGAGCAGCGTGGTCATGATCCGGGCGCCGGTCATCCCGAACGGGTGACCGAGGGCGATCGCCCCGCCGTGGGTGTTGAGCTTCTCGAGCGGGATGTCGCACTCGTCCATGATCGGGATCACCTGCGCGGCGAAGGCCTCGTTCAGCTCCACCCTGTCGACCTCGCTCATCGACATGCCGGCGCGGTCGAGGGCCTTCTTGATCGCGCCGATCGGCGCGACGCCCATGTACTCGGGCTCGTTGCCCCAGGTGGAGGCGGTGATGATCCGCGCGCGCGGGCGCAGCCCGAGCTCCTTGGCCTTGTCCTCCGACATGATCAGCGTGGCCGCCGCGCCGTCGTTGAGCGGGCAGGAGTTGCCGGCCGTGACCTTGCCGCCCTCCCTGAAAGCGGGCTCGAGCGAGGCGAGCTTCTCGAGCGTCGAGCTGGCCCGGGGGCCGTCGTCCTTGGCCACCTCGCTGCCGTCGACGGGCACGGGGACGATCTCGTTGTCGAAGAAGCCGTTCTCCTGCGACTGCACGGCCAGCTCCTGTGAGCGCTGGGCGTACTTGTCCATGTCGGAGCGGCTGACCTCGTAGCGCTCGGCCACGTTCTCGGCGGTCACGCCCATCTCGATGTAGGCGTTGGGCTGGCCGTTGTTGCCCTGGAGGTTCTCGTTCTGGTCGGCGGCGCCGGCCGGCTCGGTGCGCTCGTTGTAGCGCGAGACCCACTCCACGCCCGCGGCGATGTAGGTGTCGCCCTGGCCCGCCTTGACCGAGTTGGCGGCCTGCTTGATCGCCTCGAGGCTCGAGGCGCAGTAGCGCGAGACGGTGGAGCCGGTGGTCTCCTGGCCGAGCTTCTCGGACAGCAGCACGATGATCCGGCCGATGTTGAAGGCCTGGAGCCCCTGCGGCATACCGCAGCCGCAGATCAGGTCCTCGACGGACTTGGGGTCGACGTCGGGGTTGCGCTCGAGGAGCTGGTCGACGATGAAGGCGCCCGTCTCGTCCGGGCGGAGGCCGGCCAGCGAGCCCTTGAAGGCCCTTCCGATGGGCGTGCGAACGGCATCGACGATGACTGCTTCAGGCATGGGTCAGAAGTCTCCTTGGCGGCTAGAGGGAGTAGGAAAGGCTACTTGGGCGCCATCCGCAGCGCCCCATCCAGCCTGATCGTCTCGCCGTTCAGCATGGGGTTCTCCGCGATGTGGCAGGCCAGCTGCGCGTACTCCTCGGGGCGTCCGAGGCGGGACGGGAAGGGCATCGTCTTGCCGAGCGCTTCACGCGCCTCCTCGGGGAGCGCGGCCAGCAGCGGCGTGTCGAACAGGCCCGGAGCGATCGTGCAGACGCGGATGCCGCGCGCCGCCAGGTCGCGGGCGGCCGGGAGGGTGAGGCCCACCACGCCTCCCTTCGAGGCCGAGTAGGCCGTCTGGCCGATCTGCCCGTCGAAGGCGGCGATCGAGGCGGTCATCACCACCGCGCCGCGCTCGCCGTCCTCGTTCGGGTCGTTCTCGGCCATCGCGACGGCCGACAGCCGCAGCACGTTGAAGGTCCCGATCAGGTTCACCCGCACCACGGTCTCGAACGGCTGGAGCGTGGCCGGGCCGTCCTTCTTCACCGTCCGCTCGGCCCAGCCGATGCCGGCGCAGTTGACCGCGAAGCGGATGTCGCCGGCGGCCTCGACCGCCGCCGCCACCTGCTCCTCGTCGGTCACGTCCGCCTTGGCAAAGGCGCCGCCGAGCTCGCCGGCGAGCGACTGCCCGCGCTCCTCGTTCAGGTCCGCGATCGTCACCCGCGCGCCGCGCGCGGTGAGCTCGCGAGCGGTTGCCTCGCCCAGCCCCGAGGCGCCGCCGGCCACGAGCGCGGCGATTCCGTTCAGATCCATGGGCGCGGCAGGCTACCGATGTGCGCTGCTGCGCCTACGCGAGGGCGATCACGAGCGTAACGAGTCCCGCGATCAGGACTCCGACCAGCCCACAGCCGATCTGAACCAACCGATCCTGTAGGGCGGCGAAGTCCGCTCGGAGTCCCCGCATGTCGTCGCGTAGCCCGTGAAGCTCCTGAAATATCCGGTCGAACGACTGGTCGACTGCGGTCATCCGCTCATCCAGTCGCTCATCGCTCCACGCCGAGCGCTCCACACAGCGCTAAGCGTACTTGGGCGCCCGCTCGCCCCCCTCGTGCGTGGCTACCGCGAAGAAGCGAAGGCGACGCCGAAGAGCCCGTCGTCATCCGTGAAGAAGTCGTCCAGCCGGAGGCCGGCGCCGGCGAGCTCCCGCGCCACCGCCTCGCGCGTGAACTTGGAGCTGATCTCGGTGCGGATCTCCTCGCCGTCCTCGAACTCGACCTCGAGGTCGGCGCCGTCGATGCGCACCCGCTGCGCGCCCTTCGAGCGCAGCCGCATCTCGATCCAGGAGTTTGCCTCGTCGAAGAAGGCCACATGCTCGAACGCGCTCGGGTCGAAGTCGGCGGCCAGGCCGTCGTTCAGCACGCGCAGGATGTTGCGGTTGAACTCGGCCGTGACACCCTCCGAGTCGTTGTAGGCGGCCTCGAGCACGCGCCGGTCCTTGACCAGGTCCGTGCCGATCAGCAGGTGGTCCCCCGGGTTCATCAACTCGCGGACGCGCGCGAGGAACGAGGCCCGCTCCTCGGGGAAGAAGTTGCCGATGGTGCCGCCGAGGAATGCGAACAGCCGCCGTTGTCCGTCCGGGACCCGCTCCAGGTCGCGGTCGAAGTCGCCGACCACGCCGTGCACTCGCAGCCCCGGGTAGAGCTCGGTCAGCTCCGTCGCGCAGGCCTGGACGACCGATTCGTCCACGTCGAAGGGCAGGTAGCGCTCGAGCGTGCCGGCGCCGGCCATCGCGTACAGCAGGGCGCGGGTCTTCGAGGCCGTGCCGGAGCCCAGCTCGACCAGCTCCTGGGCACCCGTGCTCTCGACGATCTCCGGGGCATAGCGGTTGAGGATCGAGCGCTCGCAGCGAGTGGGGTAGTACTCGGGCAGCGTCGTGATCCGGTCGAACAGCTGCGACCCGCGCGCGTCGTAGAAGTACTTGGGCGGGAGCTCCTTGAGCGGCCTGGTCAGCCCCTCGCGCACCTCGTCGGCGATCGAGTCGGGCACGCCGTCGTCGATGTAGCAGTCGATCCTGACCTCGGGTGTCGCGAGCGCATCCACTAGATATCCACTACGCAGCGGAAGCCGGCGAAGATCTGCCGCCGCTCGGGGAAGTCCCAGTTGCGGAAGGTCTCGCGGGCCACGTCGGGGCGGGTGGCCCATGACGCCCCGCGCAGCACCTTGTAGTCGGATCCGAAGAAGACCTCCGAGTACTCGCGGTAGGGGAACGGCCTGAAGCCGGGGTAGCCCACGAAGTCGCTGGCGGTCCACTCCCAGCAGTCGCCGATGAACGCACCGGCCGGGCCGGGGCCGAAGGCGAGCTGGTCGAGGTTGCCGCGCGGCTCTGCGTGGAGGCTCGCGGCGCGCTCCCACTCGAACTCGGTCGGCAGCCGCGCCCCGCGCCAGCGGGCGAAGGCGTCGGCTTCGTACCAGGAGACGTGCATCACGGGCTTGTCGGGGTCGAGCGGCTCGAGCAGATCGAAGCTGCGCTCGCAGCCGTCCTCGGTCCAGTAGAGGGGGCGCTGCCAGCCCTCGCGCCGGCGCGCGGTCCAGCCGTCCGGCGACCACAGCTCGCGGCGGCCGTAGCCGCCGTCCTGGACGAACTCGAGGTAGGCGCCGTTCGTCACCGGCGTGCTGTCGATCTCGAACGCGTCAAGGCCGACCTCGTGCCGCGGCCGCTCGTTGTCGTAGGCAAATCCCTCGCCGGAATCCCCGACGAGGCAGGAGCCCGCCGGCACCGACAAAGCACCTGGCGACTGACGCCTAGCGACTGGCGACTCGCGCTGCGGGGCAAACGTGCCCGGCTCGGCAAGCTGAAGCGTCTGGAGCATGGTCTCGTTGTGCTGCGCCTCGTGCTGGACGACCATCTCCCAGACGAAGGGGTCGGGGTCGGCGCCCGAGAGGACCCCCAGAGCGCGCTCGCGCACGTCCGCGAGGTAGGCCTTGGCCTCGTCGGGCCCGAGGTAGGCCAGGTCGCCGCGGTCGGCACGCGGGGTCTCGCTGGCGTCGTAGACCTCCCAGAGCCCCTCGCGCAGCGGGCCGAGGCCGCCCACGTTCTGGCACAGCCACAGGTCCTCGAACGCGGCGATGTGGCCCAGGTCCCAGACCAGCGGGCTCATCAGCGGGTTGTGGACCCGGTTCAGGTCGTCGTCGCTCACCGGCTCCACCAGCGCGAGCGTCCGCTCCCTCACATCCGCCAAGCGCGCGGAGAAGCGCTCTTCCAGCGACTCGGCCCCTCCAAGGGGCAGTGTGCGGGGGCTATGGGGGCTCACGAGCGGGGGGCACCAGGAAGACTACCCAGGCCCCCCGTTCGTCACATGACGGACTCGTTACTCGGAGACGCGCTCGACGAGGAAGGAGATGCGGACGAGGGCGCGCCACTCGTTCAGGTCGTCCCCGCGCAGCCCGGTGGAGACGACGTCGACCGCCTTGATGTTGCGGAGGCTCTGTCGCGCGTCGCTGAGGGCGGCCTGAACGGCTGCGTCGGACCCGTCCGGAGAGCTGCCAACCACCTCGATGATCTTGGTTACTGCCACATCTCCTCCTTTGGTCGCTGCTGTGGGCCAGACCCTACCCCTGGGGCGGTTTCCTGGTGTAGCGTTCGCAGCGATGGAGGCCTCGAGGGTGGAGGAGCGCAGCGGTTACCTCGATTTTTCGCGGCTGACCCCTGGCGAGCTGATCGGAATGGGATCGGCGCTGGTGCTCCTGGCGTCGCTGTTCATGCCCTGGTTCACGACGAGCAGCAACCCCAACTCCAAGATCAACTCGGCGCACATCGGGGCGAACTCCAGCGCCACCGCGTGGCAGACCTTCCCGGTGCTGCGCTGGTTCCTGATCGCGGGCTGCGCGGCGCCGTTCATCCTCGCCTGGATCGTCGCCCGCGGTCACAAGCTCACCTGGAAGCCAGGTGAGGTCACGATGATCGTCGGGATCACGACGCTGGTCCTGGTCCTGTGCAACGGGATCATCCTCGGCAAGCCCGAGCCGGGGATCGAGATCGGCTTCGACATCGGCTACTTCGTCGCGATGCTCGGGGCCATCGGGATGACCATCGCCGGCTACCTGCGCCAGTCGTTCTACACAGACGCCCGCAAGCCCCCGGGCGTCCTGTAGCGTCCGCTCCGATGGACGCCCGCACGGCCAGCCACGCGGATGCCCCGAGCACCGACGGACGGCGGCCGGACCGCAACCTGGCGCTCGAGCTGGTGCGGACCACCGAGTACGCGGCCCTGGCCTGTGCCCGCTGGATCGGCCGCGGCGAGAAGGAGTCGGCGGACGGCGCGGCGGTGGACGCGATGCGGATGATGCTCGACTCGGTGTCGATGGACGGCACCGTGGTCATCGGCGAGGGCGAGAAGGACGAGGCGCCGATGCTGTACAACGGCGAGCGCATCGGCGACGGCTCGCCGCCCGAGGTCGACATCGCCGTCGACCCGCTCGAAGGAACCGACCTCTGCGCCAAGGGCATGCCCAACGCGATCGCCACGATCGCGCTGGCGGACCGGGGGACGATGTTCGACCCGGGCCCGTGCGTCTACATGCTCAAGATGGCCACCTCGCGCGACCTCGCCCACCTGCTCGACCTCGACCGTCCGCTCGGCGAGACGCTGAAGCTGATCGCCAAGGAGAAGGGCACCGATGTGACCGACGTGGTGGTGATCATGCTCGACCGCCCGCGCCACGAGGAAGCGATGAAGGAGATCCGAGAGGTCGGGGCCCGGATCAGGCTGATCCCCCACGGCGACGTGTCCGCGTCGCTCTCGGCGGTCACCGAGGGCTCCGCCGTCGACCTGCTCTGGGGCATCGGGGGGACGCCGGAGGGCGTGCTCTCGGCGTCGGCGATCCAGTGCACCGGCGGCCAGATCATCGGGCGCCTCTGGCCGCGCAGCGACGAGGAGAAGAACGCGGCCCTCGAGGCCGGCTACGACCTCGACGAGGTACTCGACAAGGACCGCCTCGTCTCCGGCGAGAACGTCTTCTTCGCGGCCACCGGCGTCACCGACGGCGAGTTGCTGCACGGCGTGACCTTCGCCGGCGGCGATGCCTACACGGAGTCGGTGAGCATGCGCTCGCGCTCCGGCACGGTCCGCACGGTCACCGCCAAGCACGACCGGGCGAAGCTGCGCGAAATCATCGGGGACTAGCTCAGCGGGCATCCCTGCCCGCATCCTGAGATCGTCTCGGCCTCCTGCCTCCGGTGACCGGGCCGGCTCCGCCGGCCCTCTAGTCGCCGGTCCTCGGCGACAGGGCGCCCACCGCCGACGGTTCCAGCTCGAGCCGCGCCAGCGAGCGCAGGAAGGCGTGCGTCACGATCACGTGGATCTGTAGCTGCGTGATTCGGTAGACGATCCGGCCGATGCGCGCGAACCAGCCGGACCCGGCGATCCGCGGGTAGAAGTTCGAGACCTCCGAGGTCACCCTGACCGTCGCTTCCGGACCGTCGCCCGGCTCGAGCTCGACGCTCAGGCGCAGGTAGCCGCGGCGGCGGCCGCGCGTGGCCACCAGCAGGCCGTTGTCGATCGGCCAGGTGACGGTGCCGCCGCCGGCGTGGATGTCGTACTCGGGGGCGAGGAACTTGAGCAGGACGAACGGCCTCCCGATGACGGCAACCTCGCGCGAGCTGGGCGTGTACAGCACCCGCAGAAGGCCGAGTGACACGCGCGTGAGGAAGCGCCAGTAGGTCCGGGCGAGCCGCTCCAGGTACTCCGGCGTCCACATGCGCTCGAGCTCGGCGCGGGGGAGAGTGACCTCGGCGGTCTCGCGGCTCTTGACGGTGCCGTTCGGGTCGTGGCCCGACTCGGGCGAGCAGATTCGGACCTGAGCCCGCGCCTGCTGGCGCCGGGCGAGCAGGCGGCGGGGGTCTCGGGGCCTTACGGCGGTCAAAGCAGCTCGACTTCTACCCGCTCGCCCACCGCGAGCACTCCTTCGCCGCGCGGGATCAGGGCGAGGGCGCCGGCGCCGAGCATCGAGGTGAGGACGTGCGAGCCCTGCTCGCCGGTCGTGGTCGCGTGCCAGCCGTCGGCGTCGGCCCGCAACCGCACGCGCACTGCCTGCTCGCGTCCGGGGTTGCGGGGGACCGCCTCGTCCAGCAACGCGCTCGCCCGCGTCGACTCGGGGCTCGCGCCCTGCAGCGCACGCAGCGCCGGGCGGGCGAAGAGCTGGAAGGTCACCATCGCCGAGACCGGGTTGCCGGGCAGCCCGAAGGCCAGCGTCTGCCCGCGCACTCCGAACCAAGTGGGCTTGCCCGGCTTGAGCCGCACCCCCCAGAAGCGCTCCTCGACGCCGAGCTCGCGAAGCGCTCCCTTCACGTGGTCGTGCGGTCCGACCGAGACGCCGCCCGACACGCACACGACGTCCGCCTCGTCGAGCGCCCGCTGCAGGGCCGCCCTCGTGGCCGCGGCCTCGTCGGCCACCGTGTCGCGGCGCACCAGCCGGCCGCCCGCAGCCTCGATCTGGGCCGCGACCGCGTACGCGTTCGAGCTGAAGATGTGCCCCGGCTCGAGCGGCTCGCCGGGCTCGGCGAGCTCGTCGCCGGTCACCACCAGGGCGACCCTCGGCAGGCGCGTACAGGTCGCGTCCGGCAGACCGAGCGACGCGATCACCCCCAGCTCCGCCGGCCCTAGAGCCGTTCCGCGCCGAAGGACGACCTCGCCCTCGCGGATGTCCTCGCCCGCTCGGCGGATGCTGTCGCCCGCCGTCGTCTCCGGAACCCGAACGAGCTCTCCGTCCTCCTCCGTCCTCTCGACGGGTACCACCGCACCGGCGCCGGCGGGTATCGCGGCGCCGGTGGAGATCCTCGCGGCGGTTCCGGGCTCCACCGCCTCGGCGGCCGGCCGGCCCGCGCGCGATTCGCCGGCGATCCGCAGCTCGGCCGCTCCTCCGGGAACGACCGCGAAGCCGTCCATGGCAGAGGTGTCGAAGGACGGGACGTCGAGCGGACTGCTCACATCCTCGGCGAGGACGCGACCCCGGGCGTCGCCGAGGGGCACCTGCTCGGCCGGCAGCGGGCGGACCGAGTCGAGTACGAGCGCGCGCGCTTCGCTGACGGGAAGAAGTTCGGGCACCGGGCGCAATTCTGGGCCATCGCCCGCAATTGCGGGCGTTACCGGCCGTTACTGGGGGTAGCATCCTCTCGCCCACGGGAGATCCGTGCCCACGGAAAACGATCGCCGCCGAAGTCCAAGCGTGAGGGGTCCCCTCGCGCGTCTCGACCGCTCACGTGAGGAGCTGGCCAAGGCATGGCTTGTTCGGCTGATCGAGCGTGCCTCGCTGGAGGAGATTCGCGACCTCCCGACTGACCGGATCGCCCGCGAGCTGCCCGAGCTGATCAGCGACCTGGTGGGCGCCTGCGCCGAGAACAACGGCCTCGCCTTCGAGCTGACCGAGGAGCAGCTCGACCGCGCCTCGTCCCTCGCGGCCCTGCGAGCGGGCCGCGAGAGCTCCGCCGTCGCCGAGCTCACCCGCGACGTCGCCGCGCTGCAGACCGTCATGCTCCAGGCGCTTCGCGAGGAGCTTTCCGACTCCGACCCGGCCCGCTTCGCCGACATCGCCGAGCGCCTGGCCGACGCCACCGGCGCCGTCCAGGCGGCCGCGGTCGAGGAGCTCGTCCGCCACCGCTCGCGTGAGCTCGAGTCGCAGGCCAACACGGATGCGCTCACCGGCCTCTACAACCTGCGCTACTTCCAGCGCGAGCTGGCCCAGCTGCTCGACGTGCAGAAGCGCTACGAGCAGCCGTTCGGCCTGCTGCTCCTGGACATCGACGGGCTCAAGCGGATCAACGACGCGCACGGCCACCAGGCAGGCGACCGCGTCCTGATGCAGGTGGCAATGTCGCTGCGTCGCTCGGTGCGAACGGTCGACACCGCGGCCCGCCTGGGCGGCGACGAGTTCGCCGTGATCGCGCCCCTCCAGGACACCAAGGGCGCGGCGATCCTCGCCGAGCGCCTCGCGGCCGCCGCCCGCGACGAGGTTGTCCCTCCCGACGAGCCCCCGGTCACCGTCTCGATCGGAGTCGCCTCATCGCCCGAGCACGGCGAGGAGCCCGAGGGCCTGATCGAGATCGCCGACAAGGCGATGTATCGCGCCAAGGCGGCAGGTGAGGCAGTCGCGGTTGGCGAGCCCAACGGGTCGAACGTCGCAGAAGAAGGCGCTAGTCGCTAGTCGCTAGGGCTTGACCCTGGGCCGTTCCTAGCGACTAGCGACTAACGACTAACTACTCAATAAGCCCATGCCGTATGCCAATAGCCACGGCCTGAGTACGAGTAGAGGCTTCGAGCTTCGCGAGGATCCTTTTCGTGTGGGTCCTGACCGTCTCCGTGGACAGGCCCAGCTTCTGCGCGACCGCGTCGGTCTGCATGCCGTCGGCCAGCATCTGGAGGATCTCGCGCTGCCGGGCGCTCAGGGTGCGGTCGCCCTCGTCCAGCACGATCGTCGACGAGAGGCCGGGATCGACGTAGAACTCGCCGGTCCGGGCCGCCTCGACGGCGCGGACGAGATCCTCTGACGGCGAGTCCTTGCGGACGTAGCCCTTGACACCGGCCTTGAGCGACTCGCTCAGGAGCCGGGCACCGCCGTCGGAGGTGAAGATCACGATCGGCGCCTTGATGTCCTTCTGGAGGCGGCCGACGATCTCGCCCACGTCGACGCCGGCCCGCCAGGGATCGATGATCACCACGTCGGGACGGTCGCTCGAGTTGAGCGCGACGGCGGCGTCCTCGAGTGTCGTGGCGTCGTTGACCTCCGCTTCCTTCCAGGCCGCTTCGATCACGGCACGGATGCCGGCCCGGACCACCGGATGATCGTCCACGATGAGGCAGCGAGGAGCTTCCTGCGCGCCGGAGGCCATCAGCGGCGCAGCATACCTCGAATTAAGTTGCCATCACCGGAGCGGAGGAACGCGAGGGACCCTGCGCGGGGTCACCCCTGCTCGACGCTGATCTCACCCGTCTCGTGAAGCTCGAAGCGCATCGCGTTGATGATCCCCCCGCCGAGGATGATCAGCGCGAGGGCGTAGAACCAGATCAGGACGATGACGACGAAGACGAACGTCGTCCCGAAGCGGGCGATCGTCGAGATGTTGTTCAGGTAGGCCGGGAAGGCGGCGTCGACGATCCCGATCGCGAGCGTCGCACCGCCGGCCCCCGGCCAGATCGCCCGCCAGGGCACGAGCCGGTTCGGCACCGTCCAGTAGACGACGCAGAGAATCGCGAAGAGCAGCAGCAGGCCGGCGGCCAGCGACACCGCGTAGACGAGCCGCGAGATGTCCGATAGCCCGAGCGGCAGGTCCTCGGCGCTCGTCCGCAGCAGGCTCTGGAGCGTCGGCACGGCGACTGTGGCCGCCATGAACAGGAGGACGACGACGAGCATCGCGAGCGCGAAGCGCTTCTGCTCGAGCCACTTGCGGCAGCGCACGTGGTAGATCCGGCAGAAGGCCGTGTCGAGCGCGCCCCAGAACGAGGCCCCGATCCAGACGCTCGAGACGAAGGCGAGGATGCCGAAGCCCGCGGAGGAGTCGCGCACGCGGTCGAGCAGCTTGGTCAGCGTCGCGTCGGTGGCGGTGGGGAAGAGCTGGCGCAGGTCGTGAAAGATGCTCGTCTCGAGCCGGTCGGACTGGAGCACCTGCCCGCCGATGAACAGCGCCAGGAGCGCCAGCGGGAAGACCGACAGCAGCAGGTTGTAGGCGACCATGCCGGCCAGGCCGGTGACGTTGTCCTCGTAGGCCTTGCGGTAGAAGGTCGCGAGCCAGCGCCTCAAGGGCGGGGCAATCGCCGGAGCACCTCGCGGGTGATCCCGCCCGCGACCTTGAAGCCGGCCCCGGCAACTCCGGCCGCGGCCCTGACCGCGTCGCCCACGGGATCGGGGTCGGGCTCGGGCGGCGGCGGTGGCTGCCGGCGCGGCCGCCGCTTCTCCGTCTGGCCCTCCCGCTTCTCGCTTCTCCGGCCGGGGCGCGTGCGGGGAAGGTTGCCGAGCACGTCGCCGCCATCCTCCATGGTCGGCCAGTCTAAACCGAGGCGGCCTGGGAAAGGACTCCAGAGAAGTCCGTAACGGTCCGACGCGTTTTTGGGTAGAAAGAACTGGTTGACTGGCAAGTCAGCGCAAATTCCAAGCCATCCTGCTTGACTACACAAACTGAAGCCTTAGACTCGATTAACGTCTGTTTGATTGGGGCGAGTGCCTCGGCGCTCGTCCCTGCGCGACGAATGGGAACGGATGTCCGTAGCTGAATTGCAAGAGCTCGAGGAGGTCAAGCTCCTCATGGCCAAGGGCCAGCAGACCGGCGTTTTGACCTACGCCGAGGTCGCTACTGCCCTGGCAGAGGTCGACCTCGACGAGGGCGACGTCGAGGAGCTGCACGGCTTCCTCGAGAAGTCGGAGATCGAGCTCGTCGAGGAGGACCCCACCCGGGACAACCGCCAGGAGGAGGAGCGGGCCGTCGATCGCAAGAGCCGCCGCAAGAAGGCGACGATCGACCTCAAGCCCGACATGACCACCGATTCCCTTCAGCTCTTCCTGAAGGACATCGGCAAGGTCAGGCTTCTGACAGCGCAGGAGGAGGTCGACCTCGCCAAGCGCATCGAGCGCGGCGACCTCGACGCCAAGCAGAAGATGGTCGAGTCGAACCTGCGCCTGGTCGTCTCGATCGCCAAGAACTACCGCAACCAGGGCCTGCCCTTCCTCGACCTGATCCAGGAGGGCACGCTCGGCCTTGTCCGCGCCGCGGAGAAGTTCGACTACCGCAAGGGCTTCAAGTTCTCGACCTACGCCACCTGGTGGATCCGCCAGGCGATCGCCCGCGCGCTCGCCGACAAGGCCCGGACGATCCGCATCCCCGTGCACGTGGTCGAGAAGCTGAACAAGATCGGGCGCGCGGAGCGCAAGCTCGTCACCGAGCTGGGCCGCGAGCCGACGCCGGACGAGATCGCCGAGGTCACAGGCATCGAGCCCGACGAGGTCGACTCGATCAAGCGCTCGGCGCAGGCGCCGGTGTCGCTCGAGAAGCCGGTCGGCGACGAGGAGGAGTCCGAGTTCGGACAATTCATCGCCGACGAGCGGGCCGAGTCGCCCTACGAGCGCGCCGCCGAGATCCTCACCAAGGAGGCGCTGCGCGAGGCGCTGGAGAACCTCTCCTACCGCGAGCGCCGCGTCCTCGAGCTCCGCTACGGGCTGGGCGGGGAGCACCCGCGCACGCTCGACGAGGTGGGCCGCACGTTCAACGTCACGCGCGAGCGCATCCGCCAGATCGAGAACCAGAGCCTGAAGAAGCTGCAGTCACTGGCTGAGGCGCAGAAGCTCCGCGACGTCGCCTAGCCGCGTCCAGAGCCAGACTCGGAGGTAAAGCGCAGGCGCCTTCGGGTCGATGAAGGGCCCATGGCGTTCGACGTCGACGATGCGCTGATGCGCGTCATAGAGAACGAGGGCTCCGACCTCCACATCAAGGTCCCGTCCGCGCCCCTCATCCGCCGGCACGGGAAGCTCGAGCCGCTCGAGGGCGAGGACCCGCTCACGCCCGAGGTGACCGAGGACGTCCTCGGTCACATGCTCAAGAACGAGGCGAAGATCGGGGAGTTCGAGCGCGACAACGAGGTCGACTTCTCGTACAGCCTTCCCGGCGTCGCGCGCTTCCGCGTCAACGCCTTCCGCCAGCGCGGCTCGGTCTCGCTCGTCTGCCGCGCGATCCCCTTCCAGATCAAGACCGCGGAGGAGCTCATGCTGCCGGACGTGATCAACGATCTCGCCGACGAGGAGCGCGGGATCATCCTCCTCACCGGCACCACCGGCTCGGGCAAGAGCACCACGCTCGCCGCGATGATCGACCGGATCAACGCCAACCAGGCGAAGCACATCGTCACGATCGAGGACCCGATCGAGTTCCTCCACCGCGACAAGAAGTCGATCATCAACCAGCGCGAGGTGGGGGACGACACCGAGTCCTTCGCTCGCGCCCTGCGCCGAGTCCTTCGTCAGGACCCGGACGTGATCCTGATCGGCGAGATGCGCGACGAGGAGACGGTGCGCACCGCCCTGACGGCGGCCGAGACGGGCCACCTCGTGCTCTCGACGATCCACACGGTCGACGCCACCGAATCCGTCAACCGCATCATCGACTTCTTCCCCGAGGCCGAGCAGATGCAGGCGCGGGCGATGCTCGCCGGCACGATGAAGGGCGTCGTCTCGCAGCGCCTCGTGCGCACGGCCGACGAGAACGGCCGCGTCGCGGTCTGCGAGATCCTGCGCATGACCGGACGCGTGAAGGACATGATCATGAACGCGGACGAGACCGGCCGGCTCCACGAGGCGATCACCGAGGGCACCTACTACGGCATGCAGACCTTCGATCAGGCGCTGCTGGGGCACGTGCAGGCGGGCCGCGTGACGATGGACGAGGCCCTCAAGGCCGCCACCCACCCGCACGACTTCAAGCTGCTCGTGGGCTCCGACGGGCAGCGCTCCACATCGGTGGAGCAGGTGCTCGAGGCCGCGCCCGAGAGCGCGCCTAGCGCCGCCTGACCCGCAGCGGGATCCGAACGCTTCCCGTGAACTTCACCCTCCCGTTCTCGTAGACGAGCCGCCGCGAGCCGCGGTGGCGGAAGCGGGCGCGTATCCCCTGACCGTGGTGGAAGCCGCTGACGAGCGCCGACAGCTGGCCGATCGAGTGGGCGTCGGGCAGGTCCTCCTCCTCGGCGTCGCCCGTGCCGTCGATGAGGAGCGTCACGAGCTCGTCGGCGAGCTCGTCGGCCGCGTCACCGCTGCTCCCCGTGCCGCTCAGGACGATGCTCCGCCGTCCCGGACGCAGCGACCGCGGCAGCCGCATCCGGAAGGAGAGCCTGCGGTTGGTGCCGCGGCCGCGGCGGCGCACGACGAGCCGCACGCGGATTCGCTGGCCCGGGCGGACCCGCCGCGGCGCCGAGCCGCGCAGCAGAACGTCCTCCTTCACGCCGCGAGTGAGCCGGGTCCGGACCACGAGGCTCTGGAGGGTGAGCGGCGAGAAGTCGTACGAGTCGACCAGCGTGGCGGCATCCGTGAGGTCGAGGAAGGCGTCGTCGGTCGAGAAGTAGTCGTTGCAGAAGCCGAGACGCGGCTTGCGCTGGGCGATCCGGAAACGCACGCACATCGACAGCGTCACGGGCTGGAGCGAGTGGACCACGTCGTCCACCGCCTGCCCCGCCGCGAGCGGAGCGGTGGTGGCCGCGCCGGTGCCGATCCCGAGCGGGTGCTCGTCGGCCATCTCGGCGTTGACCACGCCGGCCCTGCCCGTGCGCAGGTCCTTGGCGGTGGCCCTCAGCGCGGCGGTCCGCGGCGCCGGCCCGACCCGGCCCACCACGGCCGAGTCGGCGTCGTTGGTCAGCGTTCCCACGGTGTGTCCGGCGGAGCTCGCGAGCTTGTAGGTCCCGAGGCCGAAGTCCTCCGAGGAGATCGGGTTGGGGATCACGCTGAAGACGTAGGCGTCCTGGAGCATCAGCGAACGCGGGCCGATGTCGTCGAGCGGATGGCCGAACGCCCATACGTTCGCGCCGTCCCGGTAGGTAACGGTGCCGACGGCGCCGAGCGAGATGTCGCCGCTCGCGAAGGTCGTGCTCACCGCGGCGCCCGGTCGCAGCGTCTGCACCGGGTAGCCCGCAAGAGGGCCGGAGGGGACGGTGACGAGCGGGAGCCCGGCGCGACGGGCCGCGCGCACGAGCAGCCGGCGCGGGCGGGTCGATAGGCCTGTCTCGGTGAGCGGGCCGGCGAGCGAGCGAGCGGAGCGCAGCAGCGCGGGATCACGCCGGGCCTCGGCCGGGGGCGTGGGGCTCTCGCCGAGAACGCTCTCGATCGGCGTGACGAGGGCGATCAGGTTGCCGTAGTCGCCCACTCCCGCGGAAATGGCGCCGGCGTTGCGCCTCACGCCGGCCGAGTCGCGGCAGTAGACGGGTGAGCCGGAGAAGCCGGCGCCGATGCCGCCGGGCTCCACCGCCGGCCCGGAGACGCGCACGAGGATTCGCGGCCCGCCGCTGCTCGACTCCGCGGCGATCACGTCGAGCACCTCGACGTCGAAGCTCGAGATCGTCGTTCCCCGGACCACCGAGAGCCCCGTGCAGCGCATCCCCTGGTGGACGTCGCGGAGCGGCATCGTCGGTTCGGCGGCACTCGCAGAGGCGGCGAACGCCAGGGTCAGGAAGAGGGCGGCGGCGGTCGCCGTGATGCTCTTGCTCATGGGGCGAGGCCAGCCTACAGTGACTTTTCCGAACCAGGACATCAAGGAGGCCCGGTGCAGAGCACCCTCGGCGAGTACCAGGAAACGCAGTCACCGGAGGCATTCGCCCTCCAGAACTCCAAGCTGCTGAAGGTCAGCCTGAACCAGGTGACGATCCAGGCCAAGCTCGGCTCGATGGTCGCCTATCAGGGCGACGTGTCGTTCGAGCACGCCGGCTCCGGCGGCATGGGCCGGATGCTGAAGAAGGCCGTCACGGGCGAGGGCCAGACCCTGATGAAGATGACGGGGACCGGCGAGGTGTTCCTGGGCGACACGGCGCAGGACATCCACCTGATCAAGCTGGAGAACGACGCCATCACGGTCAACGGCGCCAACCTGCTCGCCTTCGACTCCGGCATCAACTGGGACATCCAGCGCGTCCAGGGGGCCAGCGGCATGATGGGCGGCGGCCTCTTCAACACCGCGCTGACCGGCAGCGGCTGGGTGGCCATCCTCTCCGACGGCCCGCCCGTGCTGCTCAACACCGGCGACGCGCCGACCTTCGCCGACCCCCAGGCGGCGATCACCTGGGCCAGCAGCGTCCAGACGAGCATCAAGACGGACGTCAAGCTCAAGAACTTCATCGGCCGCGGCTCGGGCGAGTCGGTGCAGATGGCGTTCTCGGGCCCGGGCTGGGTGTTGGTGCAGCCAAGCGAGGGCCGAATCACCGTGACCGGCGCGCAGGGCAGCAGCGGCGCCGGCGGCGTCCTCGGCAACGTCCTGGGAGGCTGACGGCCCCGGACCATCATCACTTCAGTTGGTGAAGTCTTGCGCTAGACTCATGCGCAGGGCTTCCCTATGCAGCACCAAAGCGACGACAGCTGTCCGGTCTGTGCCACGGCCGACATCATTTGTGGCAAGTGGACCATCCTCGTGATCCGGGACCTCGCCGAGGGGCGCACGCGCTTCTGTGAGCTCGAGCGTTCGCTCGCGGGAATCAGCCCGCGGACGCTCTCCCTGCGGCTGCGCGCGCTCGAGGAGCAGGGCATCGTCGAGCGGCACACCTACCCGGAGGTGCCGCCGCGCGTGGAGTACTCGCTCACGGACAAGGGCCAGGCCCTTCTGCCGCTGATCGAGGACATGCGCCGCTACGGGCGCGAGTGGCTCGGCGCCTGCGAGAGCGAGCGCGAGCCCGCCATCGCCGCCGCGTAGCGCCGGAGGCCACCTGGCGCGGCAGGAAGAAGCGCGCCGGAGGCGAATCCGCGCCGTATGCGGAATCGCGGCCTCCACGACGCCCTCCGCGAGTTCGCCCTGGAGGCGGCGGCCCTCCTCACCGAGGACCTGCGCGAGGGAGCGGAGATCGAGTTCGACGTGGAGAACGAGGGCGGCCGCCACGGCCCCGCGCTCTACCGCTACCGCCCCCTGACCGAGCGCTTCATCGCCGACCGCTGGCACCGGCTGCGCGAGCTCCCGACCTGCGCTCCGGCGGCGGACGCTCTCGGAGCGGGCGCGTCGGCCTGGCTGCGGGTCAACGGGCTTCGCGGCGCCCAGGCCGAGCCGGCGCTCCAGGCGATGGTCCAGCGCCTCTACGAGGACTCCACGAGCTTCGGTTTTCCCGAGGAGCGCTTCGAGCGCGTGTACGCGGAGGTCGAGGACACCCTCTACCGCGACACCGTTCCCGCGAGCGTCGTGATCGCCATCCACGGCCTCGAGATGGACGCCGAGCGCGTCGACCTCGGCGACGGGCTCTCGCTGATACCGGCGACGAGGATCGACGCCCCACTCGACCCCGAGGGCGTGGCCTGCGTACTCGAGCGCGACATCGCACTCGACGACGACGACGGCGGCCCCGATGCCGAGGCCGCACGCCGCTTCCGCGAGCTGATGACCGTCCTGCGCCTGTTCAAGCCCGGCCGGATCGCGCTCGGCACGGTCGCCTGGCGCCGGGCCGGCGAGGCGCGCTGGACCCCGTTCGAGGTGCGCGGCGACGGTCCCGGGCGCGGCGAGCCCTGGATCCTCTACGACGGCGACGAGGGCGACCTGCGCGAGTTCCTCACGATGGTCGGCGAGGCCGAGCCCGCCGGGGCCGTGAGCTGGGCGCTCGCCCGCTTCGAGATGGGCTGCTCGCACCGGCTCGACGCCGAGGCGCTGCCCGACTATCTCCTCGCCCTGCGCGCGCTCCTCGACGCCGGCGGCGAGGCCGGCCTCGCCAGCCTCGGCCTGCGCGTGGCGGCGCTGTGCGCGGAGGAGGGGGAGAGACGGTCGCTCCAGCGGCGCGTCGAGGACGCGCTCTCGCTCGAGCGCTATGTGATGGGCGGCGGCCACGGCGAGGAGCTGCGCGACTGGATCGGCTCGCAGTCGCCGCGCGACCTGGTCGAGGAGCTCGAGCGGCACACGCGCGCGCTCCTGCGCGACATCCTCTGCGGCTACCTCGAGCCCGAGCTGAAGTCGATCGCCGACGACATCCTGCTCGAGCGCAACACCGAGTCGGTCCAGATCGAGGCGCGCGACCTGCGCAAGGAGGCGGAGACGGACGAGCTGGAGGTGGTCAGGCCGCGGCCGCGGCGGATCACGGCCGAGCTGCGCGCGCGCCCCGAGCCGGAGTTCGAGCAGCCACACCTCGAGGGAGTCACGGCCTCCGCCGACTGGGGCCCGCTGGACGACGACCCGGACAGCTACTCGGCGCCCGTATAGTCCGCGCCCGTGCGCTACCGCCGGCTGGGCGATTCCGACCTCGAGGTCTCTGAGATCTCCCTCGGCTCCTGGCTGACCTACGGGGCCGGTGTCGAGAAGGACCAGACCGACGCCTGCACGCGTGCCGCGTTCGACGCCGGGATCAACTTCTTCGACACGTCGAACATCTACGGCCAGGGAGCGGCCGAGAGCGCGTGGGGCGAGGTGCTGCCGGACTTCGACCGCGACTCGTACGTGCTCGCCACCAAGGTCTTCTTCCAGATGAGTGACGACGACTCCGACAAGGGGCTCTCGCGCGACCAGATCCACAAGCAGCTCGACGCCTCGCTCGAGCGGCTGAAGACCGACTACGTCGACCTCTACCAGTGCCACCGCCCCGATCCGGACACGCCGATCGAGGAGACGATGGAGGCGCTCACCGAGGTCTGCGAGGCCGGGAAGGTGCGCCAGCTCGGCTTCAGCGAGTGGACGACCGAGCAGATCGAGGCCGGCCTCGAGGTGTCCGGCGCGAAGAAGTGGGTCTCCTCGCAGCCGCAGTACAACATGATCTGGCGCGCGCCCGAGGCCGAGCTGATCCCCTTCTGCGCCGAGCACGGCATCTCCCAGATCGTCTGGTCGCCGCTCGCCCAGGGCGTCCTGACCGGCAAGTACGAGCCCGGCTCGGACCGGCCCTCGGATTCCCGCGCCGCCAGCGACGCGATGGGCTGGGCGATGAACCGCTACCTCTCCGACGACGTGCTCGAGGCCGTCCAGAGGCTCGTGCCGATCGCGGAGGGCGCGAGCCTGACGATGCCGGAGCTGGCGCTGGCGTGGGTTCTACGCGAGGAGAACGTGGCCTCCGCGATCATCGGCGCCTCCCGCCCGGAGCAGGTGCACGCGAACGCGGCCGCCTCGGGGATCTCGCTCTCGGACGACGTCGTCTCGGCGATCGACGACGCCCTCGGCGACGTGGTCGTCGAGGGGCCGCAGCTCGCGAACTTCGTCAAGGAAGGCGTCAAGCACCGCTGACCCGGGTCAGGGGCGGAACAGGTACTCGTTCATCCGCTCCAGGCCGGTCAGGTCGTGGACGTCGTCGTCCAGCTCCGGCACCGTGATCGTGGGCTTGCGGCCCAGCGCCTTTCGGAGGCGGTCGAGGTTCCTCTGATCGCGCTCGGCCAGGACGCGGTAGTCCTCGAGGTTGCGCTCGACCTTGCGGGCGAGGTCCTCGCCGAGCAGTTCGTCTGAAGGAGGCCCCCCGGGCGCGCCGGCCAGCGGGTGCATCCGATTGACCACGGCCCCCGCGAACGGCAGGTCCTGGTCGCGCAGGCGGCGGTGGAAGTAGATCGCCTCGTCGACCGAGTCGGCCGCCGGCGAGGTGACGAGGAGGAAGGCCGTGCGGCTGTCCGCCAGGAGCGAGTTGACCCGCTCCGCCCGCTCGCGGAAGCCCGCCGACATCGTGCCGAAGCTGCGGAAGAACTCGGACAGGTCCTGGAGCAGGTCGATGCCCGTGGCGCGCTTCATCACCGAAAAGACCACCCCCGTCCCTCTTCCGAGCACGCGCAGGCCGAGCCGGCCGGGCATCGTGAAGAGCTGGAGCGAGCGCGAGTCGATGAAGGTCGAGAGCCGCCGCGGCGCTTCGAGGAAATCCAGGGCGTTTCGAGTGGGCGGCGTGTCGAGGACCAGCAGGTCGTAGCGGCCTTCCTGGTGGAGCTCGTGCAGCTTTTCCATCGCCATGTACTCCTGCGAGCCCGCCACGGCGTTCGAGAGCTGCTGGTAGATGCGGTTGCCGAGGACGGCGTCGCGCGTCTCCTCGTCCGGCGCGTGGATCTGGATCAGCTCGTCGAAGGTGCGCTTGGCGTCGAGCATCATCGCCCAGAGCTCGCCGTCGCCGAAGTCGCCCGGCACCTGGCGCTCCTCGTTGCCGAGCTCGGGCAGGCCCAGGGAATTGGCGAGCCGCCGCGCCGGGTCGATGGTCAGCACCACCACCTTCTTCCCGCGCGCCGCCATGCCGGCGGCGATCGCGGCGGAGGTCGTGGTCTTGCCCACGCCGCCCGAGCCGGCGCAGATGCAGACGTCCTTGCGGGCAAGGACCTTGTTCACAGCTTGTCCGCCAGGATCTCGAGCTGGTCGCGGCCGAACTCGGCGACGAACAGGAACGGCAGGGTCGCGACCGGCGCGTCGGAGGCGCGCCGCAGGCGCCGGAGCTGGGAGCGCTGGGCGCGTGCCCGCCGGTACTCGGTCAGGGCCGCCCGCACGGCGGGGGAGTCGCCGGCCGACTCCAGCTTCTCGGCCTCGGCCGCGCTGAAGCGCTCCGGCAGCATCTCGTTCACCACGATCCGGTCGATCGCCATGCCCATCTCGTCCTTGAGGCGGCCGCCCAGGTCGAGAGTCTCGTTGACCGGCATCTCCTCGGGGAGTGCGACCGTCACGACACCCGTCGAGGCGGGGTTGGCGAGGAACTGGTGGATGTAGCCGGCCTGGCGGTGGATCGGCCCGACCCGCGCGACCTCCGAGAAGGTCTGCGGCGCCCGCAGCATCGCGATGCCGTGACCGGTGGCCGGGGCGTCGACGATGACCAGGTCGTAGGGGGCCGCCTTCGGTGTCTTTCGCTGGAGCTGGGCGAGCTCCCAGACCTTGCCGATCGTGACCAGCTCGGTGAGCCCCGGGGCGGCCGCCGTGAGGTACTGGAAGATCCGGCTGCCGCCGAGCAGCCCGGCGAGCGTCCCCGACCTGAGCTGGTACTCGAGCCACTCCTTCTTCGCCCGCTCGGGGTCGATCGAGATGCCGAAGAGACCGTCGCCGAGCTCGCGCTCGTGGTAGCCGTCGGCCTTCTCGCCGAAGAGCGAGGCGAGCCTCTCCTGCTCGGCCACCTCGCAGACGATCGTGCGCTTGCCGGCCCGCGCCGCCTTGAGGCCAAGGGCGGCCGCGACGGTGGTCTTGCCGACCCCGCCTTTGCCCGTCACGACGACGAGACGCTTGTCGAGTAGCTCAGCGATCGGACGGAAGCCTGAAGGATTACCCCGCGCGCGTGCGAATAGGCACTTCGTGACCACCGTCATCGCCTTCACCAACCAGAAGGGCGGAGTGGCCAAGACCACCACGACGCTCAACCTCGCGGCGGCCTTCGTCGAGAGCGGCCATCGCACCCTCTGCGTGGATCTCGACCCGCAGGCCAACCTCACGATGAGCCAGGGGATCGACCCCGACACGCTCGAGAAGTCGATGTACGACGTGCTGGTCCACGGCGTCTCGATGCGCGAGGTGATCCGCAAGCGGGAGGTGGACGTGGCCTGCGCCTCGATCGACCTCGCCGGCGCCGAGATCGCGATGTCCACCATGATCGGCCGCGAGCGGGCACTGAAGAAGGGCCTCGCGCCGGTTAAGGAGGACTACGACTTCATCTTCATCGACACTCCGCCGAGCCTGGGGCTGCTCACGATCAACGCGCTGACGGCCTCCGACAAGGTAATCGTCCCCGTCCAATGCGAGTATCTGTCCATGCGCGGGCTGATCCAGCTTCAGAACACCCTGTCGATGGTGCGCGAGGAGCTCAATCCGGAGATCGATATCGAGGGCATCCTCCCCACGCTGGTCGACAACCGGACCGTGCACGCCAAGGAGGCGATCGAGATCCTCGAGGAGAACTTCGGCGACCGGGTGTTCGCCTCGCGGATCAACAAGACCGTGCGCTTCGCCGAAGCTCCGGTCAAGGGGATGTCGGTGCTCAAGTACGACCCTGATGGCAAGGCCGCCTACGCCTACCGTCAGCTGGCAAAGGAGGTCCTGGCGAATGGCAACGGGTAAGCGGGCGAGCATGCGCGAGGGGCCTCTGGCCGACCTCTTCCGCAAGACGGACGAGCAGGAAGCCCGCCCGGAGGCCGAGCAGCAGAAGCCCGAGCCAGAGCCAGAGCGGCGGCCGGAGCCGCCGCGCCGCGAGGAGCCGCGCCGCGAGGAGCCGCGCCGCCCCGAGCGGAGCACCGAGGCCGCGCGCCGCGCCGACGACGACTGGCGCTCCGAGACGCGCATCCCCAGCCCCGAGGAGCGGCTCAAGAGTGTCTTCTCCCCGGACATCCCCGAGAACATCATGGAGCGCGCGCCCGCGCCCGAGCCGGCCGTCCAGTACGAACCGCGCCGCATGCAGACGAGGGGTCCGATCACGGAGCCCGTCCTGCGCGTCGTGGGCGTGGGCGGCGCCGGCGTGAACGCGGTCAACCGCATGATCGAGGCGGGTGTCGAGGGCGTGGAGTTCCTCGCCGTCAACACCGACCTCCAGTCGCTCGAGCACTCGCTGGCCGGCACCAAGGTGCACATCGGCAGCGAAGCCACCCGCGGGCTCGGATCCGGCTCGGATCCCGAGCTGGGACGGACCTCCGCCATGGAGGAGTACGACGAGCTCAAGTCGCTGCTCAAGGGTGCGGACATGGTCTTCATCACGGCGGGAGCGGGCGGAGGCACCGGCACCGGGGCGGCGCCGGTCGTGGCTCGCATCTCCCGAGAGGTCGGCGCTCTCACCGTCGGGATCGTTACCAAGCCGTTCGCCTTCGAGGGCGCGAGGCGCGGCGACCAGGCCGAGCGCGGCGTGGACGAGCTCGGCCGCGAGGTCGACACCCTGATCGTGATCCCCAACTCGCGCCTCCTGTCGGTCCTCGACAAGAAGACCGCGATGGTCGAGGCCTTCCGCGTGGCCGACGACGTGCTCCGCCAGGGCGTCCAGGGCGTGTCGGACCTGATCACGCTGCCTGGCCTGATCAACCTCGACTTCGCGGACGTCCGCACGATCATGTCCGAGGCCGGCCAGGCGCTGCTCGGGATCGGCATGGGCGTGGGCGAGCACCGCGCGATGGATGCCGTCGAGCACGCGATCGAGTCGCCTCTGCTCGAGACCTCGCTCGAAGGCGCTCGCTCGATCCTGCTCTCGATCACCGGCGGGCCCGACCTCTCGCTGTGGGAGGTCAACGAGGCCGCCAAGGCGGTGTCGGAGGCGGCCCACCCGGACGCCAACATCATCTTTGGCGCCATGGTCGACGAGAAGGTCGACGATCAGGTGTGGGTGACCGTCGTGGCCACCGGCTACGGCGACCGGCCTCAGGTCCGCGCCCAGCCGCGGGGCGAGCGCGAGCGCGACCGCGAGCCCTCCCGGGTGCCGGCCGACGCCGAGCCGCGCGTGCGTCGCGCGTCACGGCCGTCGAACGGCTCGCTCGGGGACGTCGAAGTGCCCGAGTTCATTCCACGCGGTTAGCGGGCTAGGCTCGGCCCCGTGAAGGGGGTCGTCGCAGCCGGCCATCCGCTGACCGCCAGGGCGGGCGCCGACGTCCTGCGCTCGGGTGGCAACGCCGTCGACGCCGCCGTGGCCGCGGTGCTGACGTCGTTCGTGGCGGAGTCGCCGCTCACCGGCCCGGGCGCGGGCGGCTTCATGCTCGTGCACACGACCGGCGGCGAGGACGTCCTGCTCGATTTCTTCGTGGCCGCCCCCGGCAAGGGGCTGAACAAGGAGCCGGCGGACCTGACGCCGATCGACGTAGCGTTCGCCGAGGACGCGGTTCAGCGCTTCAACGTGGGGCCCTCGTCCTGCGGCGCGTACGGCACGACGCGCGGGCTCGCCCACGCGCTTGAGCGCTTCGGCAGCCTGAGCCTGGCCGACGTCACCGCTGCGCCGGCGAAGCTGGCGCGCGAGGGCGTCGAGGTCGTGCCGATGCAGGCCTTTCTGTTCTCGATCCTCGAACCGATCCTCCGCTCGACACCGGAGGCGGACGCGATCTACGCGCCGGACGGCGAGCTGCTCGGCGAGGGAGACCGGATCCGGCTGCCGGAGCTTGGCGACCTGCTGGAGCGGCTGGGGGCCGAGGGGCCGGACTTCCTCTACAGCGGGGACGTCGCGGCCGCGGTGAGCAACTGGGTGCTGGAGCGCGGCGGCCTCGTCTCGCCCGAGGACCTCGCCTCCTACGAGGTGGCCGAGCGCGAGCCAGTCAGTGTCCGCTACCAGGGGCGCGACGTGCTCACGAACCCGCCGCCGAGCTCGGGAGGGATCCTGATCGCCGACGCCCTGGAGATCCTCGAGCGGCTCGAGCGCCCGCACGACGCCTTCGTGATCGCCGAGGTGATCGCGTCCACCAACCGCGCCCGCGACGAGGAGTTCCTGAACGGCCTCGCCACCGATGGCTACCTCGAGCAGTTCCTGGCCAAGGACGCGCTCGACTCGGTGGCGACCGAGGTTCGCTCGCGGCTCGGCAACACGACCCACCTCGCCGTGATGGACTCCGACGGCGCCTGCGCCTCGGTCACCTGCTCGAACGGCTCCTGCTCGGGCGTGGTCGTGCCGGGCACGGGTGTCCACCTAAACAACATGCTGGGCGAGCAGGACCTCAACCCGCACGGCTATCACCGCTACGAGCCGGGCGTGCGAGTGCCGAGCATGATGTCGCCCACGGTCGTGCTGCGAGACGGCGCGGCGGAGCTGGCGCTCGGCTCAGCGGGCTCGAACCGGATCCGCTCTGCGATCGTCCAGACGATCCTCGCCTCGGTCGACCTCGGCCTTCCCGCCGAGGAGGCCGTACGACGGCCGCGGCTGCACGTGGAGGATCAGGTCGTGGAGGCCGAGCCGGGCGTCGACCCCGACGCGCTCGACCGCCTCGAGGCAAGCGGCTGGACGGTCCGCCGCTGGAGCGAGCAGAACCTTTTCTTCGGCGGCGTTCAGGCCGTGGCGCGGGCGGACGGCCGCCTCACGGGCGGTGGCGACCCCCGCCGTGGGGGGGCCGCCGCCCTGGCTGACTGACTGTCGTCCCTAACCGCCGCCCGTGTAGGTGCAGGAACCTCCAGCTGCCTTGCACAGGTTCACCCGGCCGAAGCCGAAGCTGGTGTCCCTGCCCGCTGCGCCGATGTCGTCGACGGCCGCGTCCAGCCGGTTCCTGATGCCCTGGGCCGTGTCGCCCGGGAACAGCTGCCACAGCACGGCCGTGACCCCGGCCGCGTGCGGCGTGGCCATCGAGGTTCCGGACAGCTGCGCGTAGCCGCCGCCGCGGACCGTCGAGAGGATGTTCACGCCCGGAGCCGCCACTTCGACGTCCGAGTTGGCGTTCGAGAAGCTCGCCCGGTGATCCGCGTTGTCCGTCGCGGCCACCGAGACGACCTGCGCATACGCCGCCGGGTACTCGAGGGTCGAGTCACCGTCGTTGCCGGCCGCCGCCACGAGCACCGAGCCGCCTGCGCCGCCTCCGGCCCAGGCATTCGTCACGGCGTTCTGCAGCGTGGTCGAGGCGCCGCCGCCGAGGCTCATCGAGATCACCTTGGCTCCCTGCTGGTGGTCCCAGTTGATGCAGTTGGCCACGTCGGACGTGTTGCCCGAGCCGAGCGGCCCGCCCAGCGCGCGGCACATCACGATCCGCGAGTTGAAGGCCACGCCGGTCACGCCTATGCCGTTGTTGGCCTTGGCAGCGATCGTGCCGGATACGTGGGTGCCGTGGTCGTTGTCGTCCGTGCAGCTACCGACCTGGATCTGGCCGCCGAGCACGCCTCCGAGGCCGCGCGATTGGGCGCAACCGGCCACCTGGCCGCTCAGGTCCGGATGGGTCTGGTCGATGCCGGTGTCGACGATGCCGACCTTGACGCCACCGCTGGCCGGGAAGCTGCCGAGCCCGGCGGCGTCCCAGCCCTCGGGCGCGTCGATGTCGGCGTCGGCGTGGCCGCCGCTCTGCCCGGTGTTGTTGAGCCCGTAGAGCTCGCCGAAGCGCGCGTCGTTCGGTGTCGCGGTCGCGCGAAGGATGAAGTTCGGCTCCGCGTACTCGACGAGCGAGCTGTTGTTGAGCCGCGCCGCGACGACCTTCGGGTCGGCGCTGACGCGGTACACGGACGCGCCCACGCCGCCGATCGCATTGAGCTTCTGGATCGCCCCGGCGCGTTCGAGCACCGTTCCGGCCGCGGCTCCCGGCCGCAGCTTGACGATGACCGTGTCCGGGTCATACGGAGCCGCCGACGCGCTGCCGGCGACGACGAAGAAAAGTGCGACCGCGCTCCCTGCGCACAGGCGCTTCAGCATTCGTGGCCTCCCCTGCCGTTGTAAGGCGCGGGATGTTACCCCTCGAAGCGAACTTTGCCGTTGCCTCGGGCGCGGTCGGCGGCGAGCCGGGCGTGCTCGAGCCGCTCCATCGTCCCCGCGAACAGCTCCGACAGGCGCTCCAGGCGGCTGCGCTCGGAGCGCAGCTCCAGGAGGCTCTGCTTGGCCTCGAGGTCGAAGTCGAGAGTGGCGGCCATCCCGTAGGCGTCGAGCTCGCCCAGGTCGTCCTCGCTCGGGCGCGAATCGGTTACGCGCTCGACCAGGTCGGCATAGAGGTTGCGGGCCTCGCCCCCGGCCTCTCCGGGATCGCGGTCCTCGCTCTCGTCGAGCAGCTCCACGTCGCCGGCGGGATAGGGCATGTCGTCGATCCGCCGCTGGAGCAGGAACGGCGCCGTTCCCTGGACGAGGATGTTCATCCGGCCGTCCTCCATCCGCTCGAGCAGCTGGGTCACGCGCGCCGAGCAGCCGGTGTCCTTGAGCTCGTCGTCGGCGAACCAGACGATCCCGAACTCGCTCTCCCGCTCGAGGCACTCGGCGATCATCAGCTTGTAGCGCTCCTCGAATATGTGGAGCGGGACGACCTCGCCAGGCAGGAGGACGATGCCGAGCGGGAACAACGGGAAGCGCTCAATCGCAGCCCCCATCAGCCTTACCCTAGACAGGTGCCGCTGCGCGATGCCCTGGCTGCCGTCCAGCCGTACCGCCCGCAGCGCCCTCTGCGCGAGCTGCAGGCGGAGCTGGGTCTCGAGCGGATGGTCAAGCTCGCATCGAACGAGGGGGCCTTCGGGCCGCTGCCGGCGGCGGTGGCGGCGTTCGAGGCCTCCGTGGGCGACCTCAACCGCTACCCGGATGGCGGCGGGCAGCGGCTGCGCGAGGCGCTCGCCGAGCGGCACGGCGTGGACGTCGCGCAAATCGTGCTCGGCAACGGCGCCGACGAGCTGATCCGGCTCTGCGCGGTGGCGACGCTGGACCCGGGCGACGCCGCCGCGTTTCCCTGGCCGTCGTTTCCCAGCTACGTGTCGGCTGCCGCCTGCTGCGGGGCGGAGGCGAGGCGCGTGCCGGTCGGCGACGTGGACGCCCTCGTGGCGGCGCGGGCCAAGCTCGTCTACCTCGCGAACCCCAACAACCCGACCGGCACCCTGGTCGGCGACGTACGAGGGCTGCTGGATCGGCTCGAGGGGCTGTGCGTGCTCGACGAGGCGTACGCGGAATACGCGGAGCCGGAGCCCGAGGGGCCGCGGCTCGTGCGCGAGGGCGCCGAGCGGCTGTGCGTGTTGCGGACGTTTTCCAAGGTCCACGGGCTGGCGGCACTGCGGATCGGCTACGCGCTGGCCTCGCCGGAGGTGGCCGACGCCCTCGATCGCGTGCGGCCGATCTTCAACGTCAACCAGCCGGCGCAGGAGGCGGCGCTGGCGTCGCTCCACGAGCGCGACGCGCTGGCGCTGCGCGTGGAGCACGCCCGCCGCGGCCGAAAAGTCCTCTACGACACGCTTGCCGGGGCGGGGCTCGAGCCGACTCCGTCGCAGACGAACTTCGTCTATGCGGAGGCCGGCGACGGAGAGGACGTCGCGCGCCGCCTCCTCCACGCCGGGGTGATGGTGCGGGCGCTGACCGGGTTCGGCGCGCCCTCGGCGATCCGCGTCACGAGCGGGACGGACGAGGAGAACGAGTTGTTCGCGGAGGCCCTGCGGCGGATCATCGTTTAGCCGCCCGCCGCCGCGCTCAAGGAGCGGCCGGCGCGGACCGATGCCGAGACCATCATGGACTCTCACCGCATCACGCTCGACCTCAGCCTCGAGGAGGCCCAGGCCCTGAAGGGCTGGCTGCTTCAGACGGGGAGCGACGGCGCCAGCGCGCTCGACGACGAGCACGTCAAGCCCTCGCTCGTGCAGCTGGACTCGGCCCTCAACTACGTGGAGGGCGTGTCAACCGTCCGCCGCGAGCTCGAGGCCGCGGGCTTCCAGACCGAGGGGATGAGCGACGAAGAGGTGGCCGACCTCGGTCGCCGCATCTCCGAGGCGCCGCTGCGGCGGGCCGCCTAGGGCACTCGCGCAGACAGCAGCAGGTTGTAGAAGATCGCCGGCGGCAGACGGCGCTCGAGCAGGGTGCGGTCGATCGCCTGAAGGGCCAGGTAGCCCTTGTGTGCGTACTGGCGCCAGGCCCAGGGGACCTGGGCCGGCTCGGCGGTCGCCTCGAGCGAGCGGTTGGCCCAGCCGAACAGGCTCGCGGCGAGCTCCTCGCCCTGCACCCGAACGGCGTCGAAGCCGGCGCTGCGGGCGTTTCGCTCGAGCTGGTCGGGGGTGAAGGCGTGGACGTCGACGACCCGCTCCAGCTCGTCCTCCTCGCTCTCCGACGCCGGTCCGATCCCGGCACGCGGCGCGGCGCGCATCAGCGTGCGCCAGAGGGGAGCGACGAGGGCGGCCCCGCGCTTGGGGAGCTCGGCCAGCCGGTCGCCGTAGTAGGACGGCTCGCCGCAGAAGGCCACCCGGCCGCCGGGCCTGAGCACCCGCCGGAACTCGCCGAAGGCCGCCCCGAGGTCGGGCAGGTGGTGGAGCACTGCGTGGCCGTAGACGAGGTCGAACGAGTCGTCCGGGAAGGGCAGCTCGGTGGCCTCGCAGCGGACGGTCTTCACGTCGAGGCCGAGCCGCTCGGCCGAGTCGGACAGGGCCGCAAGCATCCCCGGCGAGATGTCGGTGGCCACGCCCTTCTCGATCACGCCCGCCTGAAGCAGGTTGAGCGTGAAGTAGCCGGTGCCCGCGCCGATCTCGAGCCCGCGGCCGAAGCTCTCGTCGCCGCCGAGCGCCTTGCGCAGCTTGCCGACCACCTGGGCACGTCCCAGATCGCCGTACGAGATGCCCCATTTGGCGTCGTAATGGGCCGCCGCGAGGTCGTGGTAGCGCACGTTCGCCTCGCGGATCGCCTCGGCTTGCATTGCCGACAGGCTAGCCTGCCGCCGCCGATGCAGCACCACGTCCAGCAAGCGCAGCCGGCGGGCGTTCCGCCCCTCGCCCTGACCGGCGAGCGCACGCTTCCCGACGTCCCGCTCGAGAACTACTGGTTCCGGCGCCACCTCGCGGTCTACCAGTGGATCGCCGAGCGCTGCGCCGGGCTGGACGTGGTCGACATGGCCTGCGGGGAGGGCTACGGCGTCGACGTGCTCGCCCGCCGCGCCCGCCGCGTGACCGGCGTGGATGCCAACCCCGAGGCCCACGACCACGCGCGGCTCAAGTACACCCGTCCGGGAGTGCGCTTCGTCCGCGACCTGGTGCAGAGCTACGACGAGCCCTGCGACGCCATCGTCTTCCTCCAGACGATCGAGCACGTGGATGAGCCGGAGGCGCTGCTGGAGCGGTTCCGGAAGCTCGCGCCGGTGGTGTACGTCTCTACGCCCAACCGTCTGACGCTGGCCCCTCCCGGAGCCGAGAAGTCCGACAACCCCTGGCATCTTCGTGAGTACACAGCCGAGCAGTTTCGTGCGTTGACCGGAGGCGCCGAGATCTTCGGGCTCTTCCACGCCCGGCGGCTGCGCGCTCACGAGCTCGCGTTGCGGGCGGGCTGGGACCAGGTCCACCCGGCACTCGGCATCACGGACTCCTTCTACGGCTGGTTCACGCCGTCGATCACCGCGCGCGACTTTGCGCTCCGGCCCGGCCCGCTGGACAGCGCCCTCGACTTCGTGGCGGTGCTCCGGTGAACCACACGCTCCGCTTCCCCGAGCTGCCGGAGCGGGCGCGGCCGCGCTGGCCGCTCTGGTACGCGCCGGTGGCGCTGCTGAGCTCGTTCGTAGCGCTCTCGTTCTTCCTGCCGGCGCTGCCGTTCATCCTCCTCGGCGACTTCTCGGACAACCTCGCCGCCCTGTCGCTGCTCGTCCTCCTGGTGGTCCAGGACTCGTTCCTGATGGGCGCCGCCTGGCTGTTCTCTTCGCTGTCGCTGCGGCCGCGTCCCTGGCACTTCGGCCTGCGGCCGACGCCGCGCTGGCGCACGATCGGCTGGGCGGTGCTCGGCTTCGCGCTGATGTTCGGATTCGAGCTCGCCTACATCGCGATCCTCGGGGTCACCGAGTCGAATGTCGACGAGGTCGGCGGCGACGCCCTCATCGCCGGAACGCTCGTCTCGCTGGCCGTGGTGCTCGTCGCGCCGGTGTCGGAGGAGTTCTTCTTCCGGGCGTTCTTCTACCGGGCGCTGCGCACCCGGCTGCCGGTGTTGGCCGCCGCGCCGATCGACGGGCTCGTCTTCGGCTCCCTCCACTACGAGGGGGTGCACACCGCGGTCATCCTGCCCGTCATCGCCGTGTTCGGCATCGGTCAGTGCCTGGTGTACGAGCGCACCGGGTCGCTGTTCGCGGTCATCTCGATCCACGCCGCCTTCAACACGGTCGCCTCGCTCGGCACCGCGACGGTGCCGGCGATCGTGATCGGCGCCTGCGTGATCACGGCCTGCCTGCTGCTGCCGGCTCGCTTCCCGCCTGCGCCCGCCGCCATCAAGACATGAGCCGCCGTCCCGGCGCGCTTGCGCTGGTGCTCCACTCGCACATGCCCTACGTCGAGGGCTTCGGCACCTGGCCGTTCGGCGAGGAGTGGCTGTGGGAGGCGGTGGCGTCTGTGTACGTGCCGCTCCTGGACGTGATCGACGGCCATCCGGTCACGCTCGGGCTCACCCCGGTGCTGTGCGACCAGCTCGAGGCGATGCGGGGCACGGCGGGAAACCGCTACAGGTCCTTCCTCACCGACATCCGGGCGCCAATCCACGAGGAGGACGCGCGCTACCTGGAGCACGACCTGGCCGCGGAGGTGCGCCGGGCGGCCGCCGACTACGC
>DASXBA010000201.1:0-16142 GCA_036406475.1 Thermoleophilaceae bacterium | reverse complement strand
ACGAAGTCCTCGTCCGAGAACTGCTCCTCGGCGTGCTCCTGCATCGCCTTGGGGTCGTGCCAGTCGTCTGTGAAGTACTCCGCCGGCAGCGTGCCCTTCCAGACGCGAGCGCCCTCGAGGGCGGCGTCGTCGTCCTCCGCCCAGGAGAAGCCGGTCTGGAGGATGATCTCGCCGGGCTCCTTGCCGGCGTCGGCGCACTCGTCGCGGTAGGCGTCGATCACCTCGGGCGCGGAGTCGGGGTCCGCCAGCGTCCAGACGCCGTCGCCCTGGCGCGCAGCGACGCGGGCCGCCTGCGGCCCGAAAGCCGACACGTACACCGGCGGCCGGCGCTCTCCGCGCGTGTGTAGATATGCCTCGTTGGTGCGGAAGAAGCGGCCGTCGTGCGTCACGCGCTCGCCGTCGAGCAGGCGGCCGATCAGCTCGAGGGCCTCCTCCATGCGGTCGACCTGCTCGCCGGCGGGCGGCCAGTCCATCCCGCAGGGCACCTCGTTGAGGGCCTCCCCGGAGCCGACGCCCAGGAAGGCGCGCCCGGGGCACATCTCCTCCATCGTCGCCGTGAACTGCGCGGCCATCACCGGGTGATGGCGGAAGACCGGCGCGGTGACGCCGGTTCCCACGCGCACCTTCTCCGTGACCTGGCCGATCGCGCCGAGCAGGGCCCAGGCGTGACCGGACTCGCCCGGCTCCCACCAGGGCTGGAGGTGGTCGCTGACGTTGAGGCCCTCGAATCCCGCCTGCTCCACGCTGCTCGCCTGGCGCACGAGGTCGCTGGGCGGGAACTGCTCGGTTGCGAGCTGTACCCAGTAGTCCATGAGGCCCGGCTACCCGGGCTTCAGCGGCGCAATCTCCAGCGGTCCGGTGGCGTGCTCGACCTGGAGGGTCGAGTGCTCGATGCCGAAGCGCTCGCGCAGCAGCCCGGCCAGCTCCTCGCGGTGCTTGGCCGCGTCGCAGTCCGGGCCGACGAGCACGTGGGCCGAGAGGGCCGGGAAGCCGGACGTGACCTCCCAGACGTGCAGGTCGTGCACCTCGACGACGTGGGGCTCCGCCGCGAGTGCGCGGCCGATCTCGCTGGGGTCGAGCTCGCGCGGCGCCGCCTCGAGCAGGATTCGGCCGGAGTCGCGCAGGAGGCCGACGCCCGAGCGGAGCATCAGCGCCGCGACCAGGAGAGCGGCGATCCCGTCCGCTCGGTCGAAGCCGGTGGCGAGCACCACGGCGCCGGCGATCGCGGTGGCGACGAACGCGAACAGGTCCGTGAGGATGTGCTGGAACGCGCCCTCCACGTTGAGGCTGCGCCGCTCCGAGCCGGCCAGGATCCGCGTGGCCGCCAGGTTCACGACGATTCCCGCAATCGCCACGGCGAGGACCACGCCGCCCTCCACGTCGGGCGGCGAGATCAGCCGGCGCACGCCCTCGTAGACGATCACCGCGGCAAGCGCGACCAGTGTCGCCCCGTTGAGCTGGGCGGAGAGGATCTCGGCCCGCCGCAGGCCGAAGGTGAATCGGCCGCCGGGAGGTCGCTCGGCGAGGGCGGCCGCGACCAGCGCGAAGCCGATCGCCGCGGCGTCGGTGAGCATGTGGCCGGCGTCGGAGATGAGGGCCAGGGAGCCCGCGATCAGGCCCGCAGCCACCTCTGCGGCCATGAAGGCGAGCACCAGCACGAGCGCCAGCCGCAGCCGGCCGCGGTCCGCCCCGCGGTCCACGTGGCTGTGGGTATGCGCCATCGGGCACATGGTCGCACCTGTTTCGGCTCCCCCGAAGCGGGTACGCGGGACGGCATCGTGAGCCGGCTGGCCAACGGATCGCTTGTACGCGGTGTGGTCGCGACGACCACGATGGCGGCCGCCGCGCTGTCCCACGTCGGCTGGTGGCTCGACTGGCAGACCCGCGCTCGTGTGAGCCAGGGCTGCCGGAACCTCGACTAGATCAGCGACCGTCGCCCGAGGCGGCGTCGATCGCGTCGTCCGGGTCGACGAACGCGGGGACGAGGTCGGTGACGCCGGCGGCCTCCAGCGCGTCTCGCGGCTCGCCCGGCGGGCAGCGCAGGACCACCTGCGTTCCCTGGTCGCCGAGCCGGTCGTGCGCAAGCAGGATCTGATCCGCCGCCACCGGGTCGAGCGCGGTCAGCCCGCTGAGGTCCACGAGGATCCCGCCCACGCCGTCCGGCGCCTGGAAGGCGCTGGTGAGCTGCACCACCGTGCTGCCGTCGAGCAGGCCGCGAGCCTCGATAAGGAGAAGGAGGCCCACCCGCAGGCTTCTCACCGACAGGGGGTCGGGAGGGTCCGCCACCACGGCATCGCTGATTCGCGGCGGGAGCCAACCGTTTTGCTGGTTCATCGTCCGTCCTTCCGGTTGGACTCTGTGGAGTCCGAGGCCATCCGGTGATGCGATCAGCAGGCCGGTGTTCTCGGGCCCGGGGAGAGAGACGTTGCCATGCCCCGTCGCCTCTCTGGAGCCGATGCTACTTGGGCTGGCTCTTCGGGGTCGTCTCGGTCTGGGTGGGCGTGGTCTGAGTCTGGGTTTGCGTCGGCGTGGTCTGAGTCTGGGTCTGCGTGCTCTGCGGCTGGGTCGTCGTCGGCGTCGTCTGCTGTTGCTGCTGCTGCTGCTCGGTCGAGGACCTCGACTTCTTGCGCTTGGTGGGCACCAGGGTCGTGTTGCGATCGCCCTTCACGATCGAGTGGCCGGCGATCAGCTCCGGGATCGTGAGCGCCGCCGCGGCGATCGCGAACGCCAGCACCGCAGTGGTGACGACCACGCCGACCGCGATCTTCTGCCGCCGGCGCGGCGCCCGCTGCGTGCCGTAGACGCGAACGGGAGGCTCCTCGCGGGCGGGAGGCTCCTCGCGCTCCGGCTCGGCCTCCTTCGGCCGCTCCCGCTCGAGGATGTCCGCGGGCAGGATCGCGGTCCGCTCCGAGGTGATCCGCCGGGCGATCGCCTCGGTCGGGCGGTGCAGCATCTCGCTGACCAGCGCGACGAGGACAGGGGTGACCGCGGCGGCAATGGGCGTGCCGCCGGCCCAGAACTGCGAGACGACGATCGCCGCCGTGGCTGACGCGATGCTCGCGATCGCCAGGGTTCGCAACGACAGGCGGCGCTGCGCCTCGCGCTCACGACTGCGCGGAGGCGTGGACATTCGGCCAGGGAACATAGCGAGGCTCGGCGAGCGGTTTAGCCCGGAGGGGCCTCGGTACCGAGTTGAGAGGACGCGGACTCGAGCGAAGGAGGCCCACCATGGCCAACAGACTTGAAGGAAAGCGCGTCGCCTTTCTGGCGGCCGACGGCGTCGAGCAGGTGGAGCTCACCGAGCCCTGGAAGGCGGTGGAGAACGAGGGCGGCAAGCCCGAGCTGATCTCGCTCGAGGAGGGCGAGATCCTCGCGTTCAACCACCTCGACCACGGCGACAAGTTCCAGGTCGACAAGACCGTCGCCGACGCCAACCCGGACGACTACGACGGGCTGGTTCAGCCCGGCGGCGTCGCCAACCCAGACTTCTTGCGGGCCGACGAGGACGCCGTGAGCTTCACCCGCGCGTTCTTCGAGGCCGGCAAGCCGGTTGCGGAGATCTGCCACGGGCCCTGGATGCTCGTGGAGGCGGACGTCGTGCGGGGTCGCAAGGTCACCTCGTGGCCGACCCTGCAGACGGACATCCGCAACGCTGGTGGCGAGTGGGTCGACGAGGAGGTGGTGGTCGACGCCGGGCTCGTGACGAGCCGTAAGCCGGACGACCTCCCAGCCTTTTGCGACAAGCTCGTGGAAGAGATCTGCGAGGGCCGCCACGAAGAGCAGGCCCGGCAGACCGCGGGCGTTAGGCAGTAAGCCCGCACGCCTCGACCAGAGCACTACGGCCCCCGGCGCGTCCCGCCGGGGGCCGTTGCCTTCACGTTTCCGGCAAGCTGGTCGGCCGTGGTCGGGAAATGAGGGTTCTCGTCGTGCAGGCGCCCTCCCGGATCGACAAGGCGGCCATCGGGCATACCGGACGCCGGCTGCCGGAGCTGTTCCGGAAGCTCAGCGCCGGCGGGGTCGAGATCCACGTGGCGCTGATGGGCGATCCGACCGGCCGGCGGGAGGCCATCGCGGCCAGCGTCGCCTCGGTGCGGGTGCTTCCCGCTCTCCCGCCGGCCGCCTCCGCGCTCGCGGCCCTTCCCGCGGCGGCGCCACGGATCAGGTCTCTGGTTCGCCGCCTGCGCCCGGACCTGGTCGAGGGCGTCGAGCCGATGCCGGCGATCGCGGCCGGGCTGGCAACCCGGGGCGGCAGTCGACCCGTCGTGACGTACCACCGTCACCATGAGACGGGACGGCGGCGGCTCGTGGCGGCGAGTCGGGTCGCCGCCCACTTGACCGATCGCACGCTGGTATCCACTCCGGCGATGCGCGAGCTGGCCGCGCGAGCCGACCGCGTGTCGGCGGACCGCGTCCTGGTGACCCGGATGGGGACCGGGGAGGTACGCGAGGTTGGGCCGGATGAGCTTTCGCGGGCCAGGCGGGATCTCGGAATCGCCGAGCAGGCCCCGGTCGTGGGCGTCGTTTCGCGACTGCGGGCGGAGAAGGGGATCGACGTCTTCCTCGCCGCGCTCGATCGGGTCCAGACCGAGGGGGTGCACGCCGTGGTCGTGGGCTCGGGTCCCGAGGAGCGGGCATTGCGGGATGCCGCCCGCGGCGTGCGGACGCCCGTCCACTTCCTCGGCCACAGGAACGACGTGGGGCTGTGGTTGCGCGTGGCGGACGTGATCGCGATCCCGAGCCGGCGCGACGCCTTTCCCCGTGCCGCTGCCGAGGCGATGGCCGCCGCCCGCCCGCTCGTGGCGAGCCGGGTTGGCGGGCTCGTGGATGCGGTCGACCACGACGTGAGCGGCCTGCTCGTGCCGCCGGAGGACCCGGATGCGCTTGGGGCGGCGCTGGACCGCCTGCTCGGGGATCTACCCGCCGCGGAGGTCATGGGGAGGGCGGCCCGCAGCCTCTATGAGCGGCACTACACGCTCGACGCGGTGGCGGCCGCCTGGCGATCGGCCTGGGAAACCGCGCTCGGGAGGCCGCATCCTTCCGCGTGACAGCTAGGGCTTCGCCGCGGCGAGCGCCTGCTCGCGGCTCGAGTGGACGCTCATCCGCACCACCAGTCCGTCGCGAACCGTCCAGCGGTGGGCGAGGCGCTCGTCGACGGGAATGCCGCTCTCCCGCCCGGTCCCGCGAAAGCGGAAGACGACGACCACGGCGTCGTCGCCGGCGTCGATGAACTCCTCCGGCTCCAGGTCGAGACCGTCGAAGGTCACGTCGCTCACGCGCAGCGACTCGAGCACGCCCTCGCGCCCGTGGTAGATCTGGGGGTCGGGCGTCTCCGGCCGGTCGTGGACCTCGACGTCGGGGTGGTGGAGCGCGAGCGCGGCCTCGTTGTCCCTCGCCCTGAAGCGCTCGTAGATCGTCCGGACGAGCTCCACGTTCTCCGCCGACATCGATCGCAACGTACCCTGCGCGGCCCATGTGGCCCGAGCAGCCTTTGATCTACCAGGTCTACCCGCGCTCCTTCCAGGACTCGGACGGCGACGGGGTGGGGGACCTGAACGGGATCCGCGCGCGGCTCGACCACCTGGTCGAGCTCGGGATGGACGCGGTCTGGCTGTCGCCGATCTACCCGTCGCCGCTGGCCGACTTCGGCTACGACGTGTCGGACTACACGGCCGTCGATCCGGTCTACGGGACGCTGGCCGACTTCGACGCTCTGGTGGCGGCGGTGCACGAGCGCGGCCTGCGGATCCTGCTCGACATCGTGCCCTGCCACACCTCGATCGAGCACCCCTGGTTCCGCGAGCACCCGGACTGGTACATCTGGGCGGACGAGCCGAACAACTGGATCGCCACGTTCGGCGGCTCGGCCTGGACGTTCCACGAGGGCCGGGGCCGCTACTACCTCCACTCGTTCTATCCGGAGCAGCCCGACCTCGACTGGCGCAACCCCGAGGTCGTGGAGGCGATGCACGGCGTGCTGCGCTTCTGGCTAGAGCGGGGAGTGGACGGCTACCGCCTCGACGCGATCGACCGCCTGCTCAAGGACCCGGAGCTGCGCGACGACCCGCCCGCCTCCGAGCCCTACGGCCTGCCGCTCGCCGAGCACGAGATCGGGCTGGCGCTCTCCAACTCCCGCAACCACCCCGATATCGAGGCGGCCCTCGCGGGCATCCGCGAGGCGGTCGGCGATGCCTGGCTCGTGGGCGAGGTCTACCTGCCGAGCGTCAAGTGGGCGCCCTACCTGAAGCACCTGGACGCCGTCTTCGCCTTCGAGCTGCTCCACGCTCCGTTCGAGGCCCGGCAGCTGCGGAGCGCGATCGAGGCATCCGTGGCGGCGCCGGGAGCGGCCTGGGTCATGTCGAACCACGACTTCGGCCGCCTCGCCACACGCTTCGGCGAGGCGAACGCCCGTGCCGCGGCGATGCTCCTGCTCACGCTGCCGGGCGCCGCCTTCCTCTTCCAGGGCGACGAGATCGGACAGACCGAGGGGCCCGGAGGGGAGCGCGCCTACGACCGCGCCGGGCGCGACCGCTACCGCCATCCGATGCAGTGGGAGCCGTCCGGCCGCGGCGGCTTCACGAGCGGCGAGCCGTGGCTGCCGCCGGTGGACCCCTGGCTCCGCAACGTCCGCTCGCAGCGGGACGACCCGCGCTCGACGCTGGCGCTCACGCGAGAGTTGATCCGCCTCCGCGGGCAGCTCGAGGGCGAGATTCGCTTCGTGGACGCAGCGCCGGGAGTGCTCGCGTTCGAGCGCGGCGATCACCTGGTCGCGATCAACACCAGCGCGGAACGGCAGCCGTCGCCGGTGGCCGCTGAGCCGCTGATCGAGACGGCGCCGGGCGCGCTCGAGGGCGGCACCCTGGCGGCTCACGGCGGCGTGATTGTTCGTAACGGTTAGTACATAAGGGCTGGCGGGTACTCCTTAGCCCGTGGAGGAGGGAACACGGACGTGGCGCCACGCGGCTGCGATGTTCGCGGTCGCCGTGGTGTCCCTCGCCGCCGGATGCGGCTCGGGGGGCAGCGGGAGTGGCCCCCCGACCCTCAACTGGTACGTCTTCAACGAGCCGGGCGGCGCCTATGAGCAGGCCGTGGCCACCTGCAACAAGCAGGCCAAGGGCCGCTACAAGATCAGCTACCAGCGCCTGCCCACCGACGCCAACCAGCAGCGCGAGCAGATTGTCCGTCGGCTGGCGGCCAAGGACTCGAGCGTCGACCTCGTGGGCATGGACGTGATCTGGACCGCCGAGTTCGCCGAGGCCGGCTGGATCAAGCCCTGGACCGGCGCGCGCCAGAGCGTCGCCACCAAGGGCAAGCTGATCGGCCCGCTCAGGACCGTCCGCTACAAGGGCCAGGTCTGGGCGATCCCGTTCACGAGCAACACCCAGCTGCTCTGGTACCGCAAGGACCTGGTCCCCAAGCCGCCGCCGAACTTCACCTGGGACCAGATGATCGACCAGGCGATCAAGAAGGGGAAGTCGATAGAGGTCCAGGGCAACCAATACGAGGGCCTGACGGTGTGGGTCAACGCGCTCGTGGACGGGGCCGGCAGCTCGCTCGTGAGCCAGACCGGCAAGGTCACCGCCAGCGACGCCTCCCTGAAGAAGGCCGCGAGCATCGTCAAGCGCCTGGCCAGCACCAAGGCCGCGCCCCCCGGCCTCGGCACGAACAAGGAGGACGAGGCGCGCATCGGCTTCGAGTCGGGCCGCTCGGTGTACCAGGTCAACTACACGTTCATCTATCCCAGCGCGGCGATGGTCAAGAGCCCGAAGAACTTCCAGAAGCGGATCGGCTGGGCGCGCTACCCGCGCACGGTGGCGAACCTGCCGAGCCGGCCGCCGCTCGGCGGGATCAACGTGGGCGTGGGCGCCTACACCAAGCACCCGGCCGCGGCGTTCGCGGCGGCCACATGCCTGGCCCAGCCCGCGAACCAGGCGGTCGCCTCGGAGAAGGGCGGCCTGCCTCCCACCACCGCCGCGACCTTCAACGACCCGAAGGTGAAGAAGGCCTTCCCGTTCGCCGCCCTGCTGCGCGAGTCGATCAACGCGGCCGGCCCGCGTCCGGTGGAGCCCGCCTACAGCGACGTGTCGCTCGCGATTCAGAAGACCTTCCACCCGGAGGAGAACGTGGACCCGAACAACATCGTCGGGACGCTCAAGGACCGGCTCGACAAGGCGGCTGAAGGAAAGATCTTCTGATGGAAGCTGCCACCGTCGAGCAGCGCACAGCCGCGCCCAAGAAGAAGGTCAGCGACCGGGCCAGGTCCGAGCGCAGGCTCGCCTACATGCTCTGCGCCCCGGCCGTGATCACGATGATCGCGGTCACCGGCTATCCGATCGCCTACGCGATCTACCTGTCGCTCCAGAAGAACGACCTTCGCTTTCCCGACCAGAAGGAGTTCGTCGGGCTCTCCAACTACGTCGACGTCCTCACCTCGAGCACCTGGTGGTCGGACGTCTTCCACACGCTGATCATCACCGTTTTCTCGGTCGGCCTCGAGCTGGTGCTCGGCATGGCGATCGCGCTCGTGATGCACCGGGCGATCTTCGGCCGCGGCGCCGTCCGGGTCGCCGTGCTCATCCCGTACGGGATCGTGACCGTGGTCGCGGCCTTCACCTTCCGCTACGCCGTCGACCCGGCCAGCGGCTTCCTTCAGGGCACCTTCCTCCTCTCGGACACGGCGGCGCCGCTCACCCAACAGACGGGCTCCTACGTGATGATCATCCTCACCGAGACCTGGAAGACGACGCCGTTCATGGCGCTCTTGCTGCTCGCGGGGCTGTCACTGGTGCCCGACGAGCTGCACGAGGCGGCCAAGGTCGACGGCGCCAATGCCGTCCAGCGCTTCTTCCGCATCACGCTGCCGCTGATGAAGCCGGCGATCCTGGTGGCGCTCCTGTTCCGGACGCTCGACGCCTTCCGGATCTTCGACACGATCTTCATCCAGACGTCCGGGGCGAACAACACCGAGTCGGTGTCGATCCTGGGCTACAACGTCCTGATCAACCGGGTCAACATCGGGCTCGGCTCGGCGGTCTCGGTGCTCGTGTTCATCTTCGTGATCCTGATCGCCTTCTTCTTCGTGAAGGTGCTCGGGACCTCGACCGCGCAGCAAAGAGGCGAGGAGGTCTAGGTGGCAAACGACGCACGCCAGAAGGTGATGTGGCTGATCGGGATCCTCGTGGTGCTGCTCTACGCGCTCTTCCCGGTCGCGTGGATCATCTCCCTGTCGCTGAAGACGCCCGACCAGCTCGGGGACAAGAAGTTCTACTCCGGCATCAGCTTCAAGAACTACGACCAGATCTTCAAGACGAGCGACTTCACGCACGCGCTCATCAACTCGATCGGCATCGCCGCGATCGCCACCCTGATCGCGATCGTGCTCGCCTCGATGGCCGCCTACGCGCTGTCGCGGCTCGACTTCGCCGGCAAGGCGCTGATCCTGTCCGGCGCGCTCGCGGTGGCGATGTTCCCGGCGATCTCGATCGTCGGCTCGCTGTTCCAGCTCTGGCGCAACATCGGCATCTACGACACCTGGATCGGCCTGATCATTCCCTACCTGACTTTCGCCCTGCCGCTCGCGATCTACACGCTCAGCGCGTTCTTCCGGGAGATCCCCTGGGAGCTCGAGCAAGCGGCCCAGGTGGACGGCGCCACGCCCTTCCAGGCGTTCCAGAAGGTGATCGTGCCGCTGGCGGCGCCGGGCGTCTTCACCGCCGCGATCCTCGTCTTCATCTTCGCCTGGAACGACTTCATCTTCGCCAACACGCTGACCTCGAGCAACAGCGCGCGGACCGTGCCCGCCGCGCTCGCCTTCTTCACGGGCGGCTCGCAGTTCCAGCAGCCGGTCGGGGCCGTGGCCGCCGCCTCGGTGGTAGTCACGATCCCGATCATCATCATGGTCCTGATCTTCCAGCGCCGCATCGTGGCCGGGCTCACCGCCGGGGCCGTCAAGGGATAAGGAGGAGCCGAGATGGCACAGATTCAGCTCGATCACGTCACCAAGCGCTATCCGGACGGCTATGAGGCCGTCAAGGACATGAGCCTGACCATCGAGGACGGCGAGTTCGTGATCCTCGTCGGACCGTCGGGTTGTGGGAAGTCGACTGCGCTGCGGATGGTTGCGGGCCTCGAGGACATCAGCGACGGCGAGCTCCGGATCGGCGGCGACGTCATGAACGACCGAGCGCCCAAGGACCGCGACATCGCGATGGTCTTCCAGAACTACGCCCTCTACCCCCACATGAGCGTGCGGGACAACATGGGCTTCGCGCTCAAGCTGCGCGGCACGCCGAAGGAGGAGATCAACAAGCAGGTGGAGGAGGCCGCGCGCATCCTCGACCTGACCCAGCACCTCGATCGCAAGCCGGCCAACCTCTCCGGCGGCCAGCGCCAGCGCGTGGCGATGGGCCGGGCGATCGTGCGCGATCCCAAGGCGTTCCTGATGGACGAGCCGTTGTCGAACCTCGACGCCAAGCTGCGCGTGCAGATGCGGACGGAGGTCTCGCGCATCCAGGACAGCCTCGGCACCACCACGATCTACGTGACCCACGACCAGACCGAGGCGATGACTCTCGGCGACCGCGTGGCGGTCATGCGGGCCGGGGTGCTCCAGCAGGTCGGCTCCCCGATGGAGCTCTACAACAACCCGATCAACCTGTTCGTGGCCGGCTTCATCGGCTCGCCGGCGATGAACTTCATGCCGGTCACCGTGGACGGAGGCACCGTCAAGCTTCCCTTTGGAGACGTCACAGCACCCCAGTCGCTGCGGGAGCGGCTGGGGCGTGGCGCCGAGGGACGGCAGCTGATCGCCGGCATCCGGCCGGAGAGCTTCGAGGACGCTTCGCTCGTGGGCGACGCCCGCGACCGCGGCCTGACCTTCAAGGCGCGGATCGAGGTGCTCGAGTCGATGGGATCCGAGCTCTACGCCCATTTCTCGGTCGAGTCCGAGGCCGTGCAGTCGAAGGAGCTCGAGGAGCTGGCGCAGGACGCGGGCGCCGGCGAGGTTCCCTCGAGCGAGGAGGGCCGGATCGTGGCGCGGCTCGAGCCCGCGAGCCGGGTCAGGCAGGGCGAGGAGGCGGAGATCTGGGTCGACGCCGAGAAGCTCCACCTGTTCGACCCCGGCAGCGGGGCCAGCCTCACGGCCGAGACCGACACCGACGAGGCGGCCGCGCGCATGAAGCAGGCGGCCGAGCAGGAGCAGGAGCAGGCCCAGGGCAACGCCGAGCCCGCTAGCGAAGCTCCTTCCTGAGCCGTCGCACCATCGTGTCCTCGTCGAACGAGGGCTTGTCGAGCTCGCCGCGCAGCCGCTCGATCACCTCGTCGTCCCATTCGTGGGTGCGCAGCAGCAGGTAGCGGAGCGTCGCCACGCGGATGTAGGCCTCGGTCTCCGTGCCGGGGCCGATCAGGTCAGCCTCTCTGAGCATCTCGACCACCGGCTCGTACTCGTCGCGGAACCAGGCCTCGGCGACCTCCTGGCGTGACATCGGCTCCCGCCGGGCCTGCATCACGCGGAAGCCCCAGGCCTCGACGCCCTCGGCCAGCCCGGCGTAGCGCCACTCGTCGGAGAGCTGGATCTTGTTGCGGGCCTCCGGGGGCAGCGGGACCCGCTCCCAGAAGAGCCGCTCGTGGCTCTTCAGCGGCAGGTCCTTGAGGGTGATCTCCGTGTCCGTGCCGACCTCGGTGAGGATCTCGGTCACGTGGGCGTCGATCGCCTTGAAGTCCATCGCCCGGGCGACCGACACGCGGTGATGGCCGTCCCTCACGAAGTGGAGCTCGCCGATCCGGTAGACGTCGATCGGCGGGATCTCCTCGCCGCGGCGCATCGCCGTGGCGATCCGCTCCCAGCGCGAGCGCACGCGCCCGCTCGTGGGGAGGAAGTGGCGGTCGAAGTCGCGCGAGCGGTCGACGGTCCCGACGATCGAGTCGACGTCGATCGTCTGGAGCCCTAGCCGCTTCTCGCCGCGGCGCCCGAGCGCTTGGACGACCTCCTCGAACGGCAGGACCAGGTTGAAGTCGGCGGGCTCGCGGCGGAGCCTCTGGGCCAGCCGCGAGAGGGCGCGCCGGCGACGCATCCGGCTGAAGTCGAACTGGGCGTCGGTCTCGGGAAGGCCCGTGTCCTTGGGCATGACAGCCTCTGAGTATGACCCTCGACGTTGCGGTGATAGGCGCCGGGCATAACGGCCTGGTTTGCGCCGCCTACCTGGCCCGGGCCGGGCTGTCGGTGGAGGTGTTCGAGCGGCGGGATCTGGTCGGCGGCGCCTGCGTCACCGAGGAGCTCTGGCCGGGCGTGCGGGCGTCGCCGGGCGCGTACACGCTGTCGCTGCTGCGCCGGGAGATCGTCCGCGACCTCGAGCTCGACCTCGACGTCTCGGTCCACGAGCCCTACCTGTTCGCGCCGTTCCCCGACGGGCGCCGGGTGGTGACCTGGTCGGACCGGGCGCGCACCGCCGCCCAGCTCGCTGAGGAGTGGTCGCCGGCCGACGCCGAGGCCTACGTGGCCTGGTCGGAGGCCCGCGACCGCGCCGCCGCGCGGGCCCGGCCGCTGATGCTCGAGCCGCCCGACCGCGGGCGCTGGCTCGAGGCTGTGGGGCCGGAGCTGCTCGAGGGCCCGATCGGCGAGGAGCTGGCGGCGATCCCCTCCGAGGAGGTGCGGGTCCCGTTCGCCATCCAGGGCCTGATCGGGACGCTCGCCGGGCCGGGGGATCCGGGCACCTCGTTCGTCAGCCTCTACCACGACCTCGGCGAGGCGGCCGGGCCGCCGGGGGCCTGGGGCTACGCGCGCGGCGGGATGGGCGCGGTCACCGCCGCCCTGGCCGAGCGGGTGCCGGTGCGACTCGAGTCGCCCGTGGAGAACGTGCTCGTCGAGGACGGGCGCGCGGCCGGGCTCGTGCTCAAGGGCGGCGAGGAGGTAAGCGCCTCCTGCGTCGTGTCCGCGGCCGACCCGCTCCGCACGTCCAAGCTCGCCGGCGTGGACGCGCCACCCGGCTGGCGCCAGGCCGGTCCGGTGGTGAAGGTGATGCTTCTTCTCGACGGGCTGCCCGACTTCCCCTCCTGGCCGGGCGAGCAGGCCTGGCACGGCGCGATCGACATCGGCTACTCGCTGGCCGACCTGAGCGCGGCCGCGGCCGACGCCCGCGCCGGCCGCCCGGCCGCGCGCCCCTGGATCGAGGCGGCCAGCCAGACCAGCGTGGACGACTCGCTCGCGCCGCCCGGCCGGCACGTGCTGTCGATGTTCTGCCAGTGCTTCCCGCCGGACGCCGATGCGGAGCGGGCCGCCGACGCCGCCATCGCCCGGTTCGCCGAGTCGTGCCCGGAGCTGCCCGACCGGATCGTCGACCGGCTCGCGCTCGGCCCCCGCGAGCTCGAGGCTCGCTTCGGAATCACGGGCGGCCACATCTTCCACGGCGAGATGCTGCCCGGCCAGCTCTTCGAGCACCGGATCGACCGCCGCCGCTTCGGCGGGGTCGAAGGCCTCTACCTCGCCGGCTCCGGGGCGCACCCGGGCGGCGCCGTGACCGGCGCGCCCGGCTATCTGGCGGCGCGGGCGGTTGTGGAAGACTGGCGCCATGGTTCTTGAGGCAAGCCGCACCGTGGAAGTCGATGCGTCCGTCGAGCGCTGCTACGAGCTCGCGGCCGACATCGAGAAGGCCCCCGACTGGCAGGAGACGCTGCTCGACGTGGAGGTGCTCGATCGCGACGGCGAGGGTCGGCCGCTCGAGGTCGAGACGACCAACGACGTGATCGTCAGGAAGGCCAAGTCGATCCTCCGCTTCGAGTACGACCCGCCCAACGGCCTCAGCTGGGAGCAGGTGAAGGGCGACGCCAAGTGGGCCAAGGGCTACTGGAAGTTCGAGGACCTCGGCGACGGCCGCACCCGCGCCACCTACGCGCTCGAGAGCGACCCGGGTCGCGTGCTCGGCATGCTGCTCCGCGGGCCGGTGCAGGACAAGGTCAAGGATCACCTGACCAAGGCGCCCACCGAGGGCCTGCTAGCGAAGGCGTAGAGCCGACCAGGTCTCGTCGATCGAGATCTGGCGGACGGTCCGGGCGCCGCGCGGCTCGAGCGTCTCGCGCACGATGTCGCGGTTGAGGTCGGTACCGAGCTTGCCGGCCTTGGGGTAGGCGACCCAGGTGAGGGCGCCTCGGCTCGCCGAGTGCACCAGCCTGGTAGTCGCCTCGTCGAGCTCCGCGGCGTCTTTCACGAAGACGAGCGAGAACTCGATCCCGGGCTTCAACTGGAGCTTGCCGGCCAGGTCCACGCCGGCCGGATTATGGTGCGCCGCCATGGCGAAGGTCTTCGTCAGCAACCGTCTGCCGGGCGCGGCGCTCGATCGACTCGAGGACGCCCACGAGACCGACATATGGCCGGGCCGCGAGTCGCCGCCGCGGGAGGAGCTGCTCAGCCGTACGGCCGACGCCGAGGGCCTGCTGTCGCTGCTGACCGACCGGGTGGACGCCGAGCTGATCGACTCGGCGCCGGAACTGCGAGCGATCTCCAACTACGCCGTCGGCGTCGACAACATCGACCTGGCCGCGGCGACCGCGCGCGGAATCCCGGTGGGCAACACGCCGGACGTGCTCACCGGCAGCACGGCCGACATGGCACTCGCGCTGATGCTGGCCGCCGCCCGCCGGATCGTGGAGAGCGACGGCGTGGTCCGCCGCGGCGAGTGGGTCACCTGGGAGCCGGAGTTCCTGATCGGTCACGACCTCCACGGAAGCACCGTCGGGATCGTCGGCTACGGCCGCATCGGCCGGGCGGTGGCGCAGCGCGTGGCGGGCTTCGACTGCGAGGTGCTCCACACGCGCGAGACCCCGCTTGAGGAGCTGCTCGAGCGCTCCGACTTCGTGACGCTGCACGTGCCCCTCAACGACGAGACGCGCGCCATGATCGGCGAGGAAGCGCTCGCGCGGATGAAGCCCACGGCCTACCTGGTGAACACGGCCCGCGGCCCGATCGTGAACCAGGAGGCCCTGGGCAGGGCGCTCCGCGAGAAGCGGATCGCGGGAGCCGCCCTCGACGTGACCGACCCCGAGCCGCTGCCCGCCGACGATCCTCTCCTGGAAGCGCCCAACCTGACAGTGGTGCCGCACCTGGGATCCGCCACCCACGCCACGCGCGAGGCGATGGCGGACCTGGCCGTCGACAACCTGCTGGCTGCGCTGAGCGGCGAGCGGATGCCCCACTGCGCGAACTCCGAGGTCTACGACTGAAGCTCGCCGAAGAACCTTCTGTTGGCGGCTACTCCCGGATGACCGTGAACACGAGCCGCGCTGGCCGGGGGGCGGATGGCCGACTGTGCGAACGCGGATGTCTACGGTTGGGAGGGCGATGAGACGCCTTCTCCTGCTGCTCTTCTCTGCCGCCCTGATCTCGGCATGCGGCTCGGACTCGGGCGACGAAAGCCCGCAGCCGTCCAAGCCGGCGGCGCAGGACACCACCACGACGCGGGAGCCGAAGCCGGCCGAGGCCAAGGGCACCGCCATCAAACTGGACGGCAGCCAGTTCGGCGCTGTCCTCTACGACAAGCGCGGCCAGGCGATCTACCTGTTCGACAAGGAGAAGTCGGACAAGGCCGAGTGCTACGGCGACTGCGCCGCCGCCTGGCCGCCCGTCCTGACCAAGGGCGAGCCGCAGGCCGGGCGCGGCATCGACCACAGCCTCCTGGGCACCACCGAGCGAAGCGACGGAAGGACCCAGGTCACCTACAACGGCCACCCGCTCTACTTCTATGCCCACGAGGGCCGCGACGAGGTGACGTGCCACAACGTGAGCGAGTTTGGCGGCCTCTGGCTCGTGCTCGACGGCACGGGCAACGCCCGCAGCTGACTTAGTCGCCGAGGACCTTGATCACCAGCCGCTTGTTCCGCCCGCCGTCGAACTCCGTGTAGAAGACCGCCTGCCAGGGCCCGAGGTCGAGCCGCCCCTCGGTGATCGGGAGGATCACCTGGTGGTGGACGAGCAGGTTCTTCAGGTGGGCGTCGCCGTTGTCCTCGCCGCCTCGGTGGTGGCGGTAGTCGCCCGGGTCGGGAAGCAGCTCGCCCGCGACGTCGTTGGCCGGCTCCTTCCAGCTCGGCGGCGCCAGCTTGTCGAGCCACTCGAGCGCGTCCGCCTGGATCCCCGGCTCGTCGTCGTTCACCCAGAC
>DASXBA010000200.1:0-18967 GCA_036406475.1 Thermoleophilaceae bacterium | reverse complement strand
GCCCTCGAAGGGATCGAGCGCGCCGACTCGATCACGCTCGATCCGCACAAGTGGCTCTACCAGCCGTTCGAGTGCGGCTGTCTCCTCGTGCGCCGGGGCGAGCAGCTGCGACGGGCCTTCGAGATCACGCCCGACTACCTGAAGGACGCCCGCGTGCGCGAGGGGGAGGTCAACTTCTCGGACCTCGGCCTCCAGCTCACGCGCGGCTTCACCGCGCTCAAGATCTGGCTCTCGATCGGGTACTTCGGGGTGCGCGCCTTCGCAGAGGCGATCGACCGCTGCCTCGACCTGGCGCAGGAGGCGCAGCGACGGATCGAGGACAGCCCGGACCTCGAGCTGCTGTCGCCGGCGACGCTCGGCGTGGTCGGCTTCCGGCGGCTGTTCGGCGGCGGCCGCGACGAGGCGGAGCTCGACGCGCTCAACTCCGGGCTCGTGAACCGCATGGCGGCCGGCGGCGACGCCCTGATCTCCTCGACCCGGCTCGACGGCCGCTACGCGCTGCGGCTCTGCGTGCTCAACCACACGAGCGGGGCGGAGGACGTGAGCGCGGTACTCGACTGGCTCGAGGCCGAGCACCTGGCCGCCGCGCGCGAGGACAGCGGCGCCGTCGCCGCCTACCGGCGCGACGAGAGCGTGTCGGACGCGCTCCCCAGCACCGCCCCGCCGCCGCCGACCCCACCCGAGACCCGGCCCGGCCTCGCAATCCTCAGGCGCCTGCCTCTGTTCGCCGGGCTGAGCGACACCTGGCTCGAGCGGGTCTGCGAGCTCGCCGTGGAGGAGACGGTCGACCCCGGCGCGACGATCGTCCGCGTCTGGGGCGCCGGCAGCGACTTCTACGTAGTCGCCGACGGCCGCGCCGAGGTGACCCTCCAAAACGGGGAGCTCCACGAGCTCGGGCCGGGCGACTTCTTCGGCGAGGTCGCCGCCCTCGAGTGGGGCGCCGGCTTCAGCTACGGACGCACGGCGTCGGTCACGGCGGCCACGCCGGTGCGGCTCGTGCGGCTGTCGAGCGAGGCGCTTGCCGCCGTGGCCGCGGGCTGCCCGACGGTGGGCGAGCGCGTGCGCCAGGTGCGGCGGGCCCGGCTGGCCCACAACTAGCCCACTACCGTCAAGGCCATGCTCTCGACCGTCGCTCCCTGGGCGGCACTCGTCCTGATCCTGTTCGGCCTGCTCTGGCTCGACCTGCACTTCTTCGCGCGCGGGCGCGAGCCGGGCTTCCGCGAGGCCGTCGGCTGGTCGATCGGCTGGCTCCTGCTGAGCCTGGCGGCCGCCGCCGTGCTCGTCGCGATCGACGGCAGGGAGTCCGGCGTCCTCTTTACCACGGTCTACCTGATCGAGCGCTCGCTCTCGCTCGACAACCTGTTCGTCTTCCTGGTGCTCTTCGCCTATTTCGCGGTCCCCTCGCGCGACCGCGGGCGGCTGCTCTTCGCCGGCATCGTCGGCGCGCTCGTGCTGCGGGGAATCTTCATCGTGGGCGGCGTCGCGGTGCTCGAGCAGCTCCACTTCCTGCTCTACGTGATGGGCGCCGGACTGCTCATTCTCGCCGTGCGGCTGCTCCGCGGAGTGGAGGAGGGGCCCGATCCCGAGCGCAACCTGCTCGTTCGCGCCGTCCGCCGGGTCTACCCGGTCACGCCGGACTCGGGCTCGGGCCGCTTCCTCGTCGACATCGACGGCCGCCGGCACGCCACGCCCCTGTTCCTGTGCCTGGCGGCGATCGTCTTCGCCGACCTGATCTTCGCGATCGACTCGATCCCGGCTGCTTTCGCGGTGACCCGCGACCCGCTCGTCATCTGGATGGGCAACGTCTTCGCCCTGCTCGGCCTGCGGGCCCTGTTCGTCCTGGTCGAGGGCCTCGTGGCGCGCTTTCGCTACCTCGACGAGACGATCGCCGTGTTGCTCGCGCTGGTGGGCCTGAAGCTGCTGCTCGAGCCGGTCGTGAAGATCCAGCACGTGGAGAGCCTCGTGATCGTGGCCGGCGTGTTCACGATCGGCGTGCTTGCCTCGATCGTGGCGGACCGCCGCGATCCGAACGCCGACCAGGTGCGGGCCGAGCGCAAGGCCCGGATGCACGCCTAGGCGCAGGTCCCAGTCGAACGTCCCGGAGTGCCCCCTATAGGGCGTAGCGCGGGACGTTCGGCGAATCCGGGCGGCTCTCCTACCCCGCTGCTGGTCGGTTGCGCTTGATCCCGCGTAGAAGCGACACCGAGCTAGGCGAAGACGAACACGAGCACGAGCACGACGTACACGGCCAGGAGCTGCACGCCCTCGAACCAGTTCGAGCGGCCCTCGATCGTCACGTAGTTGGCGATGAGGACGGAGAAGAGCAGCGCCGCCAGCTCGTAGCCGTTGAAGACGAGCGCCATCGGGTGGGGGCCTATGGCAAAGGAGAGCAGGGCGAGGACGGGCGCGACGAAGAGGGCCACCTGGGCGCTCGAGCCGATCCCGATGTTCATCGCCAGGTCCATCTTGTCCTTGTACGCCACGAGCACCGCCACCCAGTGCTCGGCCGCATTGCCGACGATCGCCACCACGACGATGCCGATGAAGAACTCCGACAGCCCCACGTTGCGCGAGGCGTCCTCGATCGAGCCCACCAGCACCTCGCTCATGACCCCCACGAGCACGCCCGCCACCGCGAGCAGGATCACCGAGCGCGACATCGTCCAGGCGTCCTCGTCCTCGTTGTCCTCCACGTGCGGGTTGAACAGGTCGCGGTGGGTCCGGAGCGAGAAGACCAGCCCGAGCAGATAGCTGATCAACAGCACGATCGACACGCCGATCGTCAGGTGCTCCACGCTGCCGCCGAAGTCGATGCGCTCCTGGCTCACCTTGGGGAGTGAGCCGCCGTCGGTGAGCTGGAAGACGGCCGGCAGGACGAGCGCCGCCAGGGCGAGCAGCAGCATCGCGGCCTGCGACTGAACCGCCTGCTGGTTGAACTTCTGGTCGCCGTTCTTCAGGCCGCCGACGAGGACGGAGAAGCCGAGCACGAGCAGGATGTTCGAGATGATCGAGCCGACGATCGACGCCTTCACGACCTCGTGCAGCCCCTTGTTCAGGGCGAAGGCGGCGATGATCAGCTCGGGGAAGTTTCCGAACGTCACGTTGAGGAGGCCGCCGATGCCTGGCCCCGAGCGCGCCGCCAGGTTCTCGGTGGCCTCGCCCATCAGCGCCGCGGTGGGGATCACGCCCAGCGCTGCGGAGAAGAAGATGAGGGTGGGGCTCGCGCCGGCCAGATCCAGGCCGAGGGCAACCGGGATGAAGACGCCGAGGGCGTAGATGTAGGGCACCGGCGGCGAAGCCTACGGTGCCCGCCCGGCGGAGCTATTCCTCCTCGGGCTCGTCCTCCTCGTCCGGCTCGAGGTCGGGGTCCTCGACCGCCGCCTCGCTCACCGCCCGGCCGTCGCCGCCGTGGTAGGTGGCCTGAAACGTCTCGAACAGCTCGTCGCGCTGTGCCTCGTCGACCGGCGTGTCCTCGGCCACCAGCACCCAGTCGGCGCCCTCGAACTCCTCGAGGTTGAAGATCTCGCTGTCCATCGAGGTCGAGTCGTCGACCACGACCATGACCTCGGTCTGTGGATTGAAGTAGGTGCCCGGGCGGACGAGGATGTCGTCGAGGTCGAAGCGGCGGTCGGAGGCCATCGGGCGCACCCTATACCCACGCGACAGCGCCGTCACGTCCTGAGTCAGAGCAGGTCGCGGAGCTGACGATCGACCTCGGTTTCCACGTCCAGGGGCTCCTTGCCCTGCCTCATCCGCCGCTCGTTGCGGGCCACCACGAGCTGGCGGACCTCCTCGCGCAGCGACGCGTCGACGGTGACCGCGGGCCGCAACAGCTCCTCCATCTCGGCGTCCACGTCGAGGGGCGCCTCCCCGCGTGCCTCGCGCCGGGCCGACTTGGCCTCGAGCATCTGCCGGACCTCCTCCCGCGCCACCGGGTCGGCTGCCGGGCTCTGCGGGACGGGCGGCTCGGGCCGGCGCTCGTCCTCGTCGTCGAGCGTGAAGGGGCCCGTGCGGCCGAGGCCGCGGTAGATCTTGCCGCTGCCCCAGAAGCTCGCGATGGCGACCACGACGGCAGCGAGCGAGACGACTACCAGCACGGTCCCAAAGGTGCCCATCCCCCATAGTCTGACCCCATGTGGAAGCGGCTGCGACGCCGGACGATGGCCCCCAGCCGGCCGGCTCTATACCCCGATCAGGTGGGGTTGCTGGTGTTTTCGCTCCTGGCCATCGCGGGTGGGGTGTATGTGGTGGTCCGCCTGGCCTTTGGGTAAGATTCCCTGAGATATTGACTGACGAATCAATCAGGTCGCCCGGGGCGCCCGGCGCGACCACAAGGAGCGTCTGAGAACAGTGGTCGATTTCACGCTTACCGACGAGCAGAAGGACATCCGCGAGCTTGCCCACGACTTCGCGACCAAGGAGATCCGCCCGGTCGCCTGGGACTACGACAAGGACGCCGTCTGGCCGCAGGAGATCGTCGACAAGGCCTGGGAAGTGGGCCTGATGAACAACCACATCCCGGAGGAGTACGGCGGACCCGGCCTCGACTTCCTCACCGGCTGCCTGATCGAGGAGGAGCTCGGCTGGGGCTGCTCCGGCATCGGCACCTCGCTCATGTGCAACGGCCTCGCCAGCACGCCCGTGATGCTCGGCGGCTCCGAGGAGGTTAAGGAGGAGTACCTCGGGATGCTCACCGAGGAGCCCAAGCTCGCCTCGTTCTGCCTCACCGAGCCCGATGCCGGCTCGGACGTCTCCGGGATGAAGACCACCGCCGTCAAGAAGGGCGACAAGTACGTCATCAACGGCACCAAGTGCTTCATCACCAATGGCTCCCACGCCTCCTGGTACACGGTCTACGCCAAGACCGACAAGGAGGCCGGCCACCGCGGCATCTCCGCGTTCGTCGTGCCGCGCGACGCCGACGGCGTGACCGTGGACAAGAAGGAGGACAAGCTCGGCCAGCGCGCCTCCGACACCGCGATGATCTCGTTCAGCGACGTGGAGATCCCCGAGGGCAACCTCCTCGGCGAGGAGAACCACGGCTTCAAGCTGGCGATGATGACCCTGGACCGCACGCGTCCGGGCGTCTCGGCGCTGGCCGTCGGCATCGCCCAGTCGGCCTTCGAGTTCGCGGCCGACTACGCCAAGGAGCGCGTCCAGTTCGGCGTGCCGATCGCCATGCACCAGGCGATCCAGTTCATGATCGCCGACATGGCGACCAAGATCGAGGCCGCGCGGCTGCTCGTCTGGAAGTCGGGCGCGCTGCTCGACGCGGGCGAGCGCAACACGCTCGTCGCCTCGCACGCCAAGCGCTTCGCCGCGGACTCCGCGATGGAGGTCGCCGTCGACGCCGTGCAGGTCTACGGCGGCTACGGCTTCATCAAGGAGTACCCCGTCGAGAAGCTGATGCGCGACGCCAAGATCATGCAGCTCTACGAGGGCACGTCGCAGATCCAGCGGCTCGTGATCGCCCGCGAGGTGCTGATGCCGCGCCAGGTCGAGCAGCCTGCAGCAGCGGCTGCGTAGCGTTGAGGCCGTCGAAGCGGCGGCCACCACAGCTGAACAGCAAGACGAGGTCAGGGTCTCGACCCTGGAGCTGTTCTTCGACCTCGTCGTCGTATTCACGATCACCCAGCTGACGTCGGTTCTGGCCCGCCACCCGGACGGGGGCGGGCTGGTCCGCGTCTCGCTGATGCTCGTCGTGATCTGGTGGATGTACGGCGGCTACGCCTGGCTCACCAATATCGTCGCGCCGGACCGGGCCACCTACCAGCTTCTGCTCCTTGGGGGGATGGCGGCGTTCATGGTGCTCTCGCTCGCGGTGCCGCACGCGTTCGGAGACACCGGCGTCTGGTTCGGCGTGGCCTACGTGGCGATAGTCCTGATCCACGCGGGGATGTTCACGCGTAGCCAGGGCGCCTCGGCCGCCGCCATCTTCACGCTGGCCCCGCTCAACCTCATCGCGGGGCTGACGATCGTCGCCGCGGGCATCGCCGGCGGCACGGCGCGCTGGGTGCTCTGGGGGGTCGCCGTCGCCGTGCTCGTCCTGCCGTCGCTGCGGCCGCCGGACATGCGCTTCGACATCGCGCCCGGGCATTTCGTCGAGCGGCACGGCCTCGTGGTGATCGTCGCGCTGGGCGAGTCGGTGGTGGCCGTTGGCATCGGCGCCTCCGCGCACTCGCTCACTGCCGGCCTCGTGGCCGTCGCGGTGCTCGGCCTCGGCCTGACGGCGGTGCTTTGGTGGACCTACTTCGGCGAGGGCGAGGACGAGCGGGCGCTGGGGGCGATGGCGGTCGCGCCCCGGGACCGGCGCGGCTGGCTGGCCCTGAACGGCTTCTACCACTGGCACCTGCTGATCCTGCTCGGGATCATCGCCCTCGCCTCCGCGCTCGAGCAGGCGATCGGGCATGCGGACGAGCCCCTGTCCTTCGCCCGCTCCCTGGCGCTCGGGGGCGGCGTCGCGCTCTTCTTCGTCGGCGACGCGCTCTTCCGGCGCACCCTCTCGATCGGCCAGGTCCGCTGGCGCCTGCTGGCGGCCGCCCTGGCGCTCGCGACGGTCGCGCTCGGCCCCGAGATCGCCGCGCTGGCCGAGCTCGCGGCCCTGTTCGTGTTCGTGATGGCTTGCCTCCTGCTCGAGTTCAGACAACGCACGCTGGCGTAACACTTCCGGGCCGCGGGCGGGGGGTGGGCCCTTTGACCCATGAAATACATGGGTAAACCGGCCCAGGGCTCCAGCGCGGCGTGCGCGCTGGGTCCCCTGTCACGATTGACCCGCATGGCCCGCGCCGGCAAGACCAAGCACGAGCGCAGCCGCGAGGCGGCTCGTCAGGCCGTCCATCACGCCGGGATCGCCCCCGGCGCCCGCGATCCGTTCAGCGGCGGGCTGCGCAGGCGCGACGTGCTGCCGCTGCTCGTCCTCCACTTCATCTCGCAGGGCCCGAGCTACGGCAACCAGCTGATGGAGCGGATCGCCGAGATGACCGAGGGAGTGCTCAACGTCAACCCCAACACGATGTACCCGCTGCTCAGGCAGCTCGAGGAGCGCGGGCTGATCGAGGGGAAGTGGGAGCACCCGGAGCGCCGGACCCGGCGCTTCTACACCACCACCGCCAAGGGCAAGCGCGAGTACAAGCAGCTCGTGGACGAGGTCAGGCCGTTCCTCGACTCGGTGCAGTCGAGCATCGACGAGATCGTGCGCGAGGTCTACGGCTGATGGCCCGCACCGCGCAGGCGGCCGTCATCGTGCCGCTGGCGCCGGAGGCCGCCATGACGCTGTGGACCGACGTCCGCCGCTGGCCGACCTTCGTCGAGGGCTTCGCCCGTCCCCTCGACCTCGACGACGGCTGGCCCGAGCGCGGCGCCAAGGTCGTCTGGGAGTCGATCCCGGGCGGGCGCGGGCGGGTGACCGAGAGGGTCGTGGAGAGCGGTACGGCCCGGTTCGCGACGCAGGTGTTCGAGGACGCGCTCGAGGGACGGCAGGCCTTCCGGGTGACCGAGGACGCCGAGGGGGCCCGCGTCGAGGTGAGCCTGGAGTATCAGCTGAACAAGTACGGGCCGTTCCAGGCCGTGGCGGACGCGATCTTCATCCGCCGCGCGCTGAGGGACGCGCTCCGCCGCACGCTCCACCGGTTCGCCGTGGAGGCCGAGGAGGAAGCGGCCCTTCGATAGCCTCCGCGAGCGCCGCCGCGACTCGAACGGAGGAATTCTCAAGTGCAGGTATTCAAAGCCGCCGTCGTCGGCGCGGGGACCATGGGCGGCGAGATAGCCCAGGTCATCGCGTCCGCCGGCGTTCCCGTCGTCCTGAAGGACGTCGACCAGAAGTTCGTCGACCAGGGCCTCGACAAGGCCCGCGAAGTGACCCAGGGTCAGCTCGGTGGTCTCGTCTCCAAGGAGAAGATCACCCAGGAGGACGCCGACAAGCAGCTGGAAGAGATCGTCGGCCGCATCACGGGCACCACCGAGTACGAGGGCTTCGGCGACGTCGACTTCGTGGTCGAGGCCGTGCCGGAGCGGATGGAGATCAAGCAGTCGGTCTTCGCGGAGCTCGACGCCGTCACCCCGGGCCACGCCGTCCTCTCCTCGAACACGTCATCGCTGTCGATCAGCGAGATGGCCGAGGCCACGAGCCGGCCGGACAAGGTCGTGGGCTTCCACTTCTTCTACCCCGCCTCGGTGATGCGGCTGATCGAGGTGATCGAGGGCGACGAGACCTCGGAGGAGACACTGCAGACCGGCTCCAACTTCGTCCAGACGATCCGCAAGACCGCCGTCCGCTGCGGCGAGGTGCCGGGCTTCGTGGTCAACCGCATCCTGAACTCCTCCGTGTCCGAGGTCTGGAAGGCCGTGGACGACGAGGAGCTGGACTACAAGGAGGTCGACAAGGCCGTCCAGGAGTCGAAGGCCGCCCCGATGGGGCCCTACTTCCTGACCGACCTGCTCGGTCTCGACACCGTCCTGCACGTGGCCGAGCACCTGCGCGAGTCATACGGCGACCGTTTCTACGTGTCGCCCAAGATGAAGGAGCTCGTCGAGGCCGGCAAGCTCGGCCAGAAGACCGGAGAGGGGTTCTATGAGCACGGCAGCTAGCGAGACCCAGAGCCAGGCGCTCGTCGAGCGCTTCGGGCTCAAGGCGCTCGTCGAGTCCTGCCTCGTCCTCGAGGAGGGCGTGGCCTCGGTCAAGGACATCGAGGTCGGGATGATGATGGGCGCGGGGATCCTGCCCGGGCCCTTCGCCCGCGCCGACGAGCGCGGCCTCGACGACGTGCTCGAGGCGCTCGGGCGGGCGCAGACCGAGTGGGGCGACGGCTTCGAGCCGCCGCTGATCCTGCGGCGCCTGGTGGCGCAGGGCCGGCTCGGCAAGAAGACCGGGCAGGGCTTCTTCCCCTACCCGCAGCCGGACGAGGGCCAGGACCGCGAGACCATCGCGCTCGAGACGCGCGACGACATCGGCATCGTATGGCTCAACCGGCCACCCGCCAACCCGCTGTCGCCGCAGATGATCAAGGAGCTCTCCGCCCTCTGGGAGGAGATCGACGGGAAGCTGCGGGCGGTGGTGTTCGCCTCCTCGAACATCTTCACCTTCTCGGCCGGCGCCGACATCAAGGAGTTCACGAAGATGAAGCCGGACGAGGAGGGGCGCGACCTGATCGAGTCCGGCCACCGCTTCATGCGCGACATGGAGCAGTCGCGCACCGCCACGATCGCCGCGGTCAACTCGATCGCGTTCGGCGGCGGCTGCGAGCTGTCGATGGCCTGCGACTTCCGCGTCGCGGCCGAGTCGGCCAGCTTCGGCCAGCCCGAGATCAACCTCGGGCTCATCCCGGGCTTCGGCGGCACCCAGCGGCTGCCGCGGCTGGTGGGCGAGGGCAAGGCGCTCGAGATGAACCTGCTCGGCGACCCGATCGACGCCTACGACGCGCTGCGGGTCGGTCTCGTCAACCAGGTCGTGGCCGACCACGAGCTGTTGGACACGGCGATCGCCTGGGCGCGGAAGCTCGCCGGGCAGGCGCCGCTGGCGATCGAGCTGATCAAGAAGGTCTCGAACCACGGCGATCGCGACGAGGGGCTGCGCCTGGAGGCCGAGAGCTTCGGCACGGCGTTCGGCTCGGAGGACGCCAAGGAGGGGATCGGAGCATTCCTCAGCAAACGGAATCCCAAGTTCGAGGGCAAGTAGCCGCCCTAGCCGAGCTCCTCGGCTCGTCCGAGAAGGCCGTGGCCCTCACGGGGGCCGGCATCTCGGTCCCGTCGGGTATCCCCGACTTCCGCAGCCCGGGCACGGGCCTGTGGGAGAACGTCAACCCGATGGAGGTTGCCCACATCGACGCCTGGCGAAGGGACCCGGACCGCTTCTGGGGCTTTTACTCGGAGCGGTTCGCGAGCCTGCGCGACAAGCGGCCCAACCGCGCGCACGAGGCGCTGGCCGAGCTCGAGCGCCGAGGGCTGATCCGCGGTGTCATCACCCAGAACGTCGACCGCCTGCACCGCGTCGCGGGCACGCAGAAGCTGGTGGAGGTCCATGGGTCGATCGAGTACAGCGTGTGCATGGACTGCCGCGGCCGGGTCCCCCTCGAGAGCGTGGTCCGGATGATCGAGCAGTCGGGCGGCGGCGCACCCGAGTGCGAGGCCTGCCTGACTCCGCTCAAGCCCGACGTGGTGCTGTTCGGGGAGATGCTTCCGGACGAGGCGATCCAGGAGGCCCACCGGCTGGCGCTCGAGGCCGACCTGATGCTCTGCGTGGGCTCGTCGCTCGAGGTCTATCCGGTGGCCGGACTCCCCGCGGTGACGCGCGGCTCGGGCGGCCGGATCGCGCTCGTCACCCAGGGCCCGACGCCCTACGACGCCGAGGCCGACGTCAAGCTCGACGGCGACGTCGTCGAGGAGCTCGACGCCGTCCTCGCTGCTCTGGACTAGTCCGATCCCGAAGAGAGGTGCGCGAAGCGGGCCTCCGTGCCCCCGACTTCGCGACCGTTGATCCAGGCGCGGCCCCCGCTGCGCTGCGGCCGCTGCGTCTTCTCCGAAGACGAACGTCGGCGCGGCGCGAAGAGCAGGAGGGGGCTCGGCATGGACAGGATGTTCATCGAGCTCATGGGCGGCTCCTATGGCCCCGGGGCGGAAATCGGGCAGCGCGAATTCGACCAGCTCTCCATGACCGGGGGGTAAAGATCCTGTGGCGCCGGGTCAGCGCCCGAGCCGGCGCCGCTTGAGCGCAGTCTCCATCTGCCGCACCGCCTCCGTCACGGCCGGGCCGGTGCCGTCGGGGAGCTCGCCGCGCAGGGCGGCGTTGGCCGCGTCGCCCACCGGCCCGCGCTGGTCGGCGAGGTTGCTCGCCGGCAGCTCCGCCAGGACGGCCTCGAGGGCGATGCGGGCCTGCAGCGCGGCCTCGCGCAGCCGGCCGCCGTCCAAATCGGAGCGGGCGCGCAGCACCAGCGCCTCGCATGCCAGGACCTGCTCGCGGCCTCCGAGGATCGCGGCGAAGCGCTCCTCGGGCGCCTCCATCGAGCGTTTCGTGCGCCTACGGACTCCCTGGGGGAGCTCCCAGGCGGAGGCGAAGCGGCCCTCGGCCACCTGCTCGCCGGCGCCGAAGCCGATCCTCACCACGAGTGCGCGGTCGGGGTCCGCCTCCGGGACGGTCGGATCGGCGGCGGCCACGCGTTGCGCGTGGACGATTTGGGCGAGCCGGCGCGTCGCATCCGCGAGCTCGGCCTCCGCCAGCTCCGCGTCGCCTTGGAGCCCGGCCAGCCAGCGTTCCGCCTCCTCGCGCGAACCGAACGCCTGCGGCCTTATGAGCGTCGCGCGCGAGGTGGGGACGGGCTCGGGCTCAGCCTCCTCCAGCTCCCGGCCGCGGCGGTCGCGGAAGCGCCGGCGCTCGGGGGCCCCGAGCGTGCCGAGCACGAGCACGGCCGACGGGTCGCCGCCCGCCTCGTCGCGGATGAGGTAGCGGCCGTCCGGCGGCCCGAGCAGGAAGCCGAACTCGAGCTGGACGAAGCCGAAGAGGTCCGCCGTGGCGCTACTCGCCCCGGTGGGCCGCGCTCGAGCGGCGCGGCGCCGGCTTGACCGGGATCGCGTACCGGGACGGCTTGGTGGGCACGACCGGGTTGTCGATCCTGCGCAGCCGGTCGAGGAGGTTGGACCACTGACCGGGCTTCAGGACCGCGAGCGCCTCCTTGCCGAGCTTCTTGTTGTCGCCGAAGAGCGGGTGGAAGCCGACGTGGATGTGGTCGTCGTGATCGGGCAGCGCGAGGGTGTTTGCCCCGAGGTCGAGCAGCGAGATGATCTGGTGCGGCTCCATCGTGCCCTGGAGGCGCATCAGCATTCGCACCGTCTGCTCGGTGATTCCGCCGCGCTCCTGGTGGCCGAGTATCGGGATGCCGTTGATCTTCGAGATGTCCACGGCGTTGCCGGAGGAGTGCTCGGAGACGTTGCCCGAGGTGGTCAGGAAGCTGTGGCCGTTCTTGAGGCAGCTGACGGTCGGCTTGAGCCCGGACTCGGCCAGGTACTCGAGCGTCGCCAGGACGCGGCGGTCGATCTGGCCCGACCGGATGTCGTCGCGGCCGCCGGGGTAGATGTCGATGCGCTCGTCGTGGAGGACGCGCTTCTCGAGCAGCGGCTTCGGCAGCAGCAGGACCTGGCCGATCGAGAGGCCGCCGCTCGACCCGTACAGCGCGTTCTTGCCGTTGGCGCGGTAGATCGCCGTGGCCTCGAGCAGCTTCCAGCCGTCGAGGATCGGCTTCGGGTCGATGCGCGGGGCGCCGCGGCCGGCGGGCCGGATCTCGAAGTAGAGGTGCGGGGCCTTGCGCGCGTCGGTCTTGCCGAGGTGGCCGAGGATCGTGCCGCCGATCACGTGCGAGCCGACCTTGAGGCGGCGCAGCCGCACGTCGCGCGAACCGAGGCCGAACGGCCGCGAGAAGTAGTTCTTGAAGTTCGTGAAGCGGCCGCTCTTGGTCTTGTGGTCGAGCACCTGCTCGAGCCCGCCGTTCTGGCGCGAGCCGGTCATGTTCGGGTGCGCGAAGAGGCGCTCCTTGACCGGCGCGGACGCCTGCGGCGCGGCGGCGCGCTGGCGGGCGGGCTTGCGCTTGGGCGCCTTGTCGTCGTCGCTCTTCGCGGCCTGGCGGCCGGCCGAGGCCGGGGCCGTCGGGCGCGGATCGGCGTGGGCCTTGACCGCCTTGATCGTGCGCGTGGAGGTGGCGTCCTCCTTGGGCACCGGGTAGTACTTCGCGACCGAGCCGAGGTGGCCGTAGGTGTAGCGGTTGCCGTAGACGTCCTGGAGCGTGATGTAGCGGCCGAGCCGGCGGGAGTTGCCGACCTTCTTGATCACGCCGTCGTTGGTCGCCACGGCCGGCGAGCCCTTGGCGGCGAAGATGTCGATGCCGCGCCGGCTCTCGTTCGACTGGTCGAGCTGGGCGGCGTTCTGGCCGCGCTTGACCCGGCGCGTGGCGTCCTGCTCCGCCAGATCGTCCGCGTAACGCGCGCGCGCGTAAACGGGGAAGCGGCCCTCGGTGAGGCCGGTGAGCGAGCCGACGAGGTCGGCGGGCACGCCGGCGATGAGGCGGGCGCGGAGCATGACCGAGTCGACGTACCAGTCGGCGTGGTTGTAGGCGAAGATGGCGCGGCGGACGTCCTTCTCGTAACCGGCCGCCTTCAGATAGCGCGCCGCGGCGAAGATCGCGTCGACCGGGTTGTACGGGTCCTTGCGCTTGTCCTTGTTGCCGTCGACGCCCCATGTCTTCCAGGTCGAGGGCATGAACTGCATCCAGCCGACCGCCCCGGCCGTGGAGACGTTGAGGTTGCGGCCGTAGTCGGTCTCGATCTCGTTGATCGCGGCCAGGATCTCCCAGCGCACGCCGTACTGGATGCCGGCGGCCTGGTAGATCGGCAGCAGGAAGACCGGGACGCGGAACTTCCGGATGATGAAGTTGGGGACACCGGTCCGGGTGGACGGGCCGGGCAGCGCGTCGACGAAGCCGGGGTTGCTCGGCGTCGGGGTGCCGTCGGGCTTGCGCATCTTGTTGGCCCGCTTGTGGTGGTGACGCTTAGCCTTTGGTTGAGCCTCAAGCCCGCCGGTCTCATTCTTGTGCTTCTTCGGCTTGCGGGACTTCGTCTTCTTGGGCGCTTTCTTGCCGTGGCTCGACGGCTGCTTGTGGCCGCCGTGGGAGGTCGGCGGCGGCGCCGTGGTGGTGGGGGGCGGCGTGGTCTCGGTCGGGGTCTTCGGCTTCGACGGCGTGCCGGGCGGGACCGGGACGCCCGGGAGCTGGATCTGGTTGAGCGGGGTGCCCGGCGGGACGTCCACGGTGACCGGGACCACCTGGCCGGTGATCAGTCGCACGTAGATGGTCCGCTTCTCGGCGGACGCAGGGATCGTGAAGGCAGTGAGCATCGCCACCACCATCACCCCAACGGAGAGCAGGATGTAGAGGAGCCTCGACTTCATCCTTGCAGTGCCCAGATCCTCCCTCGAAGCCCCTCGCGGAGCCGAATTGGACGCGCGCAAGCTATCAGAACGACCTGCCGCGAAGGGAAAGCTACTTGCTCGTTTTGTGGGGCGCAACGGGGAACCGTTCGTACCGCCAGCCGGTCCTTGGGGGCGGGGTCGCGCGGGCGCGCGTGAGGAACCTGATTTGCCCATCCTAGGGTAGGCCCAAACGCAGTCGGAAAGGCGGTAGGCGGTAGACGCTAGTCGTTAGGAACTACTCAGGGTCGAGTCCAGGGTTAGGGTTCCGTCCTTAGCGCGCGGGTTGCTTCGCGCTTCGCTACGCTCCCGCGCCTATGACCGAGGACGAGCGGTTCGTGGACAGGTTGTCGCGGCAGGGGGAGGAGGCTCTCGGCAGGATCGCCGAGGAGCTGATCGAGAACCCCGTCGTAAACGGGGCGCTCACGCGGGCCTTCGAGGCGCGCGAGAAGGCGGTCCAGGCCCAGGAGGCCGCGATGGGCGCGCTCAACATCCCGTCCGCCGCCGACATCGAGCGGATCACCCGCCGCCTGCGCTCTGTGTCCCAGCGGCTCGAGGGGATCGAGGACGCCCTCGACCGGCTGGAAGCCCAGACCGGCTCGGCCGCCGCGGCGGTCCAGGAGGCCGGCGGCGACAAGGACGTCGAGCAGCGCCTCGACGAGATCGCGCGCGACCTCGCGGCGCTGCGCAAGGCGGTGGCGCCCGCTGAGGAGCCCCCGCCGCGCTCGCAGGAACGCCTGACCGTCAGCGACTCCTGAGCGCCTCGTAGCCGGCGGCGCCCACGCGCCTGCCGAGCTCCTCCAGCTCTTCGGGACCGACCCGTGCGGCGCCGTCGCCGCTCGGCACGTCCGTCACCGCGAGCGCGCACGCCGCCCGGGCTCCACGCAGCGCGGCCACCTGGAACAGCGCCGCAGCCTCCATCTCCACGGCCGAGGCTCCGCGCCGGACCCAGCCGCTCGCCTCGCCCGCGCGCGGGTCGAAGAAGAGATCGGTGGAGACCACCGTGACCGGGGCCGCGCCCGCGGCGACCAGCGCGGCGGTCATCTCGGGATCGCCGGCGAGCTGCCCCTCGGCCCCCAGCGCCCGGCTGGCGCCGTCGACCGGCAGGACGGTCTCCGCGGCAAGGAGATCGCCGTGCCGGAGACCTTCGACCAGGGTCCCGCAGGTGCCGATGCGCACGAGCCGGCGCACGCCCAGGGCGATCAGCTCCTCGACGACGATCGCGGCGCTCGGCCCGCCCATCCCGGTCGACTGGACGGTGAGCAGCTCGCCGTCTGCGGCCTCGCCCGTGTAGCCCCAGAGGCCGCGGCTGTGGTTGAACATCTTGGGCTGGTCGAGCAGAGACTGGGCCACGATCAGCGCGCGCCGCGGGTCGCCGGGCAGGAGCACGCGGTCGGCCAGGTCGGCCGCCGGCTGGAGGTGGACGGCGCGAGGGGCGTGGTCCAGGGCCATCGGCCAGGCAGGATATTTGGGACACTCAGCGCCCCCGTGGCCCGACGCCGAACCAACCCCAAGGAGCTGCCCGACGCCGTCCGCGAGGCGGTTGAGCGGACCGTGCAGGCCACGGTCGGCTCGGCGGAGCGCACCCGCGACACCGTCGACGAGCTGGTCAAGGGAAGCCGCAAGGCCGTGGCCGGGGCGATCGACGAGCGCCGGCCCGCCACGCACGACGACATCCGCGAGATCAAGGCGGAGCTCCGCGCGATCGGCCGCCGCCTCGACGCCATCGAGGAACGGCTGCCGGCGCAGCGCAAGCGCTCCTAGCCGGTGGCCGGCCGCCGCGTCCTCATCACCGGGGTCGGCAGCTACGTGGGCGGAGCGCTCGCCCGCCGGCTCGAGCGGGATCCCGAGTTCGAATACGTCGCCGGGCTCGACACGCGCAAGCCGCAGGTGTCGCTCGAGCGGACGGAGCTGATCGACGCCGACATCCGCAACGCCGTGATCGCCCGCCTCATTCCGCAGGCCGAGGTCGACACCGTCGTGCACAACCAGATCGTGCGCCGGTCGGGGCCGGGCATGTCGCCGCGCGCAATGCACGACATCAACGTGATCGGCACGCTCCAGCTGCTCGCGGCCTGCGAGAAGTCGGACTCGATCCGCACGATCGTCATCCGAGGCTCCGCCGGCGTCTACGGGGCGGAGCCGCACGCACCGCAGTTCTTCACCGAGGAGATGACGCGTCTGTTCCCGATGCGGACGCGCTTCCAGCGCGACGTCGCCGAGATCGAGAACTACTTCGAGACCTACTCGCGCCGCCACCCGGGCGTGGTCTGCACCATGCTCCGCTACCAGCCCGGCATCGGGCCCTCGCTCGACACCCAGATCACCCGCTACCTCTCGCTGCCGGTGGTGCCCACCTACCTTGGCTTCGACCCGCGACTCCAGTTCGTGCACGAGCACGACGCGCTCGAGGCGCTCGTGGCCGCCGTGCGCCGCCCGGTGCGCGGCGCCGTGAACGTGGCGGCGCCGGGGACGATCGGGCTCACGCGCATGGTCCGGCTGGCGGGCCGTCCCACGCTGCCGATCGTGTGGGGGCTCTTCGACGGGGCCGCCGCCGTCGGCCAGCGCCTGGGGGCGCTCGACTTCTCGGACGACTTCAAGCGCCTGCTCCGCTACGGCCGGGGCACGGACACGACGCGGCTGGTGCAGGAGGTCGGCTACGAGCCGCGCTACGGGACGCTGGAGGCGGTGGAGGACTACCTCCGGACCCAGGGTGGCCGCCGGCTGGTCCCGGGACTCCGTCAGGTGCTGGCGCGATGACCACCGGCGAGCGCCAGCGCCCGCACTACGAAACGCGCGAGCCCGAGCCGGCGCTGAGCTTCCTACGCCGCCTGCGCGAGGGCCTGGACGCCGGGCTGGAGCTGCCCGAGGCCCTGTCGCGCGGAGCCGCCGGGCTTCCCGGCGGCGCCCGGGATGCGCTGCGCCGCACCGCACGTCGCTTCGACGGCCGCTACGACGAGGACGACTGGGGCTTCGACGAGGAGTTCGTAGAGACCGTCTTCCCCTTCTTCGAGTTCCTCTACGAGCGCTGGTGGCGAGTCAGGACGACCGGCGTCCAGCACGTGCCCGCGCACGGGCGCGCGCTGCTCGCGGCCAACCACGCCGGGATCCTTCCCTGGGACGCGACGATGATCTCGTTCGCGATCCAGCGGGAGCATCCACTGCCCCGCTACCCCCGCTTCCTCGTTCTCAATTGGGCCTTCGACCTGCCCTTCATCTCGGTCGCGATGCGCAAGGTGGGCGGCGTTGTCGCGTCGCCCTATAACGCGATCCAGCTCCTCCAGCGGGACGAGCTGGTGGCCGTCTTCCCCGAGGGCGTCAAGGGCGCCGGCAAGCCCTTCGGCGAGCGCTACCGGCTCCAGCGCTTCGGACGCGGCGGCTTCGTGGAGATCGCGCTTCGCACCCGCTCGCCGATCGTGCCGGTTGCGGTGGTGGGCAGCGAGGAGATCTACCCCAAGCTCGGCGAGTCGCCGCTCGCCGCGCGGCTGATCGGGGCGCCCTACTTCCCGCTCACACCGACCTTTCCCTGGCTGGGAGCGCTCGGCACCGTGCCGCTCCCCTCGAGATGGCGGATCGAGTTCTGCGAGCCGATCCCCACCGATGAGTACGGCCCCGAGGCGGCCGAGGACAGGGCGCTTGTCTTCGAGCTGTCGGAGCGGGTCCGCGAGACGATCCAGGAGAAGCTCTACGAGAACCTCGTCAGCCGCGGCGCCGCTTTCGTTTAGCGAGACGCAGCGTGTAGCGCTTCGTCTTGGTCGCGGTGCGGCCCGAGCTGTCCCGCAGCCGCGCGCCGAGTCTCACCCGCAGCCGGTGGTGGCGGCGCAGCAGGCGCCGGCCGAGCTTGTTCAGCTTGACCCGGACGAGCGCGCTCCGGCGCCGTATCGTCGCGTGGCCGCGACCGAGCACGCGGTTGCGCCCGTGCACGCGCCGCCGGACCGTGATCGTGCAGCGGCGGCGGCCGCTTCCGCCTGCCCGGCAGCGCATCCGGAAGGCGTTGTGGCGCACGCGCGTCGGGCCGAAGCGGCCGAAGCCGACGCGCAGCTTGAACGGCTTGCTCCCGCCGCCGGGCGCGCCGCCGGTGACCACCGAGGTGCGGGCGATCAGCGACAGGTTGCCGGCATCGTCGCGTGAGCGCTCCGCGAAGTAGACGCGGCGCCCTTCGGGCAGCCCGCCGACTGCCACTGCCTCGGCGCTCGCCGGCGCCCCGGTCGGGACCCGGTGCGCGGAGGCGAAGCCGGCGTCCGAGATGGGGGCGGTCGACCAGCGCAGGTCCGTCGCGGCGGGCTTGCCCACCCACCAGTCGTCCCCGACCTCGGTCCAGCGGACCAGCGCGCTGCCCGTGCCCGCGCCGGCGGAGAGGTCGGTCACCGTCGCGGGCGGCCGCGTGTCGAGGCCGTAGAGGCCCGAGTTGCGCTCGTCGTGGTGGAACTTCCACCATTCGCCGTTCGCGCTCGGCCGGCCCTGGGTGGCCGTGAGGAACAGGTAGCCGTCGCGCGTGACGCTCGCCACGGTCACGTTCTCGCCGCGGCGCAGCTGGCCCACTGCCGGCGTAGACGTCACGTAGCCGCCGCCCATGAAGAGCGGGAACGGGGCGGGCTCGGAGAGGTCCTGGTAGCTCGACAGCGAGGTCGAGAGGTTGGCGTGGGCCGCCGGCGAGCCCGCGGGGTCGAACGCATGCAGGTAGCCGCCGCCGCTGCCCGCGAGCACCTGATGGCTGCCGTCGCCCTTGACGTCGGCGATCGCCGCGCCCGCCAGGAACTGCCAGTCCTCGATCTGACGCGGGAATGTGGGGAGCGGCGCGCCCGACGCGGCGTCGTAGGCGCCCACCGCGTGCTGGAAGGAGGTCTTCTTCCCTGGCGCGACTGCGGTGTCGGTGGCGATCTGCTTCGACAGCCCGCCGGTGACCACCGCGGGATCGGCCGAGCCGAGCTTGCCCACGGCGGTCTGCCCGACCGCCCAGGCGAACGGCAGGTCCGTGAAGTTGGAGCCCGCGCCGGCGAGGTCCGTCTGGAGCGTCGTGCC
>DASXBA010000199.1:0-2644 GCA_036406475.1 Thermoleophilaceae bacterium | reverse complement strand
GCGGCCGCGCCAGCCCGACTACTGCCCGGCGTGCGGGACGGCCTACGAGCCGCTGCAGGAGTACTGCCTCGAGTGCGGCGAGCGCCTGCCGGTCAACCGCGGCGTCGTCGGCGTGCTCTCGGCCGGCTGGCACCGGCGGTTTTCCCGCTATCCCGGCGACTGGATCTGGCCCACGCTCGCCGTCGCCCTCGTCGCGGTCGCGGCCGGCGGCGCCGCGATCGCCCTCGGAGCCGGACGGCGGAGCGCGTCCTCGCTGATCGTCGCCACGCACAACCGGGTCACGGTCGGTCCCGGCGCGGCCACGGGCACCGTGCAGATCACGACCGGAAAGCTGCCCACCCCGCCCGAGCCGACCACGCCCTCGCCGCCGGCGGCCGCCCCGCCCCCGTCCTCGCCGAGCCCGTCGCCGAACGCGATCCTCCGCTGGCCGGCGGGCAAGAGCGGCTACACCGTCGTGCTCGAGTCGATCCCCGTCGGCAACGGGCGCGCCGACGCGGTCGCTCGGGCCCGGACGGCGAAGAAGAAGGGCCTGACGCAGGTCGGCATCATCGACTCCTCGAACTACTCGAGCCTCCACGCCGGCTACTACGCCATCTTCGCGGGCGTCTACGCCTCGCGGCCCGAGGCCAACAGCGCCTCCTCCAGCGCCCACAGCAGCGGTTTTCCGGACGCCTACGTGGCGCAGGTCACACGCTGATCGTCCGGCAAATGTGTAAGTCCCGCTGAAGCGGGCATCCGCCGTCCGTCAGCCGTCAACCGCGAGGAGCCGTTTGCCTCACAGGCAAACCTTGTGCCTGACTTTGTAACAGGGGTAGGGACCCGATAGGATCCTCGCGGCCGGGGCGCGGCGCACGGCCTGAACCCGCTGTGGACAAAGCTTCGCGCGCAGGAATCGAGGAGATCGAGAATCAAGTGATCGAAGAGCGAACCCATCAGTTGCAGCAGTGCATGTATCAGTACTCGCGAGCGATTTACCGGTCGATCAAGAACATGATCGATCCCTACTCCGACCTGGAGACGCAGCTCGAGTCACGACGCGCGGTGCTCGTCTGCTGCGAGCAGACGATGGAGCGGCTCGCCAAGGACCCGATGTACTTCGCCAAGCCCGAGCGCGCCCTGTTCCAGGACATCCGCCGCTACTTCCCGATCACGTGCCAGGCCGAGGTCGCGTGGGCCGTGCAGAAGGGCGTCGACGCAGCGGTCGAGTTCATCGAGGACCAGATCGAGGCCGGAGCGCTCGACGGCGGCGTGGCCCGCTGCCGGGCGACAACGCGGAAGGGCAAGCCGTGCCAGCGCACGCCGCTCCCGGACCGCGACTACTGCCCGTCGCACCAGCACCTGGAACGGCCCGCGGCGAAGGCCGCCGCGTAGCTCGACTTTCCACAGAGCGTTCCACAGCCGCGGCCGGATAGGCTCGGCGGCGCGGCATGTCTCACGACACCGACAAGCTGATACGCCAGCTGTCGCTCGTGGCCTTCCTGATGGCCGAGCGGCGCGCGATCACCGCCCGCGACGTGAAGTCTCGGGTCGAGGGTTACTCCGAGATGTCCGACGAGGCGTTCGCGCGGCGCTTCTACTCCGACCGCGCCGAGCTGCTCGCCCTGGGCGTGCCGCTGCAGTCGCAGCGCGACGAGTTCACGGGCGAGGAGCTCTACACGCTCCGGTCGGAGCACTACTTCCTGCCCAAGCTCGACCTCGAGGACGAGGAGCTGGCGGCGCTGCAGACGGCCCTCTACCTGCTGGAGGGGAAGTTCGCCTACGCCGAGCCGCTGCGGCTGGCGCTGCAGAACCTGGCGCTCGGCCGGCCCGGCTTCGCCGAGGCTCCCACCGAGACCGCGGTGCGCGTGGAGGTGCTCGATCCGGACTACTCGCCCGAGATGCCGGGGCGGCTCGGCAAGCTCGAGCAGGCGATCTCGAAGCAGCGCACGGTGAAGTTCGGCTACTGGTCGATCTCGCGCGACGAGGTGGCGGAGCGCACGATCAACCCGTACGCGCTCCTGCCCGACAACGGCGTCTGGTACGTGGTCGGGCACGACCTCGAGCGCGAGGACCTGCGCACGTTCCGGGTGTCGCGGATCCGCGGCGACATCCGCTTCGCCACGCGCCGCGAGCGCGACTTCCGCGTACCGCCCGACTTCGACATCGAGCGGTTCCGCGGCCGTCCACCCTGGCAGGTGGGCGACCCGGCCGGCGAGGCGCGCATCGAGGTGCGCGGCGACACGGCGTGGTGGGTGGAGCGGACGTACGGCGAGACCGGGCGGCTCGAGGACGGGACGTTCGTCACCGAGTACGCGAGCCTGCCGCTGCTGGCGGCCTGGGTCCTGCGGCAGGACGGCCGCGCCGTCCCGGTCGAGCCGGCCGCGCTGCGGCGCCAGGTGGCCGAGGCGCTGCGGCTGGTCCGGACGCGGCACGAGGGCGCCCCGCCCGAGCCAGCCGCGGAGGTCTCGAGCCTCGAAGGCGAGGGCGGCGAGCGGCCGGCCGGGCCCGTGGCGCCAGAGCGGTTCGCCGTGCTCCAGTCGCTGCTCGCGTACCTGCTCGACCGCTGCGGCGACGGCACGCGCGCCGTGATCCCGGCCCGCGAGGTCATCGACCGGTTCCACATTCCCGACGACGAGCTCGAGGAGCACCTGTCGCTGCTGAACCT